>NZ_JBBMGI010000012.1:0-85909 GCF_037908445.1 Corynebacterium sp. KPL2825 | reverse complement strand
CCTTAACATCCTTCGGAGTCCAACGCGTCACAACTACCTCCCGGTCGAAGTGGCGCATTCACCCCTTGACAGCACGGTTTTGTCTGTAGACATTCTGAAATCGTCAATGTATTGCAGGCAATTGAAAAAGGCACGGTGCGTGGAGGTGGGTTTCGATAAAACTTATAACGGGAAAATCCCGAAACGATCTCTGTTCGAGGGTAAATTTGGCTTATTTGTTAATACTGGGCTTGGCGAGGGACTGGGGAATGCTTTCGTTTTCATTTGCGTCTGTGGTCAACCAACTGGTTGATTGCAGTTTCAACCAGCCCTGCGATTCAAAGCCGGAACAGATGTAGAAAGATGAGTCCTTGGAGTATTTGATTCGTCGCTAATCCGGCCGTGGCAGCGGTTGGGAAGGAGAATGACCATGAAAGCTTTGTATTGGGCATCTATTTTCTACCTTGTCTTGGGATTGGGGGCCGGGGTCTTCTACCGCGAATTCACGCGTGCCAATGACTTCCCCGAGGGTGAGTTCACTCAGCTGAGCGTGGCGCATACTCACTTGCTGGCGCTCGGTTTCATGATGAGCCTTATCTTCTTGCTATTGGAGAAGGTCTTTGGTCTGTCACGCAATCGTGGTCAGTTCAATGCGTTCTTTTGGCTGTATAACGTCGGCGTGGTCGTCACCGTCGGCGTCATGATCTGGCACGGGTGCTTGACCGTATTGGGGGAGGAGTCCACTGCAATGATCTCCGGGATTGCTGGTCTTGGTCATATCCTCATTACGATTGGCCTGATTGCATTCATTGCAGCACTAGGCAATGCCATCAACGAGGCTCAAGAGGCTGAGGCCCAACCCGTAGCAGGTGACTAATGATGAGCGAGATGGCTACTGAATAGGCACAGTGCCTCCACGGCGAGACTGAACCTAACTCATGCGCACTGGGGTAATAGTTTGTATGCGGTCCTGTATGCAGCGCTGTTGTGGGCCACAGGAATGATTGCCGATAGCTGGGGTCGCAAGCGTTCATTTCTGGCGTGGCTGCGGTTGGATCATTGACTTGCCATTGACGCTCTACGGCTTGGGCTTTGTGCCTGTGTAGTTGATGGGTACGCTGCTCAGCGAGATTCCGGTGAATAGTTTCGGTCAGGCTTCGGCTACCCAGAGTACGGTCCGCCAAGTCGGTTCCGCGCTGGGCACTGCGGTTTCTGGGTCGGTATTTTCCATGGCACTTGGGCTAACGCTGCCCAAGACGCTGGAGGCGGCCGGCATCATGGGGCCGGGTGCCGCTGGCATAGCAGAAGCAACGCGCCAATCAGCTGGTTCCGCTATTGCAGAACTGCGCGTTCAAGGCGGGCATAGTCCCTTTAGCGAGCAGACCAGCGTTGTGGTGCAGGCGCTTAGCTACGGCATGACCGGCGCCGCCCGCTACTCCCTTCTTGCTGCAACGGCATTCCTGGCGCTGGGCTTTGTTAGTGCGATGCGGGTTCGCCGTGCCGCGAACGAAAGCAGTTCCATGGAGCAATCGAACTGATTTATTGCCAGAAAGTTAGTGTAAGTCTGTTGTTTTCCTGGGCGGATTAGATGAGCAAAGTTTTTCTGCCTTCAACTAAGAGGGCTTGCCCATCCCTCAGCAGTAGGAGATTCCAATCTTGTCCGTACTGCGCAACAGTTTCACTGATGACGTTTATAGAATAAGGACCAGTCGTTCCTTGGGCGTGGGGAATAATGACATACGGAGTGAGATTTAGTCCTGTGCGGTCGGTGAGCTGCGGTGCCGTCCGCGGATCGTCCATGATTGATGCCGGTTCGATTGAAGGTCCTGCAACCATTGCGCCGGCAGAACTTCCAGCGTAAAGCGTGCCGTTCTGGACCGCTTCAACTAGCAGGTGGTCGGTACCAGTGAGTCTCAGCGCATCAAGGAGACGGAATGCCTCGCCGCTCGCAACATAGATACAGTCGGCTAAGTTGATTTCATTGCGTATGTCGCTCGGTTGCGCCTGCGCCACGGTTAAGGGGATTAGTTCCTCTGCCGCATTGCGAATGGTTGTCAACTCTGTTTGGGCGAACGGGGCTTGGCTCATTCCCGCGGCAGCATCATCGATGTACAGCACTCGACCCGAAATGTATTTGCTGATTTCTGGGTGTAGGTATGAGGCGAGGAGTAAGTGCATAGGCTTAGTCTACGTGAGCGCCTTATATGCTTGGGGCAGCTAGATCGGAGTATTGAATAATCGGAAAAGTCTCGAGACGCCGATCGGAACGATGTCTCGAGACTTCACATTGTGCCCCAGAGTGGATTCGAACCACCGACACCGGCTTTAGGAGAGCCGTGCTCTATCCCCTGAGCTACTGGGGCTGGGAGTTGCTAGTGCAACTTGGCTAATCATAGCAGTGGGGCAGGGGCGCCCCGAAATGGCTGGGGCTTGGATTAGCTCTCGGCCAATTCCTTCTGCTTATTGCGCACGGAGGAAGCTGGTGGGTTGGTCTCGTGGGTACCGTCGGAGTAGAGGACGGTAGGGATAATGCGGTTGCCGTCGTTGACGGATTCAATCCAAGCGTTGATGTCCTCGGTGTTGTCGGCCTCGACGTCGACAAGCTCGTATGGGGTTTCGGTGCGGTCCAGGTTTTTAATCAGCTTGGCGCAGAATGGGCACCAATCGGCGTAGAAGATGGTGACGTCGGAGTTGGTTTCTGGGGTAGTAACAGACATTAGGCTGCATCCTTTCGGTCGTAGGTTAAAAAGCGGTATTTGATGGGGAGATCGCTGGCCTCTTGGTCCGGAAGCTCTAGGTGACCGTTGTCGGAGGTGAGCCAGTCGGTGCTGTGGGCGAGGCCGAATTCCTCGGGGATTTCGGGGGCGTAGATGGACCTATCGCCATAAGCATCCCCGATATTGACGCCCATGAGGGTGACCTCAATGCGGTCAACCTGATCCAGGGTGGCGGTGTAGATTTGGCCGCCGCCGATGACCCAGGCGTCGGAAAGCGGGGGCATAGCGGTGATGACCTGGGCGCCGGCGGACCACTGGCCGGGCGTGCGGGAGGAGAGCACGTAATTCTCCCGGCCAGGAAGGGGGCGGAATTTAGGATTGAGCGACTCCCAGGTCTTCCGGCCCATGATGACCGGCGCACCCATGGTTACGTCCTTAAAGTGCTTGAGGTCTTCCGGCACGTGCCAGGGCATTTGCTCGCCATCGCCAATAATTCCGTCCAAGGACTGTGCCCAGATTGCGCCCAACATTAGACGGACACCTGCGCCTTGATGGTGGGGTGGGGGTCGTAGCCTTCAATCTCAAAGTCGGCGAAGTCATAGGAGAACATGTCTTTCGCCTTGTGCAGGTTGAGCTGCGGGTACGGGCGTGGCTCGCGGGAGAGCTGCTCTTTGACCTGCTCTACGTGGTCGTTATAGATATGGCAATCGCCGCCGGTCCAGATAAGCTCGCCCACCTTGAGCCCGGCCTGCTGGGCAAACATGTGGGTCAGCGCCGCATAGGAAGCGATATTGAACGGAACACCTAAGAACATATCGGCCGAGCGCTGGTAGACCTGCATGGATAAGGTGCCATCGGCCACGTAGAGCTGGAAGAGCAAGTGGCAGGGCATCAGCGCCATCTTGTCCAGCTCCGCGACGTTCCATGCAGAGACCAAGTTGCGGCGCGAGTCCGGATTGTCCTTGAGGGTATCGAGCGCCTGCTGGATTTGATCAATGTGCTCGCCATCCGGGGTAGGCCAGGAGCGCCACTGCACGCCGTAGACCGGCCCTAGCTCGCCATTGTCATCCGCCCACTCATTCCAGATGCGGACCTTATTGTCCTGCAGGAACTTGATATTGGATTCGCCTTTGAGGAACCACAAAAGCTCGCCCAATACCGCGTGGAAATAGACCTTCTTGGTGGTCAGCAGCGGGAAAGACTCGGCCAGGTTATAACGCAGCTGCGCGCCAAAGATGGAGCGCGTGCCGGTGCCGGTGCGGTCGCCTTTGGGCGTGCCGGTCTCTAGGACCTTCTTCAGCAGATCCTCATACGGGGTCTCAATCATGCGCACTAGTTTAGAATCCGCCGTGCTCCTCGGCAAAGGCCTGGGCGTGCTCCAGGATTTCATCCTTGAGCTCGGGGCGGCAGATGAGGATATCCGGGATGAAGGTGTCCTCATTATTGAACCGGATTTCGGAGCCGTCGAGGCGGCAGCAGTGCAGACCGGAAGCTTGTGCGACGCCCACCGGGGCGGCCTGATCCCACTCGTACTGGCCACCGGCGTGGATATAACCGTCATAATCGCCGAGCAGCACGTGCATGGCCTTGGCACCCGCGGAGCCGACGCCCACGATTTCATAGCCCATTTTCTCGGCAATGTAGCCGGCTACCTTGGGCGGGCGATTGCGGGAGACGACGAACTTCTTAGATAGCGGGCCGGTGACCGCCCGAACGTCCGAGGACTTGAAGGTAACGCCGAGATCCGGCAGGCCCACCGCCGCGTGGATAGGAATACCATTTTCTACCAGGGCGATGTGCACGGCCCAGTCTTGGCGGCCGGTGGCAAATTCCTTAGTGCCGTCGAGCGGATCCACGATCCACACGCGGTCCTTCTTGAGGCGAGTGAGGTCATCGGAGGCTTCCTCAGAGAGCATGCCGTCCTGGGGGCGGTGCTGTTCAAGCACGCGGGCGATCCATTCTTGGGCGGCTTCATCGCCGGCGTCGCCAAGCGAAAGGCCCCGTAGCAGGCCCCCGTTGCGCACGCCTTTAAGGATCTCACCGCAGCCCTGGGCGAGGGAATTGGTCAGGCGGGAATCAGAAATCTCGACGGTCATGGTGCCCACATTACAACGCGGACTAGAGTGTGGGCATGCCAGAAAACATCCTCGACCGCTTCCGGCCCCAAGTAGCGCAGTGGTTTCGGGATGTATTTGCCGCCCCCACCGCCGTGCAGGCGCAGGCCTGGGAGAAGATTTCCCGCGGTGAGCACGCCCTTGTAGTGGCCCCTACCGGTTCCGGTAAGACGCTCGCTGCGTTCTTGTGGGCGCTGAATAATTTGGTTGAGCGCGAAGGCCAGCTGGCGCTGCCGGTGGGCTCTGGTGCATCGGGATCCGCCGCTGGAGTGAAGGTGCTGTATATTTCCCCGCTTAAGGCGCTGGGTGTGGACGTGGAAAATAACCTGCGCGCCCCGCTGACAGGTATCGCGCGCACCGCGGAGAACCTAGGCCTGGATGTCCCGGATATTTCGGTGGGCGTGCGCTCGGGCGATACGCCCTCCGCGGAGCGTGCGCGGCAGGTGCGCAAGCCGCCGGATATCTTGATTACCACCCCGGAGTCAGCCTATTTGATGCTTACCTCTAAGGCAGCGGGGATTTTAAAGACGGTGGATACCGTCATTATCGATGAGATTCATGCCCTGGCTGGCACCAAGCGCGGCGTGCACCTGGCGCTGACCTTGGAGCGCCTACAGCAGGTGGCAGGGGACTTCCAGCGCATTGGACTTTCCGCCACCGTGCGTCCGCTGTCTGCGGTATCGAATTTCTTAGGCGGCAACCGCCCAGTAGAAATTGTCGCGCCGGCCGCGGAGAAGAAGTGGCAGCTGGACGTGCATGTGCCGGTAGAGGATATGTCCGATTTGCCCACACCGGAGCAAGGCTCCACCATCGGGGAGATGACGGTGGATGATGCGATTGGCATCAGCTCTCCTTCCGTGGATGAGTCCGCGCTGCCCACGGCCAAGTCCATCTGGCCGTTTATTGAAGATGACCTCTATGCGGAAATCATGGCGCATCGCTCCACACTGGTATTTGTCAACTCTCGGCGCACGGCCGAGCGGCTGACCAGCCGGCTCAATGAGCTCTATGCGCAAGAGCATGATCCGGATTCGCTGTCGCCCGAAACCCGCCGGGACCCAGCCCAGCTGATGAAGCAGGTCGACGTCGCCGGCAAGGCCCCGGCGGTTATCGCCCGCGCCCACCACGGCTCGGTGTCTAAGGATGAGCGCGCGATGACTGAAACCATGCTGAAAGAAGGCACGCTCAAGGCCGTGGTGGCCACGAGCTCGTTGGAACTGGGCATCGATATGGGTGCAGTGGAGCTAGTCGTGCAGGTGGAATCGCCGCCTTCCGTGGCCTCCGGCTTGCAGCGCGTGGGCCGCGCCGGGCACTTTGTGGGCGCGGTCTCGCACGGGTCCTTCTATCCCAAGCACCGCGCGGATCTGGTGCAGTCCACGCTGACGGTATCGCGGATGCGCGCCGGGCTCATTGAGGAAATGCATACCCCGCGCAACCCGTTGGATGTGCTAGCACAGCAGACGGTGGCGGCCGTGGCTGCGGCCGGCGAGGACGGGCTCGATGCCGATGAGTGGTACGAGATGGTCCGCCGCGCTTGGCCCTACCGCGATCTGGCGCGGGAGGTCTATGACTCCGTACTGGACCTGGTAAGCGGTGTGTATCCGTCCACGGACTTTGCGGAACTTAAACCCCGCGTGGTCTATGACCGAGTGACGGGAGTGATGACCGCGCGGCCTGGTGCTCAGCGGGTGGCCGTGACCAGCGGCGGCACGATTCCGGATAGGGGCATGTTTGGAGTATTCCTCTATACCGGTTCGGGTGAGGGCTCCGGTGGCGCTCCGCGCCGAGTAGGCGAGCTGGACGAGGAGATGGTTTATGAGTCCCGGGTAGGTGATGTATTTACCTTGGGCGCTACCAGTTGGCGCATCGAGGACATTACGCGCGACCAGGTATTGGTCACGCCCGCGCCGGGGCATACCGGGCGCCTGCCGTTTTGGAATGGCGATGGCACGGGCCGCCCCTATGAATTGGGCAAGGCGCTAGGTGAGTATCGCCGCGAGGTCTTTTCCTCGCCGGATATCATTGCGGATGCCGATGATAATGCGCGCTCCAATATCGTGGCCTATCTGCAGGAGCAAAATGAAGCAACCGGTGTCATCCCGGATGAAAGGACGTTGGTGCTCGAGCGCTTCCGCGATGAGTTGGGCGATTGGCGCGTGGTGCTGCATACCCCGTTTGGCCGGCCGGTCAACTCCGCATGGGCGCTAGCAGTAGGCGCCCGGGTGGGCGAACGCACCGGCATGGATCCGCAGGCCGTGGCTGGCGATGATGGCATCGTGCTGCGCCTGCCGGAGGCAGAATCCGAGCCCGATGGGGCCATCTTCGCCTTCGATGCCGATGAGATAGCGGATATCGTGGCCGAGCAAGTGGGCAACTCCGCGCTCTTTGCCTCCCGCTTCCGCGAGTGTGCGGCGCGTGCGCTGTTATTGCCTCGGCGCAATCCCGGCAAGCGCGCGCCGTTGTGGCAGCAGCGCCAGCGCGCCGAACAGCTTTTGGACGTTGCGCGCAAGTACCCGTCCTTTCCCATCATCTTGGAGACGGTGCGCGAGTGCGTCCAGGACGTCTACGATGTCCCAGCTCTTACGGAAGTCATGCGGGAGCTGGGCCACCGCCGCATCCGTATTGCGGAGGTCACCACCGAACAGCCCTCGCCATTTGCCTCTTCGCTGCTGTTTAACTACACCGGCGCGTTCATGTACGAGGGCGATTCCCCATTAGCAGAAAAGCGCGCGGCCGCCCTGGCCCTCGACCCTGCGCTATTGGCCAAATTGCTCGGCACGGTGGAGCTGCGCGAGTTGCTCGATCCAGAGATTATCGCCGAGGTCCACGCCCAGCTCCAACGCACCGATCCCTCGCGCCGAGCTCGTACCACCGAGGAGGTGGCGGACCTGCTGCGCGTGCTCGGGCCGATTCCCGTAGACGAGCTGGGCGAGCACACCGACGTGCCGCTATCCGCACTGGACCAGCTGGGCACGCGGATTATGCGCGTGCGCATTGGCGGGCGCGAGCACTTGGCCCAGTCCCAGGATGCACCCCTGCTTCGCGACGCCCTCGGTATCCCCATTCCTCCCGGCATCCCCGCCCAAGTGGCAACCATTTCTGATGCCTTGCCGCAGCTGGTCTCGCGCTGGGCGCGCACCCGTGGGCCCTTCGTGTTGCGCGATCTCACCGCGGCCTTCGGCATTTCCGTCTCTGCCGCGCATACCGTCCTCGGCGCGCTTGATGGGGTAGTAGAAGGCCGCTACCGCCAGGGCGTCAACGAGCAGGAATACTGCGCCGCAGCGGTGCTCAAGACCATCCGCTCGCGTTCGCTCGCCGCCGCGCGTGCTGCTACCGAGCCGGTATCAGGTGCCACTTTTGCCCGCTTTTTGCCGGAGTGGCATAGCATCGCACCGGCCGGAAAGCGCCCGGCCCTGCGCGGGGCTGATGGTGTCTTTTCCGTCATCGAGCAGCTAGCCGGGGTGCGCCTGCCGGCCTCTGCGTGGGAATCGCTCATCTTGCCCGCGCGGGTGGGAGATTATTCGCCCACCATGCTCGATGAGCTCACTTCTAATGGCGAAGTGCTCATCTTCGGTGCCGGCAAGGCCGGTGCGGCAGACCCTTGGATCATGCTGTTGCCCTCGGACTATGCTGCTCAACTCGCCCCGGAAACGGACGCCGAGGGCGTGAGCATGCTGCAACGCGCCATCCTCGATGTTCTGGGCCGCGGCGGCGGCTTCCTCTTTGCCGATATCGCTGCCGAGGTCCCCGGCACTACCGAGGAGACCCGCGAGGCCCTCTGGGGTTTGGTGGAGATGGGCTTGGTAAGCCCCGATTCCTTCGCGCCGTTGCGTACCCGGTTGTCTTCCGGCGGTTCGCGCTCAGGCCGCACCGCGCACCGTTCGAAGCGGCGGCCCACCCGCTCTCGCCTGCGCATGGGGCGTACCTCCTTCGCCCAAGCTCAGAACGCCGCGGCCGCGCAGACCCCGCCCGATGTGATGGGCAGGTGGTCGCTGGCTGTGTCTGCCGCTACCGATGCCACCTCGCGGTCTGTGGCACACGGCGAGGCCTGGCTCGACCGCTACGGCGTGCTCACCCGCGGCTCCGTCGTGGCCGAAGACGTGCTCGGTGGCTTTGCGCTGGCCTATAAGGTGCTCTCCGGCTTCGAAGAATCCGGCAAGGCCATGCGCGGCTATGTCATCGATGGGCTGGGCGCCGCCCAATTTTCTACCCCCGCCATCATCGACCGCCTGCGCGGCCTGGCCGATTCCCCGGATGTTACCGGCTGGCCGTCTGGAACCACCGAGCCCGAAACCTTTGTCCTCGCCGCCTGCGACCCGGCCAATCCCTACGGTGCGGCCCTGCCGTGGCCGCAGCGCGACGATGCCGACGGCAAAGCCACCGGCGGGCACACCCGTTCGGCCGGCGCGCTGGTAGTGCTTATCGACGGACTACCCATCGCCCACCTCACCCGCGGCGGAAAAACCCTCACCACCTTCCTGGAATCGCTGCCGGGAGGCATCGACCCGGCGGAGGTATATCCCCGCCTGGTAGGCGCGCTCACGGATATGGTGGCAAGGGGAGTGCTGTCCCCGTTGGTTATCGAAAAATGCAATGGCAGCCCCATTCATAAGACGGATACCGCCGCCCACCTGCGCGAAGCTGGCGCCGGGATTACTCCCAAGGGAGTGCGCATCTCCGCGAGCGCCGCTGCTCCGCGCACCCCACGTGCAGGACGCCGCGCCAGCGAGGCCATCGAAGAACTCAGCTTTGATGACTCACCGCCTGCACCGCGCAATAATGGTGGCTTCCGCCCGCGCAGCGGGTACCGTCGCTAAAGATCCACTGGAGGTGTTATGCCCGAAGGCGATTCCGTCCTGCAGCTATCCAACCGCCTGCAGTTCATGGCCGGACGCGAGGTCACCGGCTGTTCCGTGCGCGTGCCGCGCTACGCCACCGTGCATCTAGACGGCATGGTATGCGAGCGCGTCTGGCCCTATGGCAAGCACCTCTTCATGCAATTCGACCAGACCATCGTGCACACTCACCTCAAGATGGAAGGTACCTGGGCCATCCATTACGCAGGCGACCGCTGGCGCAAGCCCGGACATACCGCGCGCATCGTCCTGCAGCTAGCCAACGCCCCGCGCGATATTGAGGTCGTTGGTCACCAGCTAGGCTTCGTGGAGATCTATCCCGCCGACCAATACCATCAGCGCATCGCCCACCTCGGACCGGATATTCTCGATCCTGACTGGGATCGCGAAGAAGCCCTGCGGCGGCTAAATAACCGTCCCCAACGCGCCATCGGCGCGGCGCTGCTCGACCAAAAGGTCGTCGCCGGCATCGGCAATGAATACCGCGCCGAGGCCTGTTTCCTAGCAGGGGTGCACCCGGCCACACCAGTATCCGAGGTGGATACCGCCCGCATCCTCGACATCTCTCGGCGCATCATGTGGGCTAATCGCACCTCCCCGGTACGCGTGACCACCGGCGTGCGCCGCGCCGGGGAGACGACCTATGTCTTCGGGCGCAATCGCAAGCGCTGCCGCCGCTGCGGCACCTTCATTACCAAGGGCGCGCTCGGCGGTGTGGATGCCGGCGGCGATGAAGGCGAACTCGAGCGCATCATCTGGTGGTGCCCTCATTGCCAGCCGCTTCACCCCGCGAAATAAGATTCCCGCGCTAGTGTGGGGGACATGCGTACCTTTCTTAACATCGTTTGGTTTATCACCGGCGGGTTCCTCCTAGCCCTTGCCTATTTCCTCTTTGGCATCATTGCCTGCATCTTCATCGTTACTATCCCAGCGGGCGTGGCGTCGTTCCGCATGGCTAATTTCGCCCTGTGGCCATTTGGCCGCTCGGTAGTGCAGCCAGTCAAGGGTAGTGGCTCCATGTCCACCTTCTCCAATGTCGTCTGGTTCGTCGTCGCCGGCCTGTGGCTGGCCATTGGTCACGTAACCACCGCGGCGGCACAGGTAGTGACCATCGTGGGCATCCCAGCCGCGCTGGCCAACCTGAAGATGATCCCGGTTACCTGCTTCCCGTTTGGCCGCCGAATTGTGAACTCGGAAGAGATTCCCTTCGGCTGGGAGCCGATGGTCAAACTTTAAGCGCCGGACCGCAGACAAAACAAGCACGTTCTGCCCAATTTCGTGCTGATTATGGGCAGAACGTGCTTGTTTTATAACGCCTTGGGGAGAAAGACCATAAAGCAGCCGCGCTATCCGCCCGCGGAAGGTTCGAAAGCGGGTTAACGCGGCTAAAAGTGGGCGTTTAGCGGTTGGAGCGGTACCAACCGATGAGCTCGTCGGTGGATTGGTCGCCGGATGCGGCCTCCTCCTTACCGGAGACAGCCGGCGCCAGGTCATTAGCCTGCTGCTTGCCCAGCTCCACGCCCCACTGGTCGAAGGAGTTGATATCCCAGATAACGCCCTGGGTGAACACGATGTGCTCGTAGAGCGCGATGAGCGCGCCGAGGGTCTGCGGGGTGAGTTCCTCGGCCAGGATGGTGGTGGTCGGGCGGTTGCCTGGCATGACCTTGTGCGGCACGACGTCTGCGTCAACGCCTTCGGCGGCGATTTCTTCTGCGGTCTTGCCAAAGGCCAGGACCTTGGTCTGGGCAAAGAAATTGCCCATGAGCAGATCATGCATGGAGCCGGAGCCATCGGCGGTGGGGAAGTCCTGCTTCGGGCGGGCAAACCCAATAAAGTCCGCCGGGATGAGGCGGGTGCCTTGGTGCATGAGCTGGAAGAAAGCGTGCTGGCCGTTGGTGCCTGGCTCGCCCCAGTAGATTTCGCCGGTGGACGGGACGGTGACCGCGGTGCCGTCGCGACGCACGGACTTACCGTTGGATTCCATGGTCAGCTGTTGCAGGTAGGCCGGGAAGCGGCCGAGGTCCTGCGAATAGGGCAGAACGGCGTGAGTCTGGGCGCCGAAGAAGTTGGTGTACCAGACACCAAGGAGGCCCATGAGTGCGGGGACGTTTTCTTCCAGCGGGGCGGTGCGGAAGTGCTCGTCCATGGCGTGGAAGCCTTCGAGGAAGCGCATGAAGTCCATCGGTCCAATGGTGCACATAAGAGACAGGCCGATGGCACAATCCACGGAGTAGCGGCCGCCAACCCAATTCCAAAACGGGAACATATTCTCGGTATCGATGCCGAATTCGGCTACCTTTTCCGCATTGGTAGATACGGCGACAAAGTGCTTGGCCACGGCGGATTCATCGCCATCGAATTGCTCGATGAGCCAGCGGCGCGCGGCGTGTGCGTTGGTCAGCGTCTCTTGGGTGGTGAAGGTCTTGGAGGCGATGATAAATAGGGTGGATTCGGCATCCAGGCCATCGAGGGTGGCGGCCATATCGGCGGGGTCGATGTTGGAAACGAACTCTGCGGAGATGCCAGCGACCTCGTAGGAGCGCAATGCCTTAGCTGCCATGGCCGGACCAAGGTCGGAGCCGCCGATGCCGATATTGACTACCTTTTTGATGGTGTGGCCGGTGTGTCCCAGCCAGGAGCCGGAGCGCAGCGCGGTGGCGAAGTCACGCATGCGGCCTAAGACCTCGTGGACATCGGCGGCAACGTCCTGGCCGTCAACAGTCAAGTCATCTTCGACCGGGACGCGCAGCGCGGTATGCAGCACTGCGCGATCCTCGGTGTTATTGATGTGCTCGCCGGCGAACATGGCATCGCGGCGGGACTCTAGATCGGCAGCCTTGGCTACTTCCACCAGCTGCTTGACGACGTCCCCGTCGATCAGGTTCTTCGACAGATCAACGTGCAAACCGGCGGCGTCGAAAGTGAAGTTGCGGGCGCGGTCTGCATCGGCGGCAAAAAGCTCGCGGAGGTTGAGATCCTTTTTGGTCTCATATGCCTTCGCGAGATCGCTCCACTGGGCAGATGCGGTGATATCCATGATGGTTGGCCTTTCTGGCAACTAGCGCATTGGCAACATTTACCTCTCCCACCGTAGTCCAGAAAGGGCAACCGCGTCGGGCCCTTCTAGAGGATGAGTGCGCCTGCCCAGCCGGCGATGAGCAGTGGAATATTGAAGTGGATAAAGGTGGGAATGACCGAGTCGCGGATATGGTCGTGCTGGCCATCCGCACCCAAGCCGGCAGTGGGGCCGAGGGTGGAATCGGACGCGGGAGAGCCGGCGTCGCCAAGCGCGCCTGCAGTGCCAATGAGAGCAACGGTGGCCGCGGGGCTAAAGCCTAGCGACATGCACAGCGGCACGTAGATAACGGAAATGATGGGCAAGGTGGAAAAAGACGAGCCGATGCCCATGGTGACTACCAAGCCCACCACCAGCATGGCACCGGCGGAAAGGACCTTATTGGTGCCAAAGAGGTTAGCGGTGGCATCCACCAGTGGGCCGACCTCATTGGTGGCCGTCATGACCGAGGCGAACCCCTGGGCGGTGATCATGATGAAGCCGATGAGCGCCATCATCTTCATGCCATTGGTGAAAACGTCATCGGCATGCTTCCAATCCACCGCGCCGGTCAGCAGCAAAATACCCAGGCCGGTCAGCGCGCCGACCATGAGGCCATCGGATTCGAAGTCGAGCGACTGCATGATAATCTGCACCGCAAAGGTGGCAATGATGGCCACGACGGAAACCCAGATCTTATAGGTAGAAGGGGTCTCTTGGTGCTCCGCAGCGGCGATGGGTAGGTCCTTATAGTCACGCGGCTTGCGGTAGCTAAAGAACATAGCGATGAGCAGGCCTGCGAGCATACCGAGCGCCGGCACACCCATAACCTGCATGATATTGATATCCGAGGTATCCAACCCTGCCTGCTGGATATTAAATAACAGGATGTCGTTTAAGTAGATGGAGCCAAAGCCCACCGGGATGAACATGTAGGTGGTAATAAGACCAAAGGTCAGGCAGGTGGTAATGAGCCGGCGGTCTAGGCGCAGCTTATTCATCACCTTAAGCAGCGGGGGAACGATTAGTGGAATGAAAGCAATGTGAACCGGGATGAGGTTTTGGCTCATCACGGACATGGCGATGAGGCCGAGGATGAGCATCCACTTTGTGGCTAGGGCCGCCTTGGGATCCGCTTCGCCGCTGCCGCCGAGCTTGCGAATGAGGAAGTTCGCCAGGATTTGCGGCAGCCCGGCCGAGGCCACGCCCATCGCAAAAGCGCCCAAGAGGGCATAGCTCAGCGCAATCTTGGCGCCGCCGCCCAAGCCATCTTGGAAGGCAACCATGGTGGCATCCAGTCCCATGCCGGACATGAGCCCGCCGACGATGGCGCCCAAAAAGAGAGCCACCACCACGTGCACGCGCACAAGGGCGAGCACGAGCATGACTATGACGGCGATGAGAACTGCATTCATGCTTAGCCAGGATACTGCATAGTATCGGCTGGCCAGTAATTATGCGGCTAGCCCAACCGCCCGCGGCCCATGCGCAGCAGCGCCGAGGCAATAGTGGGGCCTTCCTCGCCGAGTTCATCGCGGAACTGATTCAAAATTGCAATCTCGCGCGTGTGGACGAGGCGGGTGCCGCCGGAGCTCATGCGGGTGCGGCCGATGGCCTGGGAGACTTCCGTGCGGCGCTTGGCAGCATCCAGGATGATGCGGTCCATGCGGTTGATTTCTTCGCGATATTGTTGGATCTCCGCATCAGAAAGGGGATCATCCGTGCCTGAAGGCGTGCGGATATCCAAGCCATTATTGACGATGTCCTTTTTATCTTCTGCGGTCATAAAACCATATTGTGCCACCCGCTCGTGCAAAAGGAAATAGCAGCTCGCACGGCGGATACGGGGCGTGTCCGATGGGGCTAGTAGGTTGGTAGGCATTATGAACGAAAACTCTCCTTTTAGTCCTTCCCCGTCTACCGGCGGTGCACCCGCCCCCAGCCCCTTCGGTGGCTTCGGCGCACCGCGCGGGGCGAGCCCGCACCCCGAATCCCCTGATGCTTTGACAGAGGGCCTTAACCCACAGCAGCTTGAGGCCGTAACCCACTCTGGAAGCCCGCTGCTCATTGTGGCCGGCGCCGGTTCCGGAAAAACCGCCGTGCTTACCCGGCGTATTGCTTATCTCATGCGCCACCGCGGGGTGAATCCATGGGAGATCCTCGCCATTACCTTTACCAATAAAGCCGCCGCGGAAATGAAGGAGCGCGTGGGCGGGCTAGTGGGCCCTGTGGCTGAGCGCATGTGGGTATCTACCTTCCACTCCATCTGCGTGCGCATCTTGCGCCAAAACGCCCAGCTTGTGCCAGGCCTTAATACCAACTTCACCATCTACGATGGTGATGACGCCCGCCGGCTTTTGTCCATGATTGCCAAGGACATGCAGCTGGATCTGAAAAAGTACACCCCGCGCGTGCTAGCCAATCAGATTTCAAACCACAAAAACGAGCTCATTGGTCCCGAATCTGCGCTGGAGAAGACGCAGCAGACCAAGAACCCGTTTGAAACTACCGTGGCCCAGGTCTATGCCGAATATCAGCGCCGCCTGCGCGTAGCTAATGCGGTGGACTTTGATGACCTCATCGGTGAGGTGGTGCGGATCTTCACCCAGCACCAGCAGGTGGTGGAGTTTTATCGGCGGCGCTTTAAGCACGTGCTTATCGACGAGTACCAGGACACCAACCACGCCCAGTATGCGCTGGTTGCTGCGCTCGTGGGCAGGGGAGAGCTCGGCCCTGACGCGCCCGAGCTGTGTGTGGTGGGCGATTCCGACCAGTCCATTTATGCCTTCCGTGGTGCGACCATCCGCAATATCCAGGAATTCGAGCGCGACTACCCGCAAGCACATACCATCTTGCTGGAGCAGAACTATCGCTCCACCCAGACCATTCTCAATGCGGCCAACGCCGTTATTGCTAAAAATGAGAACCGACGCGAGAAGAACCTGTGGACCGCCCATGGCGAGGGCGAGCAGATCGTGGGCTACGTTGCCGATAACGAACACGATGAGGCACGGTTCATCGCCTCCGAGATTGATTCCTTGGCGGATAAGGGGCGCAGCTATTCCGATATCGCGGTCATGTACCGCACCAATAATGCCTCCCGTGCGCTGGAAGATATCTTCATCCGCTCCGGAATTCCCTACAAGGTGGTCGGTGGAACGCGCTTTTATGAGCGGCGTGAAATCCGCGATATGGTGGCCTACCTGCGCATCCTGGATAACCCGGATGATACGGTGAGCCTGCGCCGCATTATCAATGTGCCCAAGCGCGCCATTGGGGATAAAGCACAAGGGCACATTGCCCTCCATGCAGAAAACCACGGCATTAGCTTTGGCAAGGCGCTTGCCGATGTCCCTCGTGGCGAAGTGCCTGGCCTAGCCACCCGGGCCATTAACGCGGTCACCAAATTCAACGAGATGATGGAGGGCATCCGCAATCAGATCCCTTCCATGCGCGATGAGGTTACTGGCCAGCCGGATTTGGGTGAGCTGCTCACCGCCATTTTGGATGCCACGGGATACAAGGCGGAATTGGAAAACTCGAACGATCCGCAAGATGGCGCGCGCCTCGATAACTTGAATGAGTTGGTATCGGTGGCACGCGAATTTACCTCAGAGGCCGCGAACCAGCTGGCTGCTTCGGGTGCAGATGCAGTGGATCCTTCCGAGTTAGTGGAGGAGGGTGAGGCCGCGCCGGGCTCGCTGCAGGCCTTCTTGGAAAAGGTGTCGCTGGTGGCTGATGCTGATCAGATTCCTGACTCGGAGACTGGCGTGGTCACCATGATGACTCTGCACACCGCAAAGGGCCTCGAGTTCCCCGTGGTCTTTTTGACCGGCTGGGAGGATGGCCAATTCCCGCATATGCGCTCTCTCGGTGACCCGAAGGAGTTGAGCGAGGAGCGCCGCTTAGCCTATGTGGGCATTACTCGTGCCCGTGAACAGTTGTATCTCACCCGTGCCATCTTGCGCTCGGCTTGGGGCAACCCGGTGACTAATCCTGCCAGCCGCTTCCTCGGCGAGGTCCCTGCAGACCTCATCAACTGGCAGCGCGAAGACTCCGATAGTTCCCTAACCGGTGCGTGGGGTGAGGACGATTACCAATATGGTCGTTCCTACGGCCGCGACTGGTCTGGGTGGGGCAGAGGTGGGGCCCGCGGTGGCCAGTGCGCTGCGTCTTCCCCATCGCAACGCACTAGCAAGCCGGCGGCAACCTCAATGCCTAAGAACAATAACTTCAACCTGGCCGTGGGTGACCGTGTCAATCACGCTAAGTACGGGCTCGGTACCGTTATTGAGACGTCGGGCTCCGGTAAGCGTGCCACGGTCACCGTGGACTTTGGTTCTTCCGGTAAGGTCCGGCTGATGCTCATCGGCGGAGTGCCGATGGAAAAGCTCTAGACCGAAATGCCGCGCTCGTTGAACCAGGAGACTGGGTCAACGGGTGCTCCACCACCTGGGTGAATCTCAAAGTGGAGGTGCGGGCCCGTGGAGTGGCCCTCGTTGCCAATGCCGGCGATCTCTTGACCCGCGGTCACGTGGTCGCCCACATTTACCTTGAGCTGGTCTGCCGACATGTGGCCGTAGACGGAGATGGTGCCGTCATCGTGCTGGATGCGGATCCAGTTGCCAAAGCCCTGTGCTGGCCCGGAGTTGATGACGGTGCCGTCCATGACCGCCACAATCGGGGTGCCCACGGAGTTTGCTACGTCGATGCCGTTGTGCATGGTGCCCCAGCGCTGGCCGAAGCCGGAGGTAAGGGTGCCGGAGGTAGGAAAGACCACTGTATTGCCCGCGGAGTCCTTGCCGCGCTTCGTGGTGAGTCCAGAGTGATTTCCCTGGGGAGCGAATGCTTCTTTCAATCCCGGTACAGAACCCGGATCCAAGACGATATTTACTCCGCCGGATTCGTTTCCATCTACCTGCGGGGTAGCCTCGCCGTTGAGAACGCCTACGGTAGTGGTGGCCAAGCCCACGAGGGCGTCGACCACACCTGCGTCATCTACGTTCGTAGCGGTGGGCTCGGAAGAGCCGTCCGATACGTCCACGCTAGCCACTGGCTCTGCAGCAAAAGCGGTGGTGCCGGTAGCAAGTACGGTACCGAGCGTAACGATGCTCAGCGCCACGTTCTTGCGTGCGCGGTTCATGCGCTTCATATCTTAAGTCCTTTTCATGGCTTGCATGGTCTCGGGACGCTTGCGCCCTAGTGAGGGCGGCGTCTTGCAACTGCCAACCGCGACACGCCGAAAGCTGAAATGCTTGCGTTCGAAATCGCTCGTGGCGACGAGTTAAAAGTTAGCCCGCCTGAACGGCCCGCGCAATCTTAAAAAACGCTGGTAGCGGCGGAAAAAAATTCGAAATTATTCGAACATGCCAGCTTGTTGCGCGTGTTACGAATTTGACTAGAGTGGCGTGTGTGAAGTGTTGGTTTAGGGACTGGGGGTAGACTTTGGGGGTGGGTATGCCGCTCTGGAAATGGCGTGTTGCGTTCAAACCCAGTGATTAGCGGAAAATGTGTATTTACCTGCGACAAGGCTGAGCGCTGGACTTGCCTGTGCGGCGCAATTTGTGTCTAGGTCCGGTGGTGGAGCGCTTGTCTCGACGGGGCTTGCCATTTGTTGGAGGCGCAATGGGAAGGCTGCGACGCACTTGAGTCGTCTTGGGGAAGGTTGGCTGCAGCCGCGGTGGTCGGGAGCCGGCGCTGGTGTCTTTAGGGGCAATTGTGGACATGAAAAAGCGCCGCAGGAAAGCCACTGCGGCGCTTAACAAGAAGGTGTTTGGGTGGGAGCCTTAGAGGTCGATGCCTCGCTCAGCCAGCCAAGGCTGCGGATCGATTGCCTCGCCACCGTTCGGGTGAACTTCGAAGTGGAGGTGGGAGCCGGTGGAAAAGCCCATCGAGCCCATGCCGGCGATCTTCTGGCCGGCATGCACGTGCTCGCCAACGGCCACGTCAAGGGTCTGCATGTGACCATAAACGGTCATGGTGCCGTCGTCGTGCATGATGCGGATCCACTGGCCAAAGCCGGAAGCTGGACCGGAGTCGATGACCGTACCATCCATGACGGCAAGGATGGGGGTGCCGGGAGAGTTGGCGATGTCGACGCCCTTGTGGAAGGTGCCCCAGCGCATAGCGAATGGGGATGTGAATGCGCCCTCGGCTGGGCGGGCTACGGACGGTGCGCGAGCGGCTTCGTCAGCGGCGGCGCGCTCCTCGGAAGCCTGGATGGCCTTGTTGAGCTGATCGGATAGATCTGCAACCGGCTTTGCTTCAGCTACATTGAGGATCTGCGGAGTGGTATCAACGGGGGCCTCAGCAGCGTCCTCAACCTGGGTGGAATCAGAAGCGAGCTCGAAGTCAACGGACTGCGTCTTGGTAGTGGCCGCGTCATCAGACTGGATGTTTGCAGCGGCTGCGCCACCTACGCCGGCGGTGGATACGGCACCTGCCGCAACCGTCATTACGGCGATGCGGCCCTTCGCGGTCTGCGAGGTGACAATCTTGCGATGGCGACCGGCGCCACGCTGAACTTTGCTTCGCATTAGGTCTTCTTTCGTCTTTTTCACAATCTGCGCAATCTGAGTGTTACGTCCCCACCGAGTTAGTTACGAGATTGTGACCTTCTTGTTACCAACGAGATGTAACAGTAGCGTCTCGAAAAGATAACAGCAACCCAAATTAAGAAATTTTTAGGCGTTGCTCGAGGGAATTGCCCACGAGCAGGCAACATAATCCGAATGGCATATTATTACTGCGACCAAGATCCCACTCGGGCTGCGTGTGGGTCGTATAAAACCGATAACTTTCCATTCATGTTACTGTAGCCAGAGTTAAAGGTGTGAAACCGGGGTAGATTTTATACTCCTAATATATATGTGTGGTCAAGGTGCAGGGGTGTCGCCGGTGATTTTATGGCTACCTCGTCGCGCCACCCCAGATCTGCTGCCGGAAAGTGGCAAAGTGGACGCCGATGAACAAAAACACCAGCCCCCATTCTCGGTCAACGCCCCGCCCGCGTAGCCAGGCGCGGGGCAGGACGGTGCGCACGGAGCGCACCCCACGCGCGCCCCATCCCAGCGGGGCCCGCCAGCCCTCTGGATCGGCGCAACGTGTCGCCCGAAAGGCCGGATCTAAAGCCAAAGCGCGCCGTACTCCTGCGCCGCTGACTAGGGCCGGCCGCATCCGACGCATGCTTATCACGGCGGCAGTGCCCAACGTGGTCATTGTCCTTATCATTATGGCCATTGCCCTCGGTGGTCTTATGCTGGCCGGCTCACCCATGGCGTGGTGGTACACCATCGTGGCGGAGTCATGGATGGTCTTTAACCTCGCGCCAGTCTCGGCGGCCGAAGTGCACATGTCTTTCTTGCCCGCCTTACCCGCGCTCATCTTGGCTGCGGTCGTGGCAGTCCGCGTGCGTAACGCGGTTAAGCACAAGGTCAGCGTCAAAGACTTGCTTATTCTTCTTAGCTGCGTCCTTGGCGTGCCAGTGGTATTTACCATCATCGCCTGGCTGATGCTGTGGGACGCGGGCAAGGTCTATGATGTCTCCCCGCCAAACCTGGCACAGGCTTTGCTGCGGGTTATTGTTCTACATCTTGCTGCTATGGCAGCCGGCATGGGCTCGCGCTTGTGGCGGGCATTGGCCAAGCGTTATGGGGTGCCGCGCCAGATTGTCGACGCCACTCAGATCGCCCTTCGCTACCTCGGCTACCTAGCCATTGGTGCCGCCGTAGTCTTTGCGGTGGTTTTCCTCCTCAATATTTCTCGCCAGGGCGAGATGATGGATGAATATCCCACGGTCTCCGGTCTAGGTGTGGCCGGACTAGTGCTAGTGAGCCTGCTATACATTCCCAATGCCATCGTCAGCACCGCTGCGGTGGTGGTGGGCTCAGAGTTTTCCATCGGCGAAGGTTCGGTCAGCCTCTTTAGTGCCCACCTCGTGCCGTTGCCACCGCTGCCGATTACCGGTGGAATCCCGGCCTCCGCGCCTAGCTGGGCCGTAGTGCTTCTAGTTGTCCCGCTCGGCGCCGCAATCTACGCCCTATATAAAAAGCGGCCAAGCTTCCAGGACGTACTAGTAGCTACGGTGGCCTCCGCGGTAGTGATGTTTATTGCCTGCTACCTTGTCAGCGGCGACCTTGGCTACTACGGCGCCACCGGTCCGATTCTGTGGACCGCCGCAGGCCTAACCGCCCTGTGGATGGCCGTTGTCGGCAGCGCCGTTGCCGCAGGTTTTGCCTTTGTGGCATGGCGCGCGGCGCGCACGGCACGTGTCACGGCCCCTGATACTCCCGATTCGGATGCCGCTGAAGACGACGCCCCTGACGCAGCCGCGGATGGGGAAGAAGGCACCCCAGCTGAGGATGCGGCGAAGCAGCAGGAGGAACCGGAGGAATCTGAGAAACACGAGGAATCGGACGAACCTGAGGACGCTGAGGAGAAGAAAAGGGGCGTCGCCAAGCCGGTTAGCCAACAGCTCAAGGACCAAATGGGGGAGAGCGAGCAGGCTTCCTCGAGCGAAAATTCCTCCGCGGAAGGGGAGAGAGACTAGGCTATAGCGCGTGACTTCACCGATGCCTCCGCGCTATACCGCTGACCCTGAACGCCTCCGAGTGGTGGTGCTCGTTTCTGGAACGGGTTCACTGCTGCAAGCCATCGTGGATGCCCAAGCAGGGCACTACCAAGTGGTGAAGGTGGTGGCGGATAAGGAATGCCACGGTATTTCGCGCGCACAGGACCACGGGATCGATACCGAGGTCGTGGCGCTAGGTGCCGATCGCGCCGAATGGAATCAACGTCTGGTTGACGCAGTAGATGCTGCGCAGCCAGACGTTGTTGTTTCTGCGGGCTTTATGAAGATCCTGGGAAAGGAATTTCTTGACCGCTTCGAAGGCCGCACCATCAATACCCACCCGGCGCTGCTGCCAGCTTTCAAGGGAGCGCACGCCGTGCGCGACGCCCTAGACTATGGCGTGAAGATCACCGGCTCTACCGTCCATTTTGTGGATTCGGGAGTGGATACCGGACCCATCATCGCGCAGCGATCCGTAGCCATCATGGCGGACGATGATGAGTCCACTCTCCACGAGCGCATCAAACAAGTAGAGCGCGATCTCATCGTGGAGGTGCTGCGCGCAGCAGACGTCCACAATGAGGAACTTATTATTCAACTCGCAGACTAAGACTTTTCGAAAGGCTTAATCCTCCTCATGAGCGAAGACCGCAAGCAGGTAAAGCGCGCTCTTATCAGCGTGTACGACAAGACCGGGCTGGAGGATCTGGCCCGCGCCCTCGATAAGGCAGGCGTAGAAATCGTCTCCACCGGCTCCACCGCGAAGAAGATCGCGGACCTAGGCATCGAGGTCACTCCGGTAGAAAAGCTCACCGGCTTCCCAGAGTGCTTGGAAGGCCGCGTCAAGACGCTGCACCCGCGCGTTCACGCCGGCATCCTGGCCGATACCCGCAAGGAAGAACACCTCAACCAGCTCGCCGAGCTCGAGGTAGAGCCTTTCCAGCTCGTCGTGGTCAACCTGTACCCCTTCCGCGAGACCGTCGCTTCTGGCGCGGACTTCGATGGCTGCGTGGAACAGATCGATATCGGCGGCCCGTCTATGGTGCGCGCGGCCGCTAAGAATCACCCGTCTGTTGCCGTGGTAGTAGATCCCTCCCGTTATGACGAGGCTGTGGAGGCCATCAACAACGGGGGCTTTACTCTAGAGCAGCGCCGCGGCTTGGCCCGCGACGCCTTCCTGCATACCGCGGATTATGATGCGGCCGTCTCCGCCTGGTTTGTGGACCAGCTGAGCGAGGAAGGCCAAACCACCCCGCTGCGCTATGGCGAAAACTCCCACCAAAAGGCCACCATCACCCGCATCGGTTCTACGGGCCTTGCCAATGCCACCCAGTTCAACGGCAAGGAGATGAGCTACAACAACTACCAGGATGCGGATGCCGCCTGGCGCGCCGCTTGGGACCACGAGCGCCCCTGCGTTGCAATTATTAAGCACACCAATCCTTGTGGCATTGCCGTTTCTGAAGAGTCCATCGCCGCCGCCCACCGCGCGGCGCATGCGTGTGACCCGATGTCCGCCTTCGGCGGCGTCATCGCCGTCAACCGCGAGGTCACCGTGGAGATGGCCGAGCAGGTCAAGGAAATCTTTACCGAGGTCATCGTCGCTCCTTCCTACGAGGACGGCGCCATCGAAGTCCTCAAGGCCAAGAAGAACCTGCGCGTGC
Organism: Corynebacterium sp. KPL2825; assembly: GCF_037908445.1. Classification (NCBI taxonomy): domain Bacteria; kingdom Bacillati; phylum Actinomycetota; class Actinomycetes; order Mycobacteriales; family Corynebacteriaceae; genus Corynebacterium; species Corynebacterium sp. KPL2825. The sequence continues at coordinate 62,955 of NZ_JBBMGI010000012.1, read as the reverse complement.
TGCAAGCAGAACACGAAGACCAGCACGAAGAGCGCAAGTACATCTCCGGCGGCGTGCTCACTCAAGAGCCAGATACCTACCAGGCCGAGGGCGATGACCCAGCAAACTGGACCCTGGCCGCAGGTGAGGCCCTCAACGAGTCCGATATGGCTGAGCTCGAGTTCGCCTGGCGCGCCGTGCGCGCGGTGAAATCTAATGCGATTTTGCTGGCTAAGGACAATGCCACTGTGGGCGTGGGCATGGGCCAGGTCAACCGCGTTGACTCTGCCAAGCTCGCCGTCGAGCGCGCCAATACCCTGGCCGATGGCGCCAACCGCACCAAGGGCTCTTTCGCAGCTTCCGACGCCTTCTTCCCATTCGCCGATGGCTTGCAGGTGCTTCTCGACGCCGGCGTGAAGGCCGTAGTCCAGCCCGGCGGCTCCATCCGTGACGAGGAAGTCATTGCAGCGGCCAAGGAAGCCGGCGTTACGCTGTACCTGACTGGCACCCGCCACTTCGCCCACTAGCCTAAGCTAGTTTTCATGACGTTCCCTATCCGCCGGGCCTGGGGCCCGGCAGCTGCCCTCAGCGCCTGCGCACTCTCCCTGGGCGCGTGCGCAAGCGCTGAGGATGCAGCGGATAATTCCCCTACTTTTGTCAATACCGAGGCACGCGGCACGGCCGATCCCTTGTACGGAGAGACCACGTCTGCAACGACTGCGTCCTCATCCGCAGCCCCTGCTGCCGAGCGCGCCCCGTCCGACTCCACGGAACCTCCGGTCGCAGCCCCTGCCGATGACGTTCAAGCCGTACTTGATCGCATTGTGGCAGAACACGGAAATGTGGGCATTGCGGTCTCCGATGGCACCTCTACCGTCGAGGCTGGGCGCACCGCTCCCGAAGCCGCGTGGTCAACCTCCAAGGTGCCCGTGCTTATTGCGGCGCATCGTACGGGTGTTGCCGATAGCCAGCTGGTGTCCTCTGCAATTACTTACTCCGATAACGAGGCCGCCAAGGCCGCGTGGGCAGCATTAGGGGAGCCGACCGTGGCCGCACACGCCGCCCAAAGCGTTATTGCGGAGGCAGGCGATACCGCCACCCAAGTCCAATCCCAGGTCACCCGCCCTGAATTTACGGCCTTTGGTCAAACCATGTGGAGCGTGGGCAACCAGGCTAAGTTTATGGCTGGGTTGCGCTGCGTGGCCGGAGCTCAGCCGATTATAGACGCCATGGGAGTCGCCGATCCTGCACAAAGCTATGGCCTACGCACCCAGCCGGGCGCCTTGATGAAGGGCGGCTGGGGGCCGAACCCCGCTGGTGCTTACGATGTGCGCCAGATGGGTATCGTCCGGTTGGGCGGGCACGATGTCGCCGTAGCATTAATTGCCTCGTCTCCTGATGGGCAGTACGCCTCCACCCAGGCGGTCCTTACATCCATTGCCGAAGACCTCGCTCAAGCCAATACGCAGTGGCCCAGCTCGGCCTGCTAAGTCCTAGCACTAGAAAGGAAAGCTAATGTCTTATCGCTCTCGCCTCCGCCCGCTTATCGCCGCGGGGTTCGTCCCACTCGTGGCCGCCAGCCTCGCGCTCAGCGGCTGCAGCAACGCCAAGGATGAAGCTGCCCCTAGCTTTAAAGGCCAGGGTAGTGGAATGACCACGGTCGACAACGCCGATAAAGAAGAGAAGAGTGGCGAGGAAACCACGGCTGCGCAAGAGACCGCAACGAAAGATGAGGAAACCCCCGAGGAGCCACCGGTAGTTACGGTCACGCAGACAGAAAAGCAGGAGTTACCTTCCTCTTCCGGCGGGGGTCAGAAGAGTGGTGTGGGTAACTACATTTCCAACTTCAACGAGTACGGATGGCTGGATGGCGGCTACGCCGACTGTCAGCGCTTTGAGCGTGCCTTGTTCGCCGGCTCTGGTCCCGACGGCAGGGTCATCATTTGTGAAACCGGCGGTGGAGTCAAATTCTATCGCTCGTCGATGTTTGATGGTCAGTTCCAAACGGACGACGTTACCCAAGACGGGAATAACTACTACGTCAATGCGGATCCCTCGATTATCGTGGTGACCCCGAGCGGCGTCAGCGTGCGCGAGGGAGGCGGATTGGCTGCCACGGGAGAGTTCACGGAGTCGTGGCAGCGCTAGTGAGGGGTTAGCGCGACTTCTTCTTGCGGTCGGCTGCTGCGGCGGCGGCCGCAGAGATGGAGTCGTTGCGATTCTTCAATAGCTCGAGGGTGGTTTCCTCGGCGTTATCGGGAACGGAGGCGCCGAGGACGGCTAAGGCGGCGTCGGCAAGCATGGCTGCAGTCTCTGGTACCGACTGGGAAGCATCGAACGGAGGGGTGCCGTTATTGGGGCGCATTTCGATGACGGATAGCGCAATGTGGAAGGGAAGCTCCACTCGGGGATCCTCCTCGCCCACAATGGCGGCGGCGGTAGAGCGGAAATGATTCTGCAGGCGGTCGCGCGATTCGTGGTATTCGGAAAACTCCGGAGAATTAGCCACCGGCAGTTGATATAGGCGTCCCACGTTCCAGCCGCTGGTGAGCAGTAGACGTGATTCCGCGGCGACCAAAGACCACAGGCGTTGAGCCGGATCGGCATCAGAGCCGGCCAACTCATCGGCCAACTCCAAGGATGGTTCGATGGTGGAATTGAGCAGCGTAAGGAAAATCTCCGTCTTGGACGGGAAATGGTAATACAGCGAGGCCTGGCGGATGCCAACCGCATCTGCAATCTGGTGCGTGGATGTAGTAGCAAACCCTTGAGTAGTGAAAAGCTCGGAGGAGGCGTCCAAGATCTCCTCTCGGGCGCTGTTTCCCCTGCGCCGCGGGCTGTGTTTACGCGGCCTACCGACAGTGCCTGCCATGCGGTGGGACGCCTCCTTTCACAAGAAGAAATTGCTTTTAATTACCAACTGTACAATCTTATGCCCGACTAGGTACTGCTTCCGAATCCGCACCTTAGGGACTATTTATATTCTTCTGTCTGCTGGGTAATGGACTCAAATACGGCCGAGACAATACGGCACGCCGAGCCATAAGCAGTGCGGTCCAACGGCGGAAGATCCCGCAGCGTGGCTGGGCGGTCACTGACGCGCTCGTACCAACGGCGCAACTCTAATGCATAGCCGGTACGCCACGCTAGATCCAAAGACTCTGCGTCGGTGGCGGTGAGGACAGCGCGCTCAACGCCAATCGCCAGGCGATCTACCGTCGGGCGAGGCCCCGGCGCTGCCCAGCGAGCGATAGCTGCAATGGGGGAGAGCAGTGTCGCCTTGATGTCCACAGCTGCATCTCGGTCCGGCAGGCCGTCCACCATTTTCAGAGTAGGCGGGCGCTTGGTCAAAGCTTCTTCCAGGAGTGCTTGTTCGCCGCCGTTTCCTAGGGGGAGGCCGGCATCGACGCGCGAGGCAATCGAATCGGCGGCCTCGTGAGCCTGGAGGCCGACATCAGAAAAGACTTCCTGGAGATCGGAGTCCTGGCCAATCCACTCCACAGGCATAGATGGCAGCTGGTCGCCCCGAGCGGCAGCACCGGTAAGGCGTACCGGTGAGTTGACCCCAGGGGAGCGAACGATATCTACCAACAAGTGGGAATACCAGTGAGCCAATTCAATCTCATTATCTTGGTGAGCGACCGCATTGCGCAAGATATCTTGGGCCTCTGCGAGCAGCCCGCGGGCCGTAGCGCGGGACTGGCAGTGCGGGGCAAGCTCGGAGAGATCGAGTAGGGATTGGTGTAGGGCCATTGCTCACTGCCTTTCACTAGTGCGAAGCCGGTGCTTCCCCCAGCGGCTGCGGGGCGCACGAATGCTTTAAATCTAACACCTTGGCCGCGTGGGCTGAATATCTGGGTGCAAAGGCGGGAGTAAGAGGGAGAAAACGACTATCGCCGCCTGCCCTCGAGGAGGGAGGCGGCGATAGTCTATGGATCTTTTACCGTGTCACACTTGCCAGCGGCAAAAGTGCGCTGTTGATACCCAGCTACTGTTTAGCGGGTGGTGAACGGCAGGAGAGCCATTTCGCGTGCGTTCTTGACTGCGGTAGCAACCTGACGCTGCTGCTGCGGGGTCAGACCGGTGACGCGACGGGAACGAATCTTGTGACGATCCGAGATGAACAGACGCAGAGTCTTGGTGTCCTTGTAGTCCACCTTCTCGATGCCCTCAGCCTTCAAAGGGTTCTTCTTCGGGCGACGGCTCTGCTCCATACGGAACTTCTTTTGGTTATTGCGCTTATTAGCCATTGTGCAATTACCCCTTTACCAGCTGGACTTACGAACGCCCGGCAGCTCACCACGGTGAGCCATGCCGCGCATACGGACACGGGACAGGCCGAACTTGCGGAGGTAACCGCGTGGGCGGCCATCGGCAGCGTCACGGTTACGTACGCGGGCTGGGGAAGCGTCACGAGGCTGGCGGTTCAGCTCGAACTGAGCCTCCAGGCGCTCCTCATCCGGGGTGTTCGGGTTCTTGATGATCTTCTTGAGCTCAGCGCGACGCTCCGCATAGCGGGCGACGATTTCCTTGCGCTGCTCGTTCTTAGCGATCTTGGACTTCTTAGCCATTGATTATCGCTCCTCGCGGAATTCGACGTGCTTGCGGGCAATCGGATCGAACTTCTTCAAGGTGATGCGATCCGGGTTGTTGCGCTTGTTCTTACGGGTCACGTAGGTGTAACCGGTGCCCGCAGTGGACTTCAGCTTAATGATTGGGCGGATATCGTTACGTGCCATACTTAAATCTTCTCCCCACGTGCGCGAATCTTAGCCACAACGGACTCGATGCCATCGCGGTCGATGATCTTCATGCCCTTGGTGGAAACATTCAGGGTGATGGTACGGCCCTCAGAGGGCAGGTAGTAGCGACGACGCTGCACGTTGGGGTTCCAACGGCGCGAAGTGCGGCGGTGCGAGTGCGAGACCTGCTTGCCGAATTCCGGCTTGCGGCCCGTTACCTGGCAAATAGCCGACATGGGTCTTCTTTCTCCTAGCCGCCCACATCATGGCTATGGACAATGAAACGCCGACTGCCGAGTGAGGGTGGCAGTGCTCAAAAGTGAGGTGTGAGCGGGTGCGGCGCCATCGTCGAACGCCAGTAGACGGGGCGTAAAACGTATATTTTGACAACAGCAAGGGAAAATCTTACAGCCTTGGGCGCGAATTACCTAATCGCTACCTTGCTGTGGTTAGTGGGGCTGTTTGTGGTTTTGGGGTGGCATTTGGCTGTGGCGTGCCGCCATGCGTAATACAAGAAACTGGTGTGAAATGAGTGGTCGGAGCGGGAAGGGGATTTCGCATCTGGGGTAGTTGACTGTAGGATAATTCAGGTTGTTGACCCGTGCCGCACGGCACGCGGTTAGCAGAGTGAAATTTGTACGTCCCAACTCGGGCACGATCCGCTCCATAAGTGGGTGGAACCGACCTGTAGTCCAACCCTGAGGGAATATATATGAAGAAAGATATTCACCCGGATTACCACCCGGTAGTCTTCCGTGATGCTGGTACCGGTCACTCCTTTTTGACTAAGTCCACCGCTTCCTCCGACCGCACCGTGGAGTGGGAAGATGGCAACGAGTACCCACTGATCGTTGTTGACGTTACCGCTGAGTCCCACCCGTTCTGGACTGGTGCACAGCGCGTTATGGATACCGCCGGCCGCGTCGAGCGCTTCAACCAGCGCTTCGGTGGCATGGCTCGCCGTAAGAAGAAGAACGCGTAAGGAGGAGAATAGAAAATGGCAACTCCTAAGTTTAAGAAGTCCCGTGCGAACACCCACGCACGTCGTTCCCAGTGGAAGGCTGACAACGTGGCCCTCCAGGAAGTCACCATCGACGGACAGACCGTCCGCATCCCGCGCCGCTTGGTCAAGGCTGCCAAGCTGGGCCTGGTTGACGTAGAGCAGTTCTAAGCTCGTTTCGCACTTTCCCCGTTCGCTCTCTGTAGGAGGGTTGAGCGGGGATTTTTGCTACCTTAAGTATTATTTGGGGGGCTATGGGGGTAAATATTTCTCATAACTTCATGAAGTTGCGTTTCATCAGTAATAATTAGGATCATGAAAATCCTTGTGGTGGATGATGAACAACCCGTCCGTGAATCGCTACGCCGTTCCCTACGTTTCAACGGCTACGATGTGCTGACTGCTAGCGACGGCTTAGAGGCAGTGGAGGCGGTGCGCTCTGAGAATCCAGAATTGCTGATTCTGGACGTCATGATGCCAAACATGGATGGACTTGAGGTGTGCCGCACCCTGCGTAGCGAAGGCTGGGACCGTCCGATTCTCGTGCTGACCGCGCGCGATGGCGTATCGGACCGCGTAGCTGGTCTCGATGCTGGCGCCGATGATTACTTGCCAAAGCCATTCGCACTGGAAGAGCTCTTGGCGCGCGTGCGTTCCTTGGTTCGCCGCGCTTCCGCAGATTCCATCGCTGCTGAGGCTCCGGTGGAGAGCAAGCTTAGCTTCGAAGACCTAGAACTCGACGCTGATACTCGTGAAGTAAGCCGCGGTGGCCGCTCAATTTCTTTGACGCGTACCGAATTTTCCCTACTGCAGCTCCTTATGGAAAATCCCCGCAAGGTGCTTTCTCGTAGCAAGATTCTGGAGGAGGTATGGGGCTATGATTTCCCTACCTCTGGCAATGCGCTCGAGGTCTATATTGGCTACCTACGTAAGAAGACGGAGGGAGACGGCGACTCGCGTCTTATCCACACTGTCCGTGGCGTTGGTTATGTCTTGAGGGAGTCTCATCCGTGATCTTAAGGAAGCCCGCTTCCCCTGCAGTGGCTTCCGGGAAAGCACAGCCCACACCTCTTACTGAGTTCTCTGAAAGTCAAGGGAGCTGGGCTTCACGGGCGCCACTGCGGTGGCGCCTTGCTACTGTTACTGGCCTTGTGGTGGCCGTAGCCGTTGCCGTAATGACCTTGGCAACGTACTGGGTAGTATCTATGTCCCTGACTGCCTCCGTAGATGACCGCTTGGAGGCCAAAGCGGATGCCTTGTTGCGCAAGAGCCAGGACCCGCGGTTTATCGACAACGTGGATCAGGAAATTGAAGAATTTAAGTCCTATAACCCTGATACGCGCGTTTCCTTATCGCCGCCCTCAACGAGCTTGTCCTATGGCGATACTATTCCCCTCGGTGGAGACTTCCATCGGACGGAAGACTATACAGACACCTCCGTGCGTACGGTCGGCGGCGAACGTGTTCTGGCCAAACGCCACGATCTAGGCTCTACCGTTATCGTTGCGCAATCTCTGGCTCCGACCCAAGAATTCATCGCCATCCTCGGCACAGTTTTGCTGATTATTGTTGCGCTTGGCATTTTGCTCGCCATCTTTGCTGGTCTCATCGTGTCCAAAACCGGCATGCAACCCATTGCGCGCTTGAAACGCGCAGTGGATTACGTGACGCAGACCAATGATCTGCGCCCCATCGAAGTATCCAATAATGACGAGATGGCTCAGCTGACCACATCCTTTAACCAGATGCTGGAAGCTCTGCAAGAGTCTCGGTCGCAGCAGGCCCAGTTCGTCGCCGATGCCGGGCACGAGCTGAAGACGCCGTTGACCTCAATGCGTACCAATATTGAGCTTTTGATGATGCTTAATCGCGCCGGTGGCGGCTTTGGCATGAGCGATGAGGACCGCAAGGACCTTGAAGATGACGTCATGTCCCAGATGAACGAACTCTCCACCTTGATTGGTGACCTCGTTGACTTGGCGCGTGAGGATGGCAACGAACGAGAACCGGAACCGGTGGACCTGTGCGAGGTCATGATGTCTTCCTTAGAGCGTGCCCGTCGCCGCCGCCCGGACGTGGAATTTCTGGTGCGCTTTATCCCGTGGGAGCTGGATGGTGACCCCTTCGCATTGGGCCGCGCTACGTTGAATCTGATGGACAATGCGGCTAAGTGGTCGCCGGCTACTGGCACGGTACGCGTGTCCATGGAACAGCTATCTTCCCACGAGGTGCGCTTGCGCTTTGATGACTCCGGTCCGGGCATTGCGCCGGAGGAGCGGGAGAAGGTTTTCGAGCGCTTCTACCGTTCGGCAGAGGCGCGTTCTATGCCTGGCTCTGGTTTGGGCCTGGCTATCGTGAAATCGGTGATTGAGCGCCACGACGGCACGATTAAGATCCGTGAGTCTAATGATGGTGGCACGCGCATGGAAGTAGTCCTGCCGGGCAAGCCCGTGTCCGGAGAAATCTTTGTCGATGGTTTGGCAGAACCGCATGAGGGGCAGCCGGGCGGCAATGAAGATTCCAGCGATCGCGGTGAAATCTTTGCTCAACGCTGGTTTAACCAAGGGTAGGCTGCGGCCTTTTATACTGGTGATCGCATACAGCTACCTTTCAGGAATTCCTAGTAGGTTGGCAGATCAGTAACAGTCTTGACTAAGCGAAGTGAGGCATAGTTTTCTCATGAACATGAGGAATGACGATTACCGCGGCTTTGATGGTTCCTTCCCGGAGGGAGCGTCCCAAGAAGGGCCGGGTAAGGCCGAGCCGGTACACGGTGGTCCGAACTTTGGAGACATCGGGCAGCCAAACCCAAACGCTGGCACCGCCGGCCCCTATAGCAGCGACGCCGACGCGCAGGAATATGGGACTGGCTCGTATTCACAAGGCTGGAATCAACCACGCGGCGGTGCAGAAGGAGCTGATCCCAGCGCGCTAGGTTCACAGGCGCCGTACCCGCAGGGCCCGCAGACCCAAAGCTTTAATACTCAGGGCCAGGAAGGTCCGATGGTCACCCCGCTGCCCCCGCAACCGGAACAAAAGAAAAAGATTGGCCTCGGCGCCGCAACTGCCTTGGCTGCCGTAGCCGCAATCGCCGCGGGTTCAATCGCTGGAGCCGTGGTCGGTATGAATTCTGGGGGAGGCAACAACGATACGTCAGTGGTCAATGAGGCGCTCAAGGCCCAGCCGGCCAATAACAGCACCGGCAAAGAACCAGAAAAGGGCTCCGTTGAAGAGGTAGCCTCCAAGGTTTTGCCGGCGGTGGTTTCTATCCAGACGATGACCCGGACGGGCGGGGCAGAAGGCTCCGGTTCCGTTATCTCCCCGGACGGCTACGTGCTGACCAATTACCACGTGGTTGCAGGCGCTGAGCACGGCGGCATGATGCAGGTGACCATGAACGACGGCAGCAAGCATGATGCTGACGTGGTGGCTTCCGATGCGAATACTGACGTGGCCATTGTGAAGATAAAGGATGTCAAAGACCTGCCGTTCTTGCAGTTCGGTGATTCTGATTCCGTCGCCGTGGGACAGGAGGTTGTGGCCGTGGGCTCTCCTCTGGGCCTTAATGCGACCGTGACTTCCGGTATCGTTTCTGCCAAAAACCGCCCAGTGCGCGCCTCCCAAGAAGGCGGCGAGTCTTCCTTGATTGACGCCATTCAGACTGATGCCGCGGTCAACCCGGGCAACTCCGGCGGTCCACTGGTGGACCGGGACGGAAATATCGTGGGCATGAACTCCATGATTGCTTCGCTGTCCAGTAATTCCACCGGGGAGGGCGGATCCATCGGACTGGGCTTCGCCATCCCGTCGAACTTTGCCAAGCGCATGGCGGACGAGCTCATTAATGATGGCAAGGTCACTCACCCGACCCTAGGCGTGAAGGTGCTGGCGCGTGACGACGGCAATGGTGCCCGTATCGCCGGGGTTGAGCCAGGTGGCCCAGCAGATAAGGCGGGCCTGAAGGAAGGTGACATCGTCACCCGCGTCAATGATCGCTTGATCGAGAATGCCGATGCCCTGATTGCGGCGGCGCGGTCGCAAGATTTTGGCGCGACAGTGACCTTGGAGGTTACACGCGAAGACTCGGATGAGTCTCGTCAGGTAGAGGTAACCCTCTCAGGCGAGTAAATTACTGTGCAAGACCTCATTAGGTGCTGAATGCACCGTACCTCACACCGCCGAAAGGCCCTACTGCCTTAAATTAAGGAGAATAATGCCAGATTTGCAGCAGGACTTGACCGACTCCGCGCAACCGGAAGGCGAAGGCAAGCACGATTCCTTGATGGATGTTGCCGAACCCGATGATGCCTTCCTGCTAGCGAGCGAGCAGGAGGATAGCCTAGCCGCGCCACGCCGTGCTCTCATCGTTATTGTCACTGATCACCCTGGGGAGCAATCCGATAGCACCTCTCAGTTGGTCAGTGAGTTGCTCGCGGAAGCTAACTTCCGTGTCGATGGCGCCATCGTGGTGCGTTCCAAGAAGTCCAAGATTCGCCAGGCCATTGAGACCGCCGTGGTCGGTGGCGTGGATTTGGTGCTGACCGTAGGCGGCACCGGTGTAGGCCCGCGCGACAAGACCCCGGAGGCTACCCGCTCCGTCATTGACAAGATGGTTCCGGGCGTGGCCCAGGCGCTGCGTTCTTCCGGTCAAGCCTGTGGCGCGGTGGATGCTTGCACGTCCCGCGGCTTGTCGGGCGTTTCTGGTTCGACTGTAGTGGTCAACCTTGCCTCGTCGCGCGCTGCGGTTCGCGATGGCATGGCTACCTTGGCACCGCTGGTGCACCACCTCATTGAGCAGCTGCAACAATCCAGCGTTCAGTAATCACAAGGCATAGTCTATGACGTTCCGGAAAAATCGTCGGAGAGTCTTCCGTCAATCGGAAGCTGCCGATTATGACCGTAGTGCTGATAAGCCCGGCACATCGGCTGCCCACGGGGTCGATGAGGATCGAATTGTTAACGTTGATGACGCGGAATCGGCCACCGCAGCAGAAGGGGAGTCTGGTCAGCGCGATGAGCAGTTCTACCGCGAGAACCAGCCCCCACACTATGGCGGCTAGTGCGAAGGAGAAGAGTGCAATCACGCACTCAGTAAAGGGATAGATAAAAGCCCGCGGTTCCTACTTCCTCGGAAGCGAAACCGCGGGCTTTGTGCTGCGAACAGCGACAGGCGTATAGCGAAAGGCTACTTGGCCTGGTGGCGGCCGCCGCCGGTGGAACCGTAGTCTGCGTCCTCTGCGGCGTGGGAGGAACGGCTAGTGCCGGTTCCCGGGATGTCCGTATCGGAGACATTCTGGGCTTCGAGCAGATCGCGGATTTCTGCCAGGAGCTCCTCGGAGGTTGGGGCGGGAGCCTCAGGGTCGACACCGTGGCGGCGCTTAGCGGCCTCGGTGAGCTTATTAATCGGCATCACGATGAGGAAGTAGACTACTGCGGCGATAATGAGGAAGTTGATCGCCGCGGAGATGACGGCGCCGAAGTCCACAAAGGTGTTTTTCGCCTCCGTGATCTGGAAGCCAACGGCCCCAACCTCGGCGGAGCCGAGGGAGTTAATGATCGGCTGGATAATAGAATCCGTAATGGATTTGACGATTGCGGTAAAGGCAGAACCGATGATGACTGCGGTGGCAAGTTCGATGACGTTGCCACGCATGATGAAGTCTTTGAAGCCCTTGAGCATGGTGATAAGCACCAACCTTTCTGGGAATAACTAACGGTAGGTAAAAACCATGGACACTGCGAAACCTTAATGGAGCCGGTAACCGACCACAACTGTTGTGGCTGAAAAGGTCTAGTGTTGCTGCGGGTGAGCGCGATCACCAACTATGACCACCGTGAGCGGCTGGCTTAACGACGCCGCGGCAACATCATTAGCGTGATCTTGGGGCAATGCGAGTAAAACGGTCGACGAGGAAGCCTCGCCTTCCGGGCTGGAGGTAGACACCACGCGTCCGCCTGAGGCGATAACGCGTGCGGTAGGGGTTGCGGCGGCCGCCCCCGCCTCAACTGCGGTCACCACGTCCACGGTGTCGCCGTGATGCAAATGGGGGATGATATCGGGCTCGGCAAGTTTGACCGGAATCATCCGCCCGGCCTCGGCCCCTGTGCCACCCACCAAGCTGGAGACAAGATCTTCTCCTAGAAGGCGAGCACCGGTAATCACTTCGCCCTTGTTGGCGGCGGCGGTAATAACGCGGCCACTTAGTTCTTCTGGCTTTTCCGTTAGCGTAGAATCGGGGATAGAGGAGGCAGGAAGCCGGGCTAGGTCGACGTCGGCAAGCGCAAGCTCTGCTCCCGCCGGCAGATCGCGGCTAAAAACGGGAACGCGCGGTAGCTCCTTGGCCGCCGAAAGGGCCGAGGCTAGCGCGGCAATAAGGAGGGCCACCGCAATGGCGCGGCGCACTAGTACGCCGCGGCGGTGGCCAGGGGTGCGGAGGGTATCAACGAGGCGGGGAAAATGAGAAGTGGGCATACTTTTTTAGACTGTCCAAAACCGCTCATGGTTCCCGTACCCCGGAAACTAGAAGCGAGTGATGCCGTGGGCGGTGACGACGGCATCGACCTTGCGGTCGTGGTCCTCGGTAGGTAGCTCATCTAGCAGCTCGGTGGGGTAGACCATGGCGAAGACCGGTGGCTTGCCGTGGGGAAGTGGCTCTAGTGCGCGGTCATAGTATCCGCCGCCTTTGCCCATGCGGTTGCCCTTGGCGTCTACGGCCATGGCTGGGGCGAGTACCAGATCGCACTCGGCCAGGACGCTGCTATCAAAGCTTGGGCCTTGGGGCTCATTCAAACCCATCGCGCTTTCGTGCATTGCTTCTTTGCCGCGGTATTCAGCAAAGGTCAACGTGCCATTCTCGCCGGAAATTGGCAAGAGGACGCGGGAGACATGCTCCTTGAGCCACGGCACAAAATCGGCGCCGCCCGGCTCCGAACCCAAAGGCCAGTAGGCAGCCACGGTCATGGACTCGGTGAGTTCGGACTCGAGATGCTTACGCACGCCAGCAGTAAAGGCGTCGTGGTCTTCGGCGGAAAGTTCGCGGCGGGCCTGGACCAAGCGGGCCCGCAGCTCGTTTTTAGCAGTCATGGAAGAGGTCATAAATTAATCATAACCCCGCGGCGTAGCGGTGCACGGGAAAATAATGTGGCGTTGTACGCTATTACGCATGGCTATAGAACGCGAAGATTCCGCCCGCGGAATCACCACGGTTGTAGTTCCAGCGGCAGGTATGGGCACCCGATTTTTGCCCGCCACCAAGACGGTTCCCAAAGAACTGCTTCCCGTTGTTGATACTCCCGGCATTGAACTCATCGCAGAGGAGGCGGCCTCTGTAGGCGCCCGCCGCCTTGCGGTGATTACCGCGCCCGATAAGCAAGAAGTCATGCGCCACTTCGAAGCTTTCCCAGAACTGGTAGACACCCTTGAATCCCGCGGCAAGGACGAGCAGGTTGCCAAGGTTAAGCGCGCTAATCAGCTCATTCACCCTGTTGCGGTGGAGCAGGAAAAGCCACTGGGCTTGGGCCACGCGGTGGGCCTGGCAGAAGAGGTACTCGGCGAAGATGAGGATTCTTTTGCCGTCATGCTTCCAGATGACATCGTGCTGCCTGCCACCGTCATGGCAGACATGGCTCGCGTGCGCGCGGCTTTGGGCGGTAGCGTGCTGTGCGCCTTCGAGGTCCCGCGCGAGCAGACCTATAACTACGGCGTCTTCGACGTAGAAGATACCAATGCCCCCTGCGTTAAGAAGGTCGTGGGCATGGTGGAAAAGCCGGCGGTGGAAGATGCCCCGTCTAATCTCGTGGCCACCGGTCGCTACCTATTGGATCGCAAGATTTTTGATGCCCTCCGCCGTATTAAGCCAGGCAAGGGCGGCGAGCTGCAGCTTACCGACGCCATCGAGCTCCTCATCGAGGAAGGCGAGCCCGTGCACGTGGTAGTCCACCAAGGAAAGCGTCATGATTTGGGAAATCCCGGTGGGTATATCCCCGCCAATGTGGATTTTGGTCTGCGCGATGAAAAGTATGGCCCCACGCTGTATAAAGCGATTAAGCAGATTGTGGCCGAGTATGAGGATGAGCACGGCCTAAACTAGGGAGATTTCCCAAGGGCAGAGGACATGAAAGCGAAGAAAGGGCTGGCATAGACCTTATGCGTTCAGTTGATGACCAGTTGGCGCTGGTAACGGATGCGGCGAACACGCCGGAGCCGGTGCGCATCGGTATTTCCAACGCGTTGGGGTTAATGTGCGCCGAGGAGGTGCAAGCAAACCAGCCCCTGCCGGGCTTTCCGCAGGCAGCCATCGACGGCTATGCGGTGCGCGCCGTTGATATTGGAGGCGAGCGCGGCCTAAGGCTCCGCCGTCCCAAGGAGCAGGAGGAGCAGGCTGCGGAGGGGGAAGAAGAGAAGGCACCCCAGCAACCGGAGGTCGAGCGTTCCTTGCCTGTGGTGGGCGAGGTTCCGGCCGGCTCCAAGCAGCCGTTGCGCCTGCAGCCCAAGCAAGCCGTGCGTGTGTATACGGGTGCGCCTTTGCCCACGCTTGCCGACGCCGTCCTTCCCCTCGAGTGGACCGACCGCGGCCGCAAGCGCGTCACCGCCCATCGCCCGGTGCGCTCCGGTGACTTTGTTCGCCGGGTAGGCGACGATATCCAACCTGGCGATGTGGCTGTATCTTCCGGCACGGTTTTGGGCCCCGCCCAGATCGGCCTGCTGGCCGCAGTTGGCCGCTCTAAGGTATTGGTCTATCCGCGCCCGCGCATCACCATCATCTCCTTTGGCCGCGAACTGGTTGATTTGGACCAAGAACCGGCACTGGGCCAAGTCTTTGACGTCAACTCTTATTCCCTCGCCGCCGCGGCTCGCGAGGCTGGGGCAGAGGTGCATCGCGTTGGCATTGCCGAGGGGGAGCCGCGCCGCATCCGCGAAGCGCTGGAAAAGCACATCGCTCGCAGCGAGGTCCTGGTCATCTCCGGTGCGGTTGGTGGAGCCGGCGCCGAGGCCATCCGTGAGATTCTTGATGACCTCGGTGATATCGATACCTCTCGTGTTGCCATGCATCCCGGCTCCGTCCAGGGGTTTGGTCTGGTGGGCGAGGAACGCATTCCTACCTTCTTGCTGCCGTCTAATCCAGTATCCGCGCTCGTGGTCTTCGAGGTATATATCCGCCCGCTCATTCGCTTGGCACTGGGTAAACGCAATGCGCACCGCCGTGTGGTGCGTGCCCGCGCGCTGAACCACATCGATTCCCGCCCCGGCCGGCGCGGCTTCATCCGCGCTCGTTTGATGCGCGATGCGGAAACCGCGGATTATCTGGTGGAAGGGCTGGGCGGTGCCGCGGGTGCCCCAGCGCACCTATTGGCCGGTCTTTCGGAGGCCAATGCCATGATTCGCGTGCCGGAAGAGGTAACGGAAATCCGCCCGGGCGATGTGGTCGATGTGTTGTTTTTGACCCAGCGTAGCTAATGCTCGATCCCTTCGGCACTGCGGCGGATAGGTTCCGCCTTCCCGCTACCGGCCCCACGGATGACATGCATCCGGGATGGCCGGAATCTACTCCTTTTGTTAGGCTTCCCGCTTCCGCTGTCTTCCCTTCGGGGGCGCGGATGCGCCTGCGGCCGCTGCTGCGATCTGATGGGCATGAGTGGCGGCGCCAACGTATCGAAGATGAAAGCTTCCTCCGCTCGGTCGAGCCGACCCAAGCGGCACCTTGGGCGGCGGCGCATAGCCAGCAGGCGTGGTGGAATCATCTGATGTACCTGCGTACCGCCGCCCGTGAGGCACTGGTGGTCCCACTTGTCATTGAAGTGGAGGGCCAATTCGTAGGCCAAATCACCTTGGGGAATATTCAGCATGGCAGCATTCGCGATTGCTGGATTGGTTACTGGGTTTATTCCGCTATCCACGGCGCCGGGGTGGCTACGGCTGCCACCGCCTTAGGCGTGGACCACGCCTTTGGACGGGTGGGCCTACACCGGGTGACCGCTACCTATCTAGAGAGCAATCCTGCCTCTGGTCGCGTCTTAGCCGCCAATGGCTTTCGACACGAGGGATACTTGCGTCGCAATTTGCATATAGACGGTGCCTGGCAGGACCACCATTACGTGGCTTTAGTTAAAGAAGACTATGCCTCCACGGCTGTCGAGCGCCTGCGCCAGGCTGGCCGGTTGGCGTGAAATAGCTCCACAGTTGCTGGGATTTCGACCTCAATTTTCACAGAAGTCACAACATTGTAATTTGTGGGAATTTGGGGTGCTATGGTGCGGTTTCACCGTTTAGAGTGGAGTAATCATCTGTATTCAAGGGGAAGGTCCTTTTCGTGTCGACAGCTGTGCCGGTTATCGCGATCATCGTGGTGTGGCTCTTCGTCCTCGCACCATGGATTCTGGGTAGGAATAACCGCCCAATGAGCCATACTGGTGAGGCCTTTGAAGATACTCGCGTCCTTTTTGAAGGAGATTCTGGCAAGGTCGCTGGCCGCCGGCGTCCACGCCTGCGTGCCGATGATGTGCACCGCCGCGAGGACCAGGACGAGGCGGACTATGAAGTAGTAGAGGCCGCAGACACCGGCGTGGATGAGTCGGATGCCGAGGCTACTAAGCCCTCTTCGCGCTCCGTGACTATTGCCGGTGCTGCCCGCCGCGCTAAGTCCCAGCCTTTCGGTACCGGCAGCCGTGCGTTTTCTGCGGCGTCTTCCTCCGCAGCTGGTGAGGACACTCAGCCAGAAGCAGATACTATCGACGGCGAACTGGTCGAGGAAGCGACTGTAGAAGGCGACGATTCTGCAGTTCAGCCCCAAGCAGTCGCGGTCCCAGCCTCCCAGCAGGCTGATACGGCGGCAGTTGGTGACGACACCGAATTCGATGATGCCGATGACGTACTTCTTGAGGACGAGGAAGACGCCGCAGACCAGGCCGCAAAAGATGACTCTACCGATATTGCTGCCGCCGAGTCAGAGGTCTTTAGCGCTCCCGCAGTCTCTACCGTGGCGAGTGATGCCTATGACTACGACGAGACTTATACCTCGCCGGTGGACCTTATGTACCCCGGTGCCGTAGATAAGGCCGAGGTCGCTGAGAAGGATTCTGCCGATTCGGAAGTTGCGGCTGACGCTGAGCCGGTATCCGTGGACAAGGCAGAGGCCGAGGACTCTGGGGAACTCATGGAAACCGCTGCAGCAGACGACGCCGGTATGGATACCAACCTGTCCGAGGATGAGGTGGAATTCGCGCAGCGTCGCATGGGCCGTGGCGGCTGGGACCCGGTAGCAGAAAAGGAAAAGTCTGTTACTCGTTACCAGCGCCGTCAGCGCACCCTGCTGGGCCTAGCCGTGGCCGTGGTACTCACGGTGGCCCTGGGGATCGTGGCCGGCGGCTGGACCTGGTGGTTGGCTGCGGTGGCCGGTGCGCTCACCGTTGTCTATCTGATGGCTCTTCGCGCTCAGGTCCGTCAGGAGCGAGCCCTGATGCGCCGCCGTGTGCGCCACTTGCGCCGCGCCCGTTTGGGCGTGCGCAACGCAGAGGATGAAGCTTTGAAGATTCCGCGCAACTTGCGCCGCCCAGGCGCTGTGATCGTGGAGATCGATGACGAAAGCCCTGACTTTGTGCACCTTCCGCTGCGCTATAACGATGGGGAAGACGGCGATTTTGATGGCCCCCACGCCGGGCCCGACGGCTATAGCCGGCGCGATGACCTAGCAGCCCGTCGCGCTGGATAGGAACTGGTGCCGACTTAGCAGGCCGCGTTCCGGAGTTCAGTGGAAGGCGCTGACCGCGGGTTCGTGAGCGCGTTGTATTCCTGCGCTAGGCCATAATGCGGCACACCGCTGTCGTGCCATACCCCGGAGGTTCCGCGGCGGTGAGAGCCGATGAGATGGGTATCAATCATGCCGATCGCCTCCATGAGTGCGAAACAGGTGACGGGGCCGACAAAGCGGAAGCCCTTCTTCTTGAGTTCGCGTGACATCAACTTGGATTCGTAGCTCTTTTTCGGAATATCTTCCATTGCGGTGGGGTAGAGGTTCTCCGGCGGTTGGAAGGACCAAATGAACTCCGCCAGCCCGCCCTCTTCGCGTAGGGCGATGGTGGCTTTGGCGTTTGTGATGGCGGCGCGGATTTTGGTCTCGTTGCGAATAATGGAGGCGTCGCCAAGCAATCGCTCAACATCCGGTTCGGTAAATTGAGCGACTTTTTCAGGATCGAAGTCGCAAAAAGCCGCACGGAAGGCCTCGCGCTTTTTCAAAACCACCGCCCAGGAAAGCCCGGATTGGAAAGACTCGAGGCTCAAACGCTCGTAAAGAGCTGCTTCATCAAAAATAGGCAGGCCCCATTCGGTGTCGTAATACTCCTTCAACATCGGCGAGGACATTGCCCAAGGCGGGCGGCCAAGTCCATCATCGTCATAGACTAAGGCGGTGCGCTCTGCGGACTGCGTAGCTGGTTTGCTCATGGTGTTCTCCTTTAATCTTTCTGCCTGGTTCCCATTGAAACAGTCCGCGTGACTATATGCCGTTCCTTCCCCGGCAAAGGGCGAAATTCCCAGCAGTATGGGCGTAGGCCATTGCCTTCGCATCGGGTGAGGGGTTCAGGGTAATCTGTTCAGCATGAATAGACCTGCCGTACGCGATGCCGCTTTGCTTATTTTTCGAGCGGTCCTCGGATTAATCTTTATCGCACACGGCGTGGACAAGATGTTTATGACCGGCATGGACGAAACCGTGGGGCAATTTTCCGCCCTTGGGGTGCCGCAGCCACAGCTTTCCGGCTATATCGCCGCCATCGGGGAGATGGTTGGGGGCGCCTTCCTCGTCGTCGGTTTGCTCACCACTTTTGTGGCCGGCGCGCTTGCCCTGCTGATGGGGTGCGCACTGTACTTTGTGCATTTGGGACATGGTCTTTTTGCTGCCGAAGGCGGAATCGAATACCCACTGGTATTGCTGATGTCCTTATTGATGATCGTGATTTTTGGCTCCGGTCGAGCCAGCATGGACGGGGTGCTCAGCAATGTTGACGCATAGCCAAGTCCAAGCGGCGATTTCTGCGCAGCTGGACGGTGAGCACTCAGATCTGGCAGAGGACGTAATCGATGCACACTTGGAAAGCTGCGCCGAATGCCGCGCCTTTCGCGATAAGGCGGCCGCGCTTTCGCGATCATTGCGTTTTGTGGAGCCTGCGGAATCCGGTATGGCGCCGCCAACGGATCTCTCCGAAGTCATTTTGGCCGGTGTGGAGCCGGAATGGCGGCGCACCTCGAGCGCTCGCCAGGCCAACCTGACGGTTGCGCGTGCCGCCATGGTGCTCATGGGCGCCATCTTTGCACTCTGGGCAGTAGCGCTCATCGTCCATTCCTCCGGGCTCGTACCGTTGGGTGAGGAAGGAAAGGTTTTAGATCCCACGGCGGATCCGGAACGAGCCAACCTGTTGATGGAAGGCGCAGCCGTACGCTTTGGCATGGCCTGTGGCCTATTTTTTAGTGCCTGGCGCCCCGCAGCGCTTACCGGCCTGCTCCCGGTCTCGGCCACGATGTTTGCTTTCCTCTTCGGGTTCGGCATGCGCGATATTGCGCTGGGCACCGTAACCATCGAACAGGTATATTTTCTTATCGCTACCGCGCTGGCGACCTTCAGCTTGGCGTGGGCTTGGGCGGCAGAAAAGGGCTACTTGGTGCGCGCCTGGTGGAAGTCCCTCAACGCACAACCTCAATAAGCCCCGCTTTCGTGCGGCTAGGTCCAGCTAGGCAGCCACATCATGGAGTGGTACCAAGAATCTGGAATCTTGTAGCCGTACAAAATGGGAGAGAAATAGAAGAACATCGCCACTACCAGGGCTAGGTAGAACACGGCGGCGATTGTTCCCCAGCGTACAGGGCCGCCTGCCAAACTCTTGAGCCATCCCCACTGCACTGGCCTGCCATGGCCGATGAGCTGGCCGAGTGCTAAGGCAATGAGCACGATGACAAAGGGGATAAACGCAGTGGCATAAAAGAAGTACATCTGGCGGTCAAAGGCTGCAAGCCAGGGCAAGAAACCTGCCCCAAAGCCCACCAAGGGGATGAGGAAGCTGCGATTGCGACGAATGATAAGTGACCACAGT
Source organism: Corynebacterium sp. KPL2825 (assembly GCF_037908445.1). Taxonomy (NCBI): domain Bacteria; kingdom Bacillati; phylum Actinomycetota; class Actinomycetes; order Mycobacteriales; family Corynebacteriaceae; genus Corynebacterium; species Corynebacterium sp. KPL2825. Next base: position 43,152 of record NZ_JBBMGI010000012.1, on the reverse strand, counting down.
CCCCACAGGACGGCCGGGATGACCAGCCACCAGATAGCCGGCGTGCCAAAAAGGTAGAGCATCTTGCGGCACTCGTTGCTGCCATCACCGCATTGCAGGTCGGTGGAGGAGTAGTACAAGATGGGGCGGGCGGCTACCAGCCACGCCCAAGGCTTAGAATCCCACGGGTGGTGGTGGCCACCGGAGGAAGTCAGGCTGGCGTGGAATTCTAGGACAGAGGAATGGTAGTAGAACCAGCCTGCCAGGGATTCAGGCAGGTGCATCAGCCACGATCCATCCTCGATCGTTCCATCTACTTTGGCGTGGCGGTACACGGCGGTTTCGGAGGAAAACCACGCTCGCCAGGTCCAGGCGTAGAGCAGCACCGGCACCAGTACGAGGGAGGCTAGGGCAGCAGGAGTATCGCGCACGAGGGTGCCCACTATGTAGCGGCGTACGCCATAGCGCTTGCGCAGGGCAAGATCGCTAAAGACGGACATGAGGCCAAAGAACATGATGAAGTACAGGCCGGACCACTTCACCCCCAGGGAAAGGCCAAGACAGACGCCCGCGAGGAGTCGCCACCAGCGGAATCCAAAGCGTGGTCCGAAGGCGGAGGAGCCCAAACGATTTTTAAGGAAAGCGCTGTGGAGGCGCTCGCGCATCTGATTATGATCGCGAGCAAGTGCCCAGGCGGCCGAGACAACAAAGAAGACCTGGAAAATGTCCAACATGCCGAACTTGGAAGAGACCAAAAGCACACCATCAAAGACGGCGATGAGGCCAGCCAGGGTTGCTACCTGCCAGGATAAAGAGACGCGGCGGGCCAGGGACATCGTCAAGAGCACGGTGGCTGCGCCGAAGAGGGCAGTCATAAAACGCCAGCCCAGTGGGGAATAGCCAGCGACCCATTCGGACAGCGCCACAATCTGCTTGCCCAGCGGTGGGTGAACCACCAGGCCATAACCGGGGTTGGATTCTATACCTCCGATGAAGAGGTTATCCCAGCTTCGCACCATGTCCCAGGCTTGCGGAACGTAGTGCTTTTCATCAAAGACAGGAGTGCCCTTTGATACGGGCGCGGTCAATCCGGCAAAGCGGGTAATGAGCGCGAGTACGCCAACGACGCTAGTGCTTATCCAGTCAGCCTTGCCCCACTGATAGGTGCGGGGCGCTGGCGGGGCCACAGTGTCGTGCGTGGTGCGCGATGGGGCAGCGGTAGCAATAGTCACTTGGTTGAGTCTAGGCGACAAGGCACCGCGCCCGCGCATTAGAGAGTATGGAATGCTAGAGATATGTCTGTTTCAGGTCTGGATCCACTACCGCGCGGGGTCATCCTCGCCGCCACGCCGCTGGGAAACGTGGGAGATGCCTCCGCGCGTTTAATGCATGCCTTGCAGCATGCGGACGTCATTGCGGCCGAGGATACGCGGCGCGTGCGGAACTTGGCGCAAGCTTTGGGCATCGAGATTTCCGGGCGGGTGGTGTCCAATTTTGATCACAATGAAAAGGACCGAGCCCAGCAGCTTATCGACGCCGCCGCAGCCGGCACCGTCCTCGTCGTTACGGATGCCGGCATGCCCATCATTTCTGATCCAGGACTGTCTATTGTGGCTGCAGCAGCTGACCGGGATATTCCCGTGACTTGTTTTCCTGGCCCTTCTGCCGTCCCAACGGCCTTGGCGCTGTCCGGCCTCGGCGTGGGTCACTTCCTCTTCGACGCCTTTCCTCCCCGCAAGCCCGGACCTCGCAAGGCCTGGTTAGAGTCACTGCGTAACGAAAAGCGCGCCATCGTCTTTTTTGAATCCCCACACCGGGTAGCCGAAACTCTAGCCGAGGCCGCGGATATCCTCGGCGCCCAGCGCCCGGCAGCGGTGTGCAGGGAGCTTACTAAAACCTATGAGGAAGTCCGGCGCGGCAGTTTGGAAGAGTTGGCCGAGTGGGCGGCTGGAGGGGCACGGGGAGAAATCACTGTGGTGATCGAGGGCGGAACCGCCGCGGCCGCTACCGCCGCAGATTTGGTTCCCCAGGCGATGGAATTGGCGGCGGCGGGGATGCGGCTAAAGGATGCTTGTAAGCAGGTAGCGAAAGACACCGAGGTTTCCAACCGCGAGCTTTATGACGCCGCTTTAGCAGCTCGCAAGGACTAGCCCCTATCGACGTGCTGATTAAGTCACAACTTTTGGTACCCGCAGATGGCTTCACTAAAGCAAACTTTGTAACTGAATTGTTATAGTGCTCGGGCGTGTGGGTGGCTTAAAGCGCTATTTACATGGGGAAATGAAGCGTAAAAACTGTTCAAATTAGCGTGGAAAATTCCTGGGAAATGGCGCTGAGCAGCGAAGTTTCTTACTGCTTCGTTTGATAATTGAGTAGTTCCGCACCACTGTATAGTTCATGACAAACTCGGAAAATATGGGCACAGGCGTGCCAGAAGAAGGAAAGGAACCGGTCGGCGCACATGCGCAGCCGGCTTCGGCTTCTTCGAGCGAGCAGCCTATTGAGAATTATCAGACTGTAGACGAACAGCTGGACGCACAATCTGCCACCGGCCAGCTGCAGGATATGATTCACTCCGACGGTTTCCACCCGGAGCGCTACGACGATCCTGAGGTAGAAATTGCGGCCGATCGTGACAATATGCCAATCGATTGGTCCATCGTCGGCATCGCCGGCGTGCTTGTTGCCGCGATCGTCGTCTGGGGTTTGGCTGCCCCGGATAACTTTGCCAACTTCTCCGCTTCGGCCCTGACCTGGGTAGTCGACAACTTTGGTTGGGCATACATTCTCTTCGGCACCGTCTTTGTGGTGTTCGTTGTCTTCATTGCCGCCTCCAAGTTCGGCTCCATCAAGCTGGGCCGCATTAATGAGGAGCCGGAATTTTCCACGCCCTCATGGATCGCCATGATGTTTGCCGCCGGTATGGGCATCGGCCTGATGTTCTATGGTGCCTCCGAGCCGCTAGCTAACTACCGTGACGGCACCCCAGGTGAGGGCACCGGCAACGTTGGATCTTCCATGGCCTATGCAATGTTCCACTGGACGCTGCACCCTTGGGCGGTCTATGCCATCGTTGGCTTGGCCATTGCATACTCCACCTTCCGCATCGGCCGTAAGCAGTTGTTGAGCCAGGCTTTCGTGCCGCTGATTGGCGAGCGTAATGCTAATGGTGCAGTGGGCAAGCTCATTGACATCCTGTCTATCTTCGCCACCGTCTTCGGCACCGCCTGCTCCCTGGGCCTGGGTGCCCTGCAGATTCAGGCCGGACTGAAGGCATCCGGAATCATCGATAATCCCACCAACTCCGTGGTTATCGGCATTGTGTTGGTTCTGACCCTCGCGTTCATCCTGTCTGCGATGTCCGGCGTGGGCAAGGGCATTCAGTATATCTCCAATGCGAATATGGTCCTCGCCGCAGTGTTGGCGATCTTCGTGTTCATCTTGGGCCCGACCGTTACCATCCTGAACCAGATTCCTGGCTCCATTGGTAGCTACCTCAACTACTTCACCGAGATGATCGGCCGCACCGCCGAGTCCGAAAACGGCGCCGCCGCTGAGTGGCTTTCCGGTTACACGATCTTCTACTGGGCTTGGTGGGTTTCCTGGTCCCCGTTCGTGGGCATGTTCCTGGCTCGTATTTCCCGCGGCCGTTCCGTCCGCGAATTCTGCTTGGGCGTCCTGCTCATCCCAGCCGGCGTATCCACCCTGTGGTTCGCTATCTTCGGTGGCACCGCCATCCACATGGAGCAAAACGGCGAATCCATCACCGGCGAATCTGCCGAGGAAGAGCTGTTTAACCTCCTGCAGTCCATGCCTGGCGGTTTCGTTGCCGGCATCGTTGCAGCAATCCTGTTGGCTACCTTCTTCGTTACCTCGGCAGACTCCGCGTCCACGGTGATGGGCTCCATGTCCCAAAATGGTGCCGCTACTGCTAAGCCGTGGCTTTCCGCCGCGTGGGGTGGATTGACTGCCTTGGTAGGCCTGACCCTGCTCTTGGCCAATGAGGATGCACTGTCTAACCTGCAGAACGTCACCATCGTTGCTGCACTGCCATTCCTGTTCATCGTGGTTGGACTGATGTTCGCCATCTACAAGGCGTTGAGCGAGGATGTTATCTACCTCGAATACCGCGAGGCACAGCAGTTCCAGCGCAAGATGGCCCGCGAGCGCCGCCTGCACCGCGAGTACCAGCGCACGCAGGTTCTGAAGAAGCGCCGCAACGAACGCCTGAAGCACCCGATGAAGCGGAAGTAAATCGCTTTCTTCGCGGCTGCTCTAAAGCGCCCATTGTTTCCTTAGTGGTAGGGAAGCGGTGGGCGCTTTCTGCTGAAAATGCAGTTCACCTGCGGGAGAAATGTCTGCCCTAATCGTGTGTATAGGAGTCGGCTTCGATAAAGTAGAACCCATGACTGAGTCTGTAGTAGTTAATGTTGCTTGGCCCTACGCCAACGGCCCGCGCCACATCGGACACGTGGCCGGTTTTGGTGTTCCTTCCGACGTCTTTGCACGTTTCCAGCGAATGCGTGGCCGCAACGTACTCATGGTCTCGGGTACGGATGAGCACGGCACTCCGCTATTGGTACAGGCGGATAAAGAGGGCGTTTCCGTTCGTGAGCTCGCAGACCGCTATAACCGTCAGATCGTTACTGACTTGGCCAACCTTGGCCTGTCCTATGATCTCTTTACTCGCACCACCACCCGTAACCACTACTCCGTGGTGCAGGAGCTGTTCAAAGGCCTGTATGCCAACGGTTACATGCTCAAAGAGACCACCAAGGGCGCTATTTCGCCGTCTACCGGACGTACCCTGCCGGACCGCTATATCGAGGGCACCTGCCCAATTTGCGGTGCGGATGGCGCCCGCGGTGACCAATGCGATGAGTGCGGCAATCAGCTCGACCCCGTGGACCTTATCAACCCCGTATCTAAGATCAACGGTGAGACCCCGAAATTCATCGAAACCGAACACTTCCTACTGGATCTGCCAGCCATCAAGGATGAGCTGCAAAAGTGGCTTTCTACCCGCGAAGATTGGCGCCCGAACGTACTGAAGTTTTCCCTGAACCTGCTTGAAGATATGCGCCCGCGCACCATGACGCGCGATATTGACTGGGGAATTCCTATCCCCGTCGAGGGCTGGCAGGACAATAACGCCAAGAAACTCTACGTGTGGTTCGATGCGGTCATCGGCTATCTGTCTTCCTCCATCGAATGGGCGTACCGCACCGGTCAGCCCGAGGCCTGGAAGGACTTTTGGCAGAACCCAGACGCCCGCCACTATTACTTCCAAGGCAAGGACAATATCACCTTCCACTCCCAGATCTGGCCGGCCGAGCTATTGGGCTATGCCGGTAAGGGCAACAAGGGCGGGGAACTCCACAAGTACGGCGAGCTCAACTTGCCTACGGAAATCGTCTCCTCCGAGTACTTGACCATGTCTGGATCCAAGTTCTCCTCGTCCAAGGGTGTTGTCATCTATGTCAAGGACTTCTTGGCGGAGTTCGGCCCTGACGCCCTGCGCTACTTCATTGCCGTGGCTGGCCCTGAAAACAATGACACGGACTTTACCTGGGATGAGTTCGTTCGCCGTATCAATAATGAGCTGGCAAATGGCTGGGGTAACTTGGTCAACCGCACCGTATCTATGGCCTTTAAGAACTTCGGAGAGGTTCCCGCACCAGCAGCATTAGAAGAAAAGGACAAAGAAATCCTGCAGCTGGCGGAGGAGACCTTCGACACTGCCGGTGGTTTGCTGGAGCAGTCCAAATTTAAGCAGGCGATTACCGCTATCATGCACGTCGTCGGCGAGGCCAATGCCTATATTGCAGACCAGGAGCCATGGAAACTAGCCAAGGATGAGTCTCAGCGCGAGCGTCTAGCCACCGTGCTGTGGACCGCCCTCCAAGTCGTTTCTGACTGCAATGTCATGCTCACGCCCTACCTGCCGTTTACCGCGCAGAAGGTGCACGAAACCTTGGGCCGCAGCGGCGTGTGGGCCGCCCAGCCGGAGGTACACGACGTCAAGGACGATATTCCGGTAGAACTCGTGGGCGCTGGTTTACCGCCAGAGGGCCACGAATATCCGATTATCATGGGTGACTACACCCAGCAGCAGGCGAAGTGGGAGCGCATCCAAGTAGAGCCGGGCACCGCTTTGACAAAGCCTAAGCCGCTCGTCTCCAAGCTGGACCCAGAGCTGGGTGAAACCGGTCCAGAGTGGGCGCCTGTCTCCAAGTAACACCATATAAATAGCCGCGTTATCGCCCGATTTTTAGGAAGTTAAGGGCATAACGCGGCTATTTGTGTGCTCCAGTGCTGAGGGGCGCGGAGCGGCGGGGAAAAACCTGGCGGTTAGCGCTGGAAATCGCGCTGGAGGTGTACCAGGCCGAGGCGGACGCCGTCTTTGGTATGGATATTCGGCATACGGCCGGTCTCGGTAAAGCCGAACTTTTTATGCAAGGCGATAGAGCCTTCGTTGGTATCGACGATATAGGTGATCATCGTCTGTACGTAGCTGTCATCAGCGGCGTAGTCCATGAGGGCGTCGAGAAGCTCGGAGCCTACGCCCTTGCCCTGGGCGGAGGGAGCAATGTAGACGGAATCTTCGACGGTGCCGTAATAGATGGCAGGGGTCACGAACTGGAAATAGGCGGCCCAACCAATGATTTCATCATCGTGTACGGCTACGAAGACCGGGGAGCCGGCCTCAAACATCTCCTTGAGCCACTTTTCACGGTCAGCCACATCTTCTTGCCAGGTGACCAAGTTGGCGGCGGGTTTCGCTGCGGAGCCGGCGTTGTAGATGGCGGTGAGCGCGGGGGCGTCGGCAAGCTCGGCAGGGCGGATATGCATAGAAATTCCTTTACACCAGAAGTTGTAGGTGGGTGAGGCTCAGCCAACGATCGAACTTGTAGCAAACCTCTTTAAGAATACCCACGTTTTCAAACCCAAACTTTTCATGCAACTTAAGTGATGCCGCATTGGTGGAGACGATGAGGGCGAGCAGCGAATGAACCTTTTTATCGGCGCGCGCCGCCTTTACCAAGGCGCCAAGTAAAGCAGTGCCTACGCCTTGGCCCTGAGCGGTGGGGGAAAGATAGATGGTGGTTTCATAACAGCCTGTCCATACCTGCGGATCGCGGTAGGGGTGGTAGAGCGCCCACCCCAGGTAGTCGCCAGAATCGGACTCCGCGACGAGACATGGGCAGTCCTTTTCCCACAGCTCGCGTTGGTAGTCTTCGCGCTCTGCGATGCTGGCCGGGGTAGCGCGGAAGATGGCGTCGGTGTGTGCGATGGCCCAGTTGAGGGTTTCGGTCATGGCGGGCACATCCGCAAGGCCGGCGGGTCTGATCAACATGGCAGCCAATATTACAATTGCGTGCATGGCTAAAAAGAAGCGACGACCCACTCCCGTTCCGGCACCGGGCCTCAGTGGCCTTATTGATGCGCACACGCATCTTTTCTCGCACAAGGACACCGATGAAGTGCTGGTGAATCGCGCACGCACCGCCGGTATCAGCCGCATGGTGACGGTTGGTGATGACCGCCGCGAATCGGCAGCGGCTCTGGCGACTGCACATGCCTTCCCGGATGTTTATGCTGCCTGTGCCATCCACCCAGTGCGCGCTAATGAGTTGGATGCGCCGACCAAGGCAGCGCTGGAAGAGATGGTGGCGGATCCGCGCTGCGTCGCGGTGGGGGAGACAGGACTGGATGCGTACTGGGTGCAGCATGAGCCAGAGACCACCGCGACCATGGCCCAGCAAGAGGAATCCCTGCGGTGGCATATTGACCTTGCAGTGCGCCATGGCAAGACGCTGATGATCCACAACCGCGAAGCGGATGCGGACTTGCTGCGCATCCTTGCCGACGCCCCCGCTCCCCACACCGTCATGCTGCACTGCTTCTCCTCGCCGCTGAAGGTAGCAGAGGAGGCCTTGGAGCGCGGCTACGTGTTGTCCTTTGCCGGCAACGTAACCTTTAAGCGCAACGCCGAGCTGCGGCGGGCGGCTGCCAAGGCGCCGGCCGGCCAGCTGCTGGTGGAAACTGATGCACCGTATATGACGCCAGAACCCTTCCGCGGCCAACGCAATGAACCGGCTCTTATCGGGCACACATATGAATGCATCGCCCGTGTACGCCACCAGACGGTGCAGGCGCTAGCGGCGGAGGTTAACGAAACCTTTGACCGCGTCTACGGCCTGGGCTAACTCCTGGGTGATGGTTTTCACAATTTCAAAACCCGCTGGCCAGGGGTGGCGTGGGTGTTTGGTGTGGCGGTTGTGTGCTCAGTGAGGCATGTGGCGGATTGGTTCTCGACTTTATGTTGCTGTTATCGTATTGTTATTAATCGTTCGTTTAGGTTTTAGGGATCCGCAGCGCCGCCCACGGTGCGGCAGCAGCAGATCTGAGCAATGCAATTGCCTGCGCGGAAATTCTTGCTGGCCTAAACTCTAATAATTGTTGAAACCTGCACTATCGGAGATTCATTCAGCATGTCACCTCATCAAATCAAGCGCATCAATAACTCCCGCTCGCTGCCACTGCGTCTGGCAACGGGTGGCGTCTTGGGTACCTTGGCCGTGGGCGGCGTCGTTGCCGTTGCGGCACAAAAGGATGTCACCGTCGACGTTAACGGCGACAAGGTGGAACTGGCTACCTTTGCCAAAGACGTTGACGGCGCGCTGGAGGCAGCTGGCGTTCAGGTGAGCGAGGAAGACATCGTCTACCCGGCACCGTCCGAGTCTGTGGGCGATGGCGATGAGATCTCCGTTCGCACCGCCAAGCCGGTGGCCGTGACTATCGACGGCGTGCAGCAGCAGTTGTCCACCACCGACCTCACCGTTTCTGACCTATTGGGTAACTTGAGCGGCGTGGCCAAGGGCGCTTCCGTCAAGTCCGGTGACGCTGACGTGGACCAGGATGCCCAGCTGGAAGAGGGCATGGACCTAGAGGTCGTTTCCCCGAAGATCGTCAAGATTAATGATGGTGGCAAGGTAACTTATACCAAGATTGCTGCTAAGACCGTCGAGGACGTTCTTAAGGCGCGCAATATCGACGTTGATGACGATGATCGTGTCTTCCCGTCCAAGGACACCAAGGTTACCGATGGCATGTCCATTAAGGTGGATCAGGTTTCCACTACGACCTATGACTCTGAGGAAGAGTTCGAAGCCGAGCCTAACTTTGTTGATGACCCGGAGCTGGAAGAGGGCACCGAAGAGGTCCGCGAGGAAGGCGTTAAGGGCAAGCGCGTTATCACTCGCAAGCTGGTGATGAAGGACGGCGCCAAGGAATCTAATGACGTCATCAAAGAAAAGGTGACCGTAGAGCCTAAGGCTGCCACCATCGCCCGCGGCACCAAGAAGGCCGAAGAAGAAAAGCCAGAGGAGGGCGGTAACTCTGGTGCTGCTGCTCCGGCTGTCGCCGATGGCTCCGTCTGGGATTCCATCGCACAGTGCGAGGCTACCGGTAACTGGGCTATCAATACCGGCAATGGCTTCTCCGGTGGCCTGCAGTTCACTCCATCCACTTGGGCCGCATTCGGTGGCACCGAGTACGCACCGGAGGCATGGCAGGCTTCCCGCGAGCAACAGATTGCCGTGGCACAGAAGGTGCAGGCGGCGCAGGGTTGGGGCGCTTGGCCGGCATGTACTTCCAAGCTGGGCCTGCGCTAGACTGAAGCGCTTTATCGCCGCACACCTAAGTGGTGTGCGGCTTTTTCATCTCTTCTACTAAGTTAGAAGGCATGACTGATTCCACCGGCGCCGCGCTTTTGGGCCCCGTAGAGATCCGCGCCCTCGCGGAGAAGCTCAACATTGTGCCCACGAAGAAGCTAGGGCAGAACTTTCTGCATGATCCGAATACCATTCGGCGCATCGTCGCTGCGGCCGAGTTGGATCCCGCAGACCGCGTCCTCGAGGTGGGGCCGGGCTTGGGCTCGCTAACCCTCGGCCTGGTAGAGGCTGTGGAAAAAGTTACCGCGGTAGAAATCGACTCGCGCCTGGCTGCACAGCTGCCCGATACCGTGGCTGAGCGCGCCCCGGAATATGCCCAGCGTCTTCAGGTGGTGGAAAAGGACGCACTGCGGGTAACAGAAGCTGACGTCACTGAGCCGACCGCTCTGGTAGCCAACTTGCCGTATAACGTGGCCGTCCCGGTGCTGCTGCACCTATTGGAGACTTTTCCTTCCATTTGTCGCGTGCTGGTTATGGTCCAGCTAGAGGTGGCGGACCGCCTAGCTGCGCAGCCGGGCAGCAAGGTGTACGGCGTGCCTTCGGTCAAAGCGGGATTTTATGGCAAGGTCTCCAAGGCGGGCACTATTGGTAAGAACGTCTTTTGGCCTGCGCCCAATATTGAGTCTGGGTTGGTGCGTATTGACGTCTTCGACTCTGCTCCGTGGCCCGTCACTGACGAGTCGCGTGCTAAGGTCTGGCCGGTTATCGACGCCGCCTTTGCCCAACGCCGCAAGACCCTGCGTGCGGCATTGTCGGGTCACTTTGGTTCGGGAGCAGCCGCCGAGGAAGCATTGCGAGCTGCGGACATCGATCCGAAGCAACGCGGCGAAAAGCTCGCCGTGGAGGACTTCGTACGATTGGCAGGAATCTAATGACCGCCCCCATCGATAACGAACCATTCGTCTACACGGCGCGGGCTCACTCCAAGGTCAATATTCACCTGGGAGTGGAGGAACCGCGAGAGGATGGGTTTCATGAGCTTGCCAGTGTTTTTCAGTCCTTAGAGCTACATGACACAGTAACGCTGACTGACTTGGGGAACCCCGAGGTAGATAAGCCACGCATTCAGGGCCTGAAGGTTACAGGCCCTCACGCGCAGGGCGTGCCAGAAGACTATACGAACCTAGCGTGGACCGCGGTAAACCGTATCATGCAGTACCTGTACAGCACCCATGGGCCGAAGGCGCTGCCGGAGGTAGCGCTGGAAATCCACAAAGCCATTCCTACCGCCGGTGGCATGGCAGGTGGTTCGGCGGATGCGGCGGCCGCGCTGCGATTGGCCGAGCGCTGCTATGGCGGCTATTACGGCATCGATTCGGTGGGGGAGCCAATCCTAGACGCGCTGGGCGCGGCATTGGGCTCGGATGTTCCCTTCACCTTGCTGGGAGGCACCGCGCTCGGCACGGGGCGCGGCGAGCAGCTGACCCCGATGATGACGCGCGGTACCTACGATTGGGCGCTCATCGCCTCGGACCGTGGGCTTTCTACCCCGCAGGTCTTTCATAAGCTCGATGAGATGCGGGAAAAGGGCCGCGGCGGTGAGCCACACCTGGACACCGCAGCGGTATCGCAGGCGCTCATCTCGGGCGATCCGCACCGAGTGGCGCAGCACTTGCATAACGATTTGCAGCCGGCAGCGCTGTCGTTGCGCCCAGACCTGCGCAAGACCTTGGAGGCCGGTGTGGCCGCCGGAGCCCTAGCAGGGATTGTCTCCGGCAGTGGTCCGACCTGTGCCTTCCTTTGCGCTGGGGCAGAAGAAGCTCAGGAAGTAGTGTCCCAAGTGACGGTGGAGATTCCCGGAACCAAGGGAGTGGCTACCCAGGGGCCAGCTAGCGGCGCCGTGGTGCTGTAGCTAGAGCACCGTCATTTCGGTGGGCTCGATGTCGAGGTCGAAGCGGTTGACTTCCTTTTCCTGCAGGAGGTCAATGACTACGAGCTGCTTCTTCTGGGCGTCAGTGATAAAGGCATAGCCATCGGCAGCCTGAAGGATAGGTCCTGGTTGCTGCCATTCCTTGTTTTCCTTCCACCGGGAGATGGCATCAATCTGCTTGGTGATTTCACCGGAATCTGGGTCGATGACGTTGAGTTTGCCGTCGGTGGTCAGCACAAGTGCCTCGCCCAGCGGGCCGCGGGCTAGGGAGCGGAACCAATAAGAAGCATCGAGGTCTACCTTCTTGGCCGAAAAATCCTTGGTATCTACCAAGGTTACGGAGGTAGGGCGTTCGAGCTCTGCGTCTTTGTCGGTCTTATTATCGGCCAGGATGACATCGGATTCCTCCGAACCGGCGGCATTGCCAGAGCGCTGGTAGCCGCCTGCACCGGCATAAGCAGAGGCGTCTACCTTGTGGAACTCCTTGCCATCAAAGACCACCGGGCCGTCTTCGCAGCCAAAGAAAATATTGCCGTTTCCAGCGGCAGCCTCGCCGTGGACACCAGGGCATTTGGTGGTCTCAGTAAGAACTTTGCCCTCCTTATCCAGATGCTGGATGGTGTGGCGCTCGTCCTCGGTGCCCTTAGTGATGACCACCGAGCCATCCTTCAGCGGTACGGCCACGCCGTGGTGTGCGGCCCCGGTGTCAACGGTATTGACTGGCTGGGCGTCCTTTTTGCCAATGTCTTCGGTCTTATAAATCTTTGCCACGCCATCACCATCGGAAAATAGTGCGGTAAAGCCATCGTGGTGGACCACGTGGCCGGCATGCGGTGCCTTAATGGGGGCGTCGCCAAGCGCGGGCTCAGCGGTGTAGTAGTGGTTGTGATCGCCATGGCCCTTGGTGATGCGCCCAGTGTCGTAGGTGAGGAAGCTATCGCCCTTAGTGACCATGACGTGGCGATTATCGCCGGCATCGCTGAGACGAAGGAAGGCATTCATCTTGTCCTCGCCGATTACTTTGCCCGTTTTGGCGTCATAGGCGGTTAGACCATCCGCATGGGAGATAACGATGCGGGTGGGCAGCTGGGCTACCTCGGTTTCTCCCTCTTCGGCTTCAAAGCCTTCGTGTGAGTGTCCGGCGTGGTCATGGCCGTGCTCGTGGTCATGGTCATGGTCGTGTTCATGGGCATGCTCGGCTTCGCTATGTGCGTGGTCGTGGGAGTGCAGTGAGTCCTTTTCTTCCTCGGTGGGGGCAGAGCAGGAAGCGATGGCTATCGCCGCAGTGGAAAGCACGGCGCAGAGAGAAAGTGTGTAGCGTTTCATACATTGGCAGAGTATTGGACTTGAAAATCAATAGCAATAGGTTGCAGAAATGCGGGGGTACAGGCAGGGAGGTATTAAGATGGACACTCGTTATGGCAAACCTGATTAACCTCGAGCAAGTCAGCAAAACTTATGGATTAAAAACCCTTTTAGACGGGGTGTCCCTAGGTGTGCAAAGCGGCGATCGCATCGGCATCGTCGGCGTTAATGGCGGTGGCAAAACCACCTTGCTGGAGGTACTTACCGGCATCGAACCACCCGATGCCGGCCGCGTATCCCATACCTCTGATCTACGCATGGCCGTGGTCACCCAGCGCTTCGATCTACCCGATGAACTGACCATCGCCCAAGTCATTATCGAACCCCTCGAACTGGAAACCTATGAGTGGGCATCCAATGCCAAGGTGCGCGATGTCTTGGGCGGCCTGGGCATTGTGGATTTGGGATTGGATACCCCAGTTGGCTCACTCTCCGGTGGCGAGCGCCGCCGCGTGAACCTAGCCGCCGCGCTGGTACAGGACTTGGATCTCGTGGTGCTCGATGAGCCCACCAACCACCTTGACGTGGAGGGAGTGCAGTGGCTCGCAGATCACCTCCTTAAGCGCAACTTGGCCGTAGTCGTGGTCACCCACGATCGCTGGTTCCTCGACACCGTAGCCACGTGGACCTGGGAAGTCCACGATGGCGTGGTTGATACCTACGAGGGCGGCTACAACGATTGGACCTTCGCCCGCGCCGAGCGCGCCCGCCAGGCCGATGCCATGGAACAGCGACGCAAGAACCTCGCCCGCAAAGAGCTGGCATGGTTGCGTCGTGGCGCGCCTGCCCGCACGTCCAAGCCGCGCTACCGGATTGAAGCTGCCGAGGCGCTCATCGCAGACGTGCCGGAGCCGCGCAATAAGGTCGAGCTCATGGCCTTTTCTAAGCAGCGCCAAGGTCGCGTGGTCATCGAGCTTGAGGATGCCACCGTGAAGTCCCCAGACGGTCGCACCTTGGCGGATCACCTTACCTGGCGCCTAGCCCCCGGCGAGCGCATTGGTTTGGTAGGCGTCAATGGCTCCGGTAAGACCACGCTGCTGCGCACCCTGGCCGGCGAATACGAGCTGGCGGCCGGCAAGCGCATCGAGGGCCAAACCGTGCGCCTTGGCTGGTTGCGCCAAGAGCTCGATGACTTGGATCCGCAGCGTCGGCTTATCGACGCCGTCGAGGACGTTGCCACCTATGTCCAGCTCGGCAAAAAGGAACTTTCTGCCTCCCAACTTGCTGAGCGCCTAGGGTTTTCCGCCAAGCGCCAGCGCACCCCGGTGGGGGATCTCTCCGGCGGCGAGCGCCGCCGCTTGCAGCTCACCCGCGTACTGATGGCCGAGCCCAATGTGCTGTTGCTCGATGAGCCCACCAACGACCTCGACATCGATACCCTACAGGAACTGGAGTCTCTCCTTGACTCTTGGCCGGGCACGATGGTGGTTATCTCGCACGATCGCTACCTCATTGAGCGCATCGCGGACAATACCTATGCGCTCTTTGGTGATGGCAAACTCACCAACCTTCCCGGCGGCATCGATGAGTACCTGCGCAAGCGCGCCGCACTTGAGGCGCAACACAACTCCGGCGTGCTCAACTTGGGCGAAAGGAAGCCAGACAGCTCTGCTCCTAAGCCGGAAAAGAAGCTCTCTTCCCAGCAAGAACGTGAAATCACAAAGAAAATGAACGCGCTGGAGCGCAAGATGCACAAGCTCGAGAAGGCGGCCGCGCAGATTAATGAGAAGATGGCGACTGCCGCGGAAAAGGTCGACACTCAAGCCTTGACCGAGCTAGACGGAGAACTAAAGGACAACCGTAGCGCCTACGAGGAACTGGAGATGGAATGGCTAGAGTTGGGGGAGAAGCTCGAAGGGTAGAAGCCCGCATCGCCGATATCGTCGGCCACCTTGACCTGTGGGGCATTATCGGCGCTGCGGCGCTTTTTACCCTAGGCCTTACCCCATCCCTCCTGCCGCGTGACTGGCTCTACCAAGGGCTGGTCTCCGGCATTGCCGCAGGACTTGGTTATACGCTGGGTGTTGCCCTCAAACACGTGTGGTACCGCCTCGTAGTGCGTTATGCGGCACCACGGTATTCCTGGCTCGATGCCACCACGTGGCCGCCCCGGCGCTACCGCCTTGCTTCTCGCATCGCCACCGGAGTTTTTGTGCTGTGGATGGTGGGCTTTGCGGTCTTCGCCGTGCGCTGGCAGCGTCAACTTGCAGATGCCCTAGCCGCCCCAGCGCCGACCATTGCCAGCTATCTTCTTGTGGTTCCGCTCGCTCTTGCAGTATTCACTGCTTTCCTTTTTATTCTGCGCGTGCTGCGCTTTTGCGTGCGTTGGCTCTCCAGCCACTTTCCCCACCGCTTTCGCGCCGCCTACCGCGTCGTGGGTGCGGTGCTCATCGTTGCCCTAGTGGGCACGTATACCGTGGAAAACCTCATCCCTGGCGCCATCGTTGGCGTGGGCGAGAGGATCTTTACCGCTCAAAACGCCGACCCCGATCCCGCCATGAAGCGGCCTATGTCCGCAGAGCGCAGTGGTTCCCCGCAGTCCCGTGTGGACTGGAACGGCGTGGGCCTGCAGGGCTCGCGTTTCCTTTCTTCCGGTGCGCACCGCGCGGAATTGGAGAAGGTAAGCGGAAAGCCTGCCAAGGAACCCATCCGCGCCTATGCCGGATTGGGCAATCGTGACTCGAATGAGGAGCGAGCGCAGCTGCTCATCGACGAACTCGAGCGCACCCACGCCCAAGACCGCAAAGCCCTGCTTCTCATTATGACCACCGGTACGGGCTGGGTGTCTTCCTATTCTGCTCAAGCCTTCGAACTACTCTACGGTGGCGATACCGCCATTGCGGCTGCCCAATACTCCGCTATGCCTTCCGCCCTGCACTTCCTATCGGGCGGTGGCCAGGTAGAGCGCGCCGGGGAAGAGTTCATCAACCCCATCGTGGACTGGTGGAACGGTCTGCCAGAACGCAAGCGCCCGAAGCTCTACTTATACGGCGAATCCTTGGGTACTACGGGCATCGAAGCAGCGTTTTCTGGAGTGCGTGATATTGCCAATTCTGTGGACGGAATCCTCCTTACCGGCCCGCCGCACTTCAATCGCCTGCGCACGCAATTTGTGGAAAGGCGTGATCCCGGATCCTCCGAAATTTCCCCCGAATACGCCGGGGGCCTCGTGGTGCGTTTTGCTAACGATGACGCGCAGGTACGCCAGTGGGGACCGGTGCCGGAAGAAGAGTGGGGACGCACCCGCATGCTCTATATCCAACATCCCTCGGACCCAGTGGCCTGGTGGTCTCCACAGATGGCTTTCAAAGAGCCGGATTGGATGCGCGAACGGACGCCGTATTCTGCCGAGCGCGTGATGCGATGGATGCCCATCATCTCCTCTCTCCAAGTGGCGGCCGATCTGCCCGGTGCAAAAGACGTTTCCGATGGGCACGGTCACAACTATGGAGCATCGGTACTTGATGGCTTTGCCGCCATCGCAGGTCCAGACGTGGCAGGAGCCATCGACCCCGATGAGCTACAGCACGAATTCGCCGCGCTCGACGTCGGCGTTTACTAGGTGTTTAGCCAAACAGGGCCGCGATCGCCAACATCGCCGGCAGCGAGAGGAAGGTCGTGAGAAAAACCGTATCCCGGGCTACGGTTTCTCCTACCTCATAGGTGGCGGCATAGTTGTACACGTTCTGTGCCGTGGGCAAGGCAGCCAGAATTAACGCAGCATACAACTCCGCGCCGTCAAGACCTAGCGCTGCACCAACGGCCAGCGCGATAGCGGGCATTCCCACCAACTTCAATACCGTCGCGGTAATGGTGGGCAGGCGGTCTTCCTCCAGCAGCGCGTCGCCCTTTAAAGAGGCACCAAAGCTCATGAGAATCATGGGGATAGAGGCGCCGCCCAGAATCTCCAGTGGCTTCATTATTACTTCCGGTACCTGCCACCTTGCCGCGGAGACTATGAATCCCGCCACCGCTGCCAACACTACGGGCGCGGTAACCCCTGAGACTACGGAGCGCCATATAGATTGCAGGCTTGTACCCTGCGCATTGAGCCCCGCGATGATAAACGGAGAAAGCACCGCCATTTGCAGAACTAAGGCCGGGATAGCATACGTGGCATCACCAATGACATAGGTAGCGATGGGCAGACCGATATTGACTGAGTTGTAATAGCTTGCCGCTGCGGCACCGGCCATGGTTTCGGCACCGCTGCGGGAAAAGAATAGCTGGCTACACAGCCAATACAACGCAATGGTGGCGATGGATGCAGCAGCTATAACAGCCACCACTGGGGACACGAAGGCAGAGGTATCGGATTTAGCCACGCTGGAGAAAATGAGTGCCGGCGTGGCCGCCCAAAAGGCCGTTCGATTGAATTGCAATCGTGCCTCGCCTTTGCCAATAACGCCCCTGTGCGCCAGCACAAATCCCACACCGATGACTACGAAAATGATTGCAAAACCGGTCAATACGTCCAGCAACAGTCAACAACCTTTCGCAGTACTAAAGAAAAATTCGCTGTGGGCAATTGTCCCATTATCTCTGTCGGTCATAAGACACGGGGGACCATAACAAAGTTGTATCGAAATGCCTGAGCACCACGGAAACGCCTTCCACACTGCTTGTGCTTTATGGCACGGTGGAGGGCATGAAGCTTTCTCACCGCGCAATCGTAGCCACCGTATCCACCGCTCTTGTCGTCACCGGTACTTCCACCGTGGCCTCTGCTCAGCCGGCCTTGCCGCCACAGATCCAGCAGGCTTCTTCGCAGGCTCAGCAGCTTTCTTCTGATCCTTTCGCCGCTTTAGAAGATTTCCGCCTCACCCTGCCGCCGCAGGCCTATGAGCTGGCTGAGAAGTACAATATCCCGCTGCCAGAATTCCTCGCCAAACCGGTGGGCCAGGCGCCCAAGGTTGCCGGCCAGCTAGGCGCCGCCACCACCGCCCACCTCGAAAAGGCTGGGCACCATAAAGATGCGCGTGCAGCGGCTATCGCCCAGGAATGGGCCAATCAAGGTGCTGCCGGCAAGCTTGAGTACAAGGGCGGCATTGCTCACGGTTTGAATCACAAGGACGAGGGCCAGGGCACAGTTCGTCGCCTTAGCGAACAGCAGGCGCAAGATCGCCTGAACTGGTTCAACCGCGATGTCCCGGTCAACGCTGCTCCCCAGCACGGCTTTGGCGTGGCAACCGCCTACGACGGGACCTACATCTATGTTGCGGAGTTCTTCCTCAACTAAACTTTTCCCCAAGCCTCGATTCCGCCGCGTTCTTAGCATTCATCTGCAACGATGACGAAGCCGCACGGCGCCGGTAGAATCGGGGCATGATTTTGATCAACGTACAGTTCCACGTCAAGCCCGAATACGCAGAGACCTTCCTCGATGAAATCAACTGGTACACCGAGGCCTGCAATGCAGAGCCGGGCTGCATCGACTTCAAGTGGTTCCGCGATCCAGAAGATCGTCAGCGTTTCTTGCTTCTGGAGTCCTACGCCGACGGCAAGGATGTCGAGCACGTCCAGAGCGAGCACTTCCAGCGCTCGACCGAGGAGTTCCCGAAGTACCTCGTGGAAACCCCAGACATCATTAACGTCCATATTGACGGCCGCACCGGCTGGGACAAGATGGGCGAATTTTCCGTCGACTAATCCTAAAGAGAAAAGGCTCGTCCTCTACCACGTGGTAGAAGACGAGCCTTTTCCTTTAGCTCACTACCCTTCGCGCTCACTGTGGTCGTTGCTATCCGTGGAGCACGAGCCCTCCGTGAGCGCGAAGGGCGGGGGAGGGGCTAGGCGCTTGCCGACGCCGTTACCTCCCCATATTGCCTTTGCCTTACTGCGGCACGCACTGCGAGGACACGGTCTTGTCGTATTTCGAGTACTGCTGCAGAGCATCGTAGAATGCGTCCGAGTACTCGCCGGTGCGCTCTGGCATTGGGTGAACACCATCGGAATAGAGGATTGCGGGGTCGCTCTGAGCGTGTCCGCACCAGTCAGCGACGTATACATTGTCGTATTCTTTGGCTGCGTCGAGGACATCCTGCTGGGACTGGGACATCCATTCACGGTCACCATAGGGTACAGCCATGACAACGGTGCGGTCTTTGCCGATGATATCGAGAGCTTCCTTGATCTGATCCGGGAAGGCAGGGCCATTGGTACCGAACCCGAGGAAGACGGTATCGCGCAGCTTTCCGGAATCCTTGAGCTGCTGCAGAATCTGAATGCCTGCAGTGTAGTGGCGGGATACGTCTGCGTCGACGTAAATCTGCGGGAAGCGTTGTTTGAGGGCGCCGCTAGAAGCCAGCATCACTGAGTCACCGATGGCGGTAATGTCCTTGCCCTGCGGCATGGGGCGGGTCTTCGTATTCTTCGAGTCATCCTTGTCGGCGTCGCCCGCGACAGGCGGCTGCGGGGCAGCATCATTAGGTTGAGCCGGAGCATTGTTGCTGCTCTGGTTCTGCTGCTGAAGCTGCTCTAATTGCTGCTCCAACTCGGTCTTATCGCTGGAGTTAATTACGCCGTAGACTACCCCGGCCACCGAGGCGATGACGAGGAACGGGACTACCGGCCACATGGTTTTGCCAAATCCGTCGCGCAATTCGCTAAAACCTGGGCGGGACGACCAGTAGGTGTTCCATGTCTTCTTATAGCCGCCGCGGCGGAAAGGATTCTCAATGAACTGGTAGGAAATCTCGGACAGTAGCAGCGAAATAGGTACGGCCACCAGGCCCAGAATCCACGATTTATCGGAATTCTGGTTGCCCTCGAAAAGCGCCTTGAGCATCATGATGACCGGCCAATGCCAGAGATATAGCGAAAAGGACCGCTGACCAAACCAGCGCATGACCTTGGTCCTAAATAGCGGGGTCATAGGACCGTATTCGCGGACCACGCCCCACACCATAAGGACACCGAGCACGCTGGTGAGGAAGAGCCCACCGCGGTAGGTGAACTCCGCGTCATCCGGCATGAGGAATAGCTGCGCACCGTAGCCGATGAGAGCCAAAGTGCCGATGACTCCAGCGATGCGGGATTCAGCCTTGCCCGCCGCGGCCCAAGAATCGGCCTGTGGATTCGATTGGGTAGAAGTCATCAGGAGAGACAGCACGGCGCCAGTGAGCAGGCCAAAAGCGTGGGTGTCTGTGCCGTAGTAGACACGCGTCGGGTCCTCACCGGGCACGAAGATAAGCGCCATGGCCACGGCGGATCCGAGGGCTAAAAGCGTGGACACGAGGATAGGAAGTCGGCGCGGCTTATGGCGAGAAATGAGGAAAATGCCCGTGATAAGGAGCGGCCAAATTACATAGAACTGCTCTTCCACGGCCAGCGACCAATAGTGGGCAAAGACCTGAATCTCATTGTCCGCGAAGTAGGACTGGGAGGTCGCAATCTGTGTCCAGTTATTGACAAAGAACAAAGTGCCCAAGAACTGTTGGCGCAAGCCCACCGCTAAGTCCCCGCCGATCCATGCCACCAGTGCGGTGCACATGACGAGAACTGATACTGCGGCTGGGAGGATACGCCGGAATCGTCGCACCCAGAAGTCCTTCAAGCTAATCCTGCCGGAGGTACGGAATTCACGCACCAGCAACGAGGTGATGAGGAATCCGGAAAGGACGAAAAAGAGGTCAACGCCCAAGTAACCTCCGGGAAGGAGGGCAGGGAAGAAGTGATAGAGCACCACGGCAATGACCGCGAGGCCGCGCAGTCCGTCAAGCCCCTTGACCTGGCGGAGGCGGGCATGGCGCTTCTTCTTGACTACCTTGCTCTCCGGCGGTGTCGCCAGCGCCTCAGGGTCCTTGGTCTGTTTTTGAAGCGGATATTTGGACTTGCCTTCTGACTGCCCAGCCGGAGCCTTCTGAGGTGCAGGTTTATTCGCAGCCGCTGGTGCCTGCGTCGCCACAGCTTGGGCCTTTTTCTTATCGGACGCTGGTTGCTGTGACTGGGGCGACTGCGCGTTTTCGCGCTTCTTCTCTGCGGCGGTAGCGGCTACCGCACCCGACCCCGCGATGGCACCCTCAGCCGCGGACTTGCCTGCCTTGGCAGATGCTCCCTTAGAAGCAGCTTGGGGCTTTACCTGCTTCGGCTGAGGCTGTTCAGGCTGTTGCTTATCCTTTGACTTCTGGGCAGCGCGTGCTGGATTTTGCTGAGCCGGGGTGGGAGTGCCTACCTGTTGTGACTTTCGGGCCAATCCGCGGCTGATATCGTTTGGCTTTACCTGTGGACGCAGCTTTGTAGCCTTCTTGGCCTTGCCCTGTGGCATAGACTCCTTGGGCCGTGGCTGCTGTCCCTGCGGCTGCTGCTTGTGGAGGTTGGTTTGTGAAGGGCTGCCTTGCTGAGGCTTTGCTGGCGCTGCCTTCTCCTCCTTGGCGGCGGATTTATTCTGAGCCGGCTTAGTTTGCTTTTGGGGAGCGTTCGCTGCGCCCTTTGGGGTGTTTTCCTGTGGCTTTGGGGCAGTGGTGCCCTTCTTCGGCGCTGGGGCGTTCGATGATGCTGCTGGGGCAGACTTCTGCTGTGGTGCCGTAGGCGTGCGCGATGAACTTTTGCCTTGAGATGGCTGGGAACGATTAGAAGGCTGAGCCTTCTTCTTAGGTGATGATGGCTGTGGCTTGGACTGTTCCTTTGTCGGGTGTGTCTGTACGCGTTTCTGTGGGCCTGGCTTGTGCGTTTGCTGTTTACTTGGGGACGGTTTGGTGGTGGCAGGCTTGGGCTGTTGCGGATGGGATTTTTGTTGTGCGGCCGGTTTAGAAACCGTCTTTGCTTCAGTTGCGGACGAGCGCGGTGCCGCCGCTTTCTGGGAAGCCTTTTTTGCGCTAGGCGGAGTGGATGGCTTGGGAGGCTGCGCTGGCTTTTGCGTGGCAGGCCGAGCCTGCTGTGAGGGCCTTCCGGTCTCTTGCCGAGAAGGCTTTGCGGCAGGTTTAGGGGAAGCACCACGGGCAGAGTCGTCTTTTGAGGCGGCCTGGGTAGGCGGGGTACTAAAATTCGCACCGCGGCGTGGACGCTGAACCGGCTCATGTGCGTTGCGCTGTGGCTTCTTTTCCGGCGCGCGCGATTCTGCCTGCTTCTTTGTAGCTGCTTTAGGAGAAACCCCTGGCGCGTCTTGCTTGGCGCCGGCAGGCTTAGGCGCAGACTTTTGAGTGGCAGGCTTGGCCTTTGGCTCCTTGGCTGCAGGTGTCTGCGCGGACCGCTTAACCTGTTGCGGTTGAGCGGAATTGGTCTGAGAAGCGTGCGGTTTCGCGGTGCTGGGGCGGGGGGTGCCCTCAGCCGCGGGTTTGGCCTCGGGGGCCTTTGTAGGCTTCTCCTTGGCTTGGTCCTTGGACTTGCCTTGCGGCGTCGTGGGCTTTGCACCGGTGGTGGACTCGGTGTTGTCTGATTTTTGGGGCGCGGAGGCCTTGTTCTCAGAAGGGCGAGATGTACTGGTGGAGCCAGCTTTGGGCTTTACTGCCTGATAGACCGATGGGCGTGGTTCATCTGAACGCCCAGGTTTCTTCTTGCCCAGCAGTGAGCGCAAAATCTGCTTCACAAAAACTCCCAAAGCACTACGTATATTTTCTAAACGGACTATTTTAGCCTGCGTACGAGGTTTTCTCCCATGAGGGTGAAGTAAAGAAGCGGCACGCGGGCCGGAGACGAAAATTCGATTCTAGGACTCTTCGCTGTCAAAAAGCTGACGCAGGACTGTCATGACACCAAATTCGGTATTGGGTGGGGCTATGAGATCGGCGATTTCTTTCAATTTTGGGTGCGCATTTTCCATTGCGATAGCAGTGCCGGCCTCGCGGAGGAGCTCGTAGTCATTCAGGAAATCGCCGAAGGCGGCGGTGCGAGACATGGGAACCGCGAGGAGCTCGGCCATGGTGTGTAGCGCTTCGCCTTTATTGACGCCCGCGGCCATGACGTCGAGCCAGACGGCGCCGGAAATGGCGATATTGTGCTCCGGAACGGCCGCGAGGAGAGGCTGGTGGAGGTGCTTTTCGCTGCCGTCGGCGCAGTAAGCCGCGATTTTGATGATGTCCGCGTCGAGAAGGGCACCGAGGTCATCTACCCATTCCACTGACCTGTAGTACTTGGAAATTTCTGCGCGGGCCTGCTCATCGGCGCCCTTGTGGACAAAAGCGGTATCTGGGGTACACAGCACGACGGTATGCGCGGCGTCGACAGTGCGGAGAGCGGCAACGGCAGCGCGGACTGCCGCGGTGGGCAGGGTAGTAGCGCTAATGACCCGATTATCGTGCACGACGACGGAGCCATTTTCTGCAATGAAGGTATCTTCATGCGGAAACATTTCTTGCAGGGTGGCAAGCTGGCGGCCCGAGGCAGGGACAAGGGTGACGCCGAGCTGGCGGGCGCGGGTGCTGATCGCGGAAAAATCTGGTGGAAGTTGGCCGTTGCCGTCCAGTAGGGTGCCGTCCATATCCAGGGCGATGAGCTGTGGGAGCAAAATCCGAACCTATCTGTGAATCAATCAATGGTGGCTAAGGGGGTGAGCTGTGTGTCACACTAGGGGGTATGACCAACGCTTCACCCATCGTGTCCTCAATCCGTAACCATACCGGAGTGATTGAACTCAACCGTCCCAAGGCTCTCAATTCCCTCACCCCGGAGATGGTAGAACTCATCGCGGCGTCGCTAGCGCAGTGGCGTGAAAACGATGAGGTGGAGCAGGTGCTTTTTCTCTCGGCCAGCCCAAAGGCATATTGCGCCGGTGGTGACGTCCGCTATGCCCGCGAAAGGGTCCTGGAAGGAAAATTAGGCGAAGTCGACACGTTCTTTGCGGATGAATACACCTTAAACGGCGATATCGCGGAGTATCCCAAGCCAGTTATCGCGCTCATCGATGGCATCGCTATGGGAGGTGGCCTGGGTATCTCCGCCCATGGATCCCATCGAGTAGTTACGGATAAGACCTTTGCTTCTATGCCAGAGATGAATATCGGCTACGTCACCGACGTAGGCATGGCCTATGCCGCCCAGCGCGCGGTGGGAACGCGCGGAAAGGCCTCGCCCGAGCTAGCGAAGTTCTGGGGTATTACCGGGTATCGCATGTACGCCGCAGACCTCCTGTGGAGTGGGTTGGCCACTCACTACGTGGCAGACGCAGAGGCTTTTGCTCACGCGGTAATTGAGCAGGACATGGCCGCAGCGCTAACCCAGCACGCCACCGAACCCGCGGGTGAGCCCGCTTTGATTGAGCTTATTGATTCCATCGAAGACGCCTTCTCCCACGAGACCTGGCAGGATATCACCGCGGCCTTGGATAGTCACCCAGAGCTCAAGCAGCTGGTAGGGGAGCTGACTGCGCAGGCCTGCCCCACCTCTATCGTCGCAGCCATGGAGCTATTCCGCGCCGAGCAGGAGTGCAGCAGCGTGCGGGAGGCGCTGGACATGGAAACCAATCTGGGCGCCTTTATGTATCGGCGGGCGGACTTCGCCGAGGGAGTGCGTGCGGTTTTGGTAGACAAAACCAACGATGCAGCGTTTGAGCCAGCTGCGCTTGACGACGTCGACGTGGACGCCATCCGCAGCGCCCTACACGTCCACCCCGCGAAATGACGCGTAGGCGGCGCGGGCACGATCTGCATCGAGCCAATCGGGAGGGCTAACTTCTAACGTTGCCGCTGTGGCGGTGGGCGTAGGCTTGGGCAAGTGCAGCTCCGGCGCATCGAGGAGGACGAGGCCCACGCGGCCGTCGGAAAGCGTAGTGCCAGCCAGCGTCCAGATGCCAAGGATAGGCAAAGCCAGGTGGGGCAGTTGTTGCCTGCGCGCCAGCTGGAGCGGAAGGTGTGGGCGAACCAACTCGGGGACGACCTCGTTCATGCCAAAGCGTGCCAAACTGCCTGCCCACCGGGCGGCCGCAGAGTCCTTAAGCGAAGGATCGGCCCAAGCCCAGGTGAATTCCTCAGCGGATATGGTGGCTATAAGCACCGCCTTCGCCGCAAACTGCCCACCGCGATAGGACACGGTAGCGGTGGCCTTGTCTACATCGAGGTCAATTGTGGCGGCGGGGAAACGGCCCTGGAAATAGAGTTGGTTCTCCACACCGAGATAAAAGGCATCCTCGAGGATGCTGGTGGCGCTAAAACCCGGGGTGATGCTGGAAATCTTGTGCACGCCGTGGTCGGCTGGTTCGAAACACACCGTGGTGCCATCGGAAAAATGCACGTACGGCTCTTCCTCGGTGGAGTCCATGTCCAAGTAACGAGCAAGGGTGAGGGTAGGGGCCTTTTCATCCTCGTCCGCTCTGCTGTGCCGCAGGCCGTGCAGCAGGGCCTGGCGAAACTCCAGGCGAGGGTGAAAATCTACCGCAACGATAGCCACGTGCTCACCCTGCTGGGCCCGAAGTATCGGCATATTGCCCACGATGAGGGAAGCTAAAGCAATCATGCTTTCAGGGTCTCTCGTCATCGAGATACTCTGTGGCAAATCAGCACAATTCTCGGTGGCCGTGGTGGTCCAGTGCCAGGTGTCGGCAGAAATGACGGCTAGCCGCACGCCACGGAAATCAGAAACCTGCTGCGTGGAACTTATCCTCGCCTCCACTAGCTGATCGGTGACAAAATCGCCTTTACCATCCGTGGAGGGGCCGAGGAAATTAAATTCCACGTCGGTCGCCTTCCCAATGCGGTCTTGAAATGCGGCATTAACGCCCGCCTGAATGAAGCGGGCGTTATGCGCGGTGCTCGATATAGGGGCTTTCTTATCCATAACTACTGCCGAGCATACGGATTAAAGCGCCCATTAGGCTAGCTAGTCGATGGCGCGCACGGCAGCAAAGGCCGTGCGTACTATCTCATGCTTGGCGTGAGCACTCAGTGATTCTTCGGCCTGGGAGCGGCGGTGGATTTCTTTCATGCTCACCGCGGCGGCGCCCGCACAGGCCTGGAGGATGACCGCGACCTCAAAGCGCGATTTATCCGGAACGCGTTGGTGGAAAGCTTCCAAAACCTGCTCGGATACGACCTGGAATTGTTGGCGCTCTTCGGTGGTATGGCTCAAGTTTTCTAAAGCCTCGCCGATAGTGAAAAGAGAGGTGATGGAATGCAACTCTTTTCCTTCATTTTCGGTGGCATCGAGCGTTACCTGTTCGAAGAATTCAGAAATGGATGAGTTAGGAAAGACGGTGGGCACTTCCTTAGAAAACTCGGCAAGCACATTGGTGCCAAAGGACAACAGCGGATCAGAAACCGAGGAGAAGTAGTTATGGAAGGTGCGCGGGGAAACCCCGACGGCGGCAGTGATGCCTGAAACCGTGGCAGCTTCAGCGCCACCCTCGAGGACGAGGCGCGCTGCCGCATCGGCCATGGCCTGACGAGTAGCTCGCTTCTTTTCTTCGCGCAGACTAGTCACGGTGTGTTTCGCCTACCTTTTCTCGTTGGGTGCGCAAGAGCTCCTCGCGCTCTGAGTGCAAAGCCTCTCCCTCAATATCCATGTTTGGGGTGATCTTATCCAACCAACGCGGGAACCACCATGCCTTCTTATCCAGCACGAACATGGTGGCTGGGATGATCATCATGCGGACCACGAAGGCGTCGATAAGCACGCCAGCAGCCAGGGCAAAGCCCATGGTCTTAATAAACGGCTCGTCCATCAAAATGAAGGCGGCGAAGACCGAAATCATAATCAGGGCCGCAGCGGTTACCACGCGGGCGCCGTGCTTAAAGCCATTGGAGGTAGCGTTGCCAGCCGTTTTGCCATTGACAAATCCCTCGCGCATGCGGGTGACCAAGAAAACCTGATAGTCCATGGCCAGGCCGAAGGTAAGGCCGATGAGCATGATGGGCAGGAAGGAAAGAAGCGGCTGCGGGTCATCGACGATGCCGAACATACCCTCCTGCCAAATGGCTACGGTGATGCCGAAGGTCGCGGCCATCGACAAAGCGAAGCCGGCTGCGGCGATAAGCGGTACCCAGATGGAGCGGAAGACCAGCATCAAGACGATGAAGGCCAAGCCCAGCACGATGGCTACATAAGGAATGAGCACGTTATTGAGGCGCTCAGAAATGTCATCGAAGATGGGGGTGATGCCGGTGATGCCATAAGAGCCGCCGGTCTTTTCAAACTCACCCTGGTAATCGCGCAGGTGGTTGAGGGTCTCGGTGGTTTCTTCATCGGTGGCGCCAGTGGTTGGCGTGATCATGATCTGTGCAGCATCACCGTTGTCAGTGGTCTGCACGATCTGGGCGTTTTCTACACCCGAAGTGCTATTGAATTCCTGCAGCAGGTTTTGGAACGCCGGCATGCGATCCTGTTCGGACACGTTAGCTACGTCAACGAAGGCGATCATTGGCGCATTGCGGCCTGGGCCAAAGGCATCTGCCGTAATCTCATAGGCCTCGCGCTGCGGGGTACCCGGCTTCGCGGTGCCATCGGTGGGCATGGCCAAGCGCAGCTGGGCGAATGGTACAGCCAGGATGCCCAGCAAGACGACGCCGGCGATAAGATGCAGCCACGGATGGGCGCGCACACGGCGCACCCAACGCAGACCCATGGTGGGCTTTTCGTCCTCTGGGTCCGGCACCTTGGGGCCGGGGACGCGGCCGGCAAAAATCTTGGTGCCCAAAAGTCCCAGCAGGGCAGGGATAAAGGTATTGGCAACGAGCACTGCGATGATGACCGTTGCTGCCGCGGCGATCGCCATGGTGCCCAGGAACGGAATGCCGATGATGGTCAGAGCGGCCAAGGCAATGACCACGGTGGTGCCGGCGAAGACGACGGAACCGCCCGCGGTACCCAGCGCCATGCCCATGGCGTGAGCACGGGTGGCCTTATCCATCTTCTTGAGCTCTGCGGCTAGTTCCTTAGGCGAAAGATCATTGAGGCCAGAGGAGGTAATGAGCTCATTGCGGAAACGGTTAACAATAAATAGTGCGTAATCGATGCCGACCGCCAAGCCGATCATGGAGGCCAAGGTCGGGGTCATATCGGAAATGGTATCCGTGAATACGGTGGAAACCTGCACGCCAAGGATGCCGATGCCCACACCGATGATGGCGGAAATAAGCGGCATGCCGGCGGCGACGAAGGAACCGAAGGTAATCAGCAGCACGATTGCGGCAACGATAAGGCCGATAATTTCGGCGCTGCCACCCATCTCTTGACCAGCGGAGTTAAAAGCATTGCCCTGGTACTTGACCGTGAGCTCGCCCTCGTCGTACTTGTTCAACACATCCGTTACCGCAGTCATATCCTCTTCCGGGATGTCCATGACATTGTCGGAGTTGAAGGTAATAGTGACGGTACCGGTAGTTTTATCCTCGCTGAGAGGGGAGAGCTGTTGCAGGTTCTTCTTCACCTGCTCCTCCGGCATGTGCTGGGCCTTCATTTTTTCGCCCATTTGCTTTTCCATGCCAGCGGCGGCCATAACCGGGCTGACCAGCTTGTCTTGGTCCTTGAGCGCACCGGTGTCCTTGAGGTCACCGAGGAGGTTATCCACCTCGCCGGCCACCTGCTTATCGGTGAGGTCTTTGCCCTCCGGTGCTTGGATAACCACTGTGCCCTCGGGAGCGCTCATGGCATCGGTGTCTTGGCCAAAGCGTTCCATCATCTTGTCTTGGGTGGTGGTCGAATCCATCTCCGGCATGGAGAAGTTGGGGTTCGGCGACTTGGCAAAGCCGGCGGTTAGGCCCACCATGGCCACCAAGACGATAAGCCAAAAGGCCAGGAAGGGCCATACCTTGCGGTATGACCAACTTCCTAGTCGGTAGAGAAATTTAGACATATGCGTGCTTTCTAGTCGAGTGAACGGGCAATGTTATGCGCGCGGATAAGCGCGGATATGCGATCCGCGAGCAAAGATTGCATTTCATAAGAAACATTGCACAGTCTATGCAAAATTACTGAGTGTACGCAAAGGTACGTGTGGTGCATCATAAATTGACGCTCTCGAGAGATAAAACATTCAATCTCTGCAGCGTCGGAGATTTCGGCGTGGAGCGGTAGACTATCCGGCATGCTCCATGCCGTTAGTTTCGCCCTTTTGGATTCCGTTAATGCCTTGCTTATTGGCATCCTTGTGGCCATCGGCATCATCTTGCCCCGCGGTAAGTACCGGCGCATCGCCGCATTGGTGGTGGTAGGAGATTGGGTCGGGGTGCTCGTTGCAGCGGCCGTGGTCATGTTTTTGCTGCTTGGGGTAAAAGATCAAATTGAGGCCATTTTGAGCTCGCCCATTGCCGGCTGGGTGCTGGTCGCAGTTGGCATCGCCGTGGCTATCGGCTCGTGGCGCTCCAAAGGGAAACCCAACGCCTTGGTCAACCGGCTACTAGAGCCGCTCCGCACGCCGTCGCTGATTACGGCACTCATCGGCTTTGTGATGGGTGTGGTGCAATCACTGACCTCGGTGCCTTTTTATTACGGGCTCATGCACTTGGCCACAGAAGATATCTCTCCAGCAGCACAATATGGAGGCCTAGTGTGGTATGCCAGCCTAGCTCTATCCTTGCCTACCATCTGCGGCCTATTTATCGCTGTGGTGCGCGCACATCCCGATTCGGCGGCGGGCAGGCTTTTTGCCGCTGCCCGTGCCAATAGCACCCAAGTGGCGCTCTTTGGTGGTTACCTCGTGGCGATCTTTCTTATCCTCATGGGCGTATTGTCGCTCTAATCAAAGAGGACTTCATCCAGGCTTAATGCCTCATTAGATTGGCGCTGGGCGCACTCCACGTAGCGCGCCGCATGTGGGATGAAAGCTTCCGACTCCTCTGGGCTGAGTTCGCGGCGGACCTTGGCCGGCACGCCGACGGCGAGGCTGCGCGGCGGGATTTCTGTGCCCTCCAGTACCACGGCACCGGCGGCGATAAGCGAGCCCGCACCTATAGTGCAGCGCGAAAGTAGCGAGGAGGACATCCCAACTAAAGAACCTACCTCCACGTGTGCGGCGTGGACCATTGCCATGTGCCCCACCGTGACATCATCTTCCAGTACGCAGGGGGTATCTTCTTCCACGTGGAAGACACAGTTGTCCTGAATATTGCACCGCGCACCGATCCGAATTTCCCCAACATCACCGCGCAGCACGCTGCCATAAAACACGGAGGATTCCGGGCCGATTTCAACGTCTCCAATGATGGTGGCATTAGGGGCAATCCACGCGCTGCGATGGATGCGTGGCTTCTTTCCAGCAAAGGGCAACAGGAGCATGTGCGGATTCCTTTCAAAAGTTATTCGACTACTAAAGCCAAGGCGGGGGAGAGCTCATATTCGCCGGGGCGGGGAAGGTGGTCTAAGAGGGCGTCGGCAAGCGCGGGCGTAAGCGGAATAACCCAGCCGCGCCGGGGATCCTTGATGGGCAGGGCATCCTTCTTCGCAGCCGGGAAATGAACCGTTGCGGTGGGAGAAACCAGGGTGGCCGACTCGCGGGAGCGGGCTATCTCGCGCAGAACCTCCGCGCCGGGCTGATTGGTGACCACTATGATCAATGAGCCGGCGGTGTGGATTTCCAGCCTTTCCACCTGGGCAGTGGGGGCAGTGGAATCGGGGTGCGCTAAGCGCGGGGACTGCGTGCCGGTGAGCCGAGCAAGTGCATCTTTTAATCCCATAAGCCTCTAGCCTAGTGAGCGCGCACGGTAACGGTGTGGCCGCGCTCTAGATCGAAGTAGGTGCGTTGTCCCGTGGCGGCAACGTGCTCGCGAGCGAGAGATTCGTCTTGGGTAACCGACGTAGCAAAAAATACTAAAGGGCCGCCTGGGTGGCGCCAGGTACTGAAATAGCGTGCGCCCTCTCGCCTGGCTCGTGCGAGGGCTGTGCGTATCGCGTCCGGAGTGGGCTCATCTGCTTTCAGTAGCGCCGTTGCGGTAGGGGCGTAGGCAAACCCGGTGCGGGGTTGCTGGCCGGTTTCGATATCGAAGGTGCCTTCCTCGTCCGCGAGTAATTGCCGGAAAATGCGCTTCATTGGGTCCAGCGTAGTATGGGGCATCATGATTGACGCTAAGAACACCGCACTCGTTATCGAAGGCGGCGGCATGCGCAATTCCTATACCGCCGCCTGCATGGTTAAGCTCATCGAAGAAGGCGTGGACTTTGGTTGGGTAGGCGGTGTTTCAGCCGGGGCATCCCACACCGTTAATTATTTATCGCGCGATGCTCGGCGTGCGGAAGAGTCGTTTACGGACTTTGCCAAGAATCCTAGTTTTGGCGGTGTGGGGTCGCTGGTGCGTGGAACGGGCTATTTTAATGCGGAATATATCTACGAGCGCGCCGCGGATAAGGACCTGCCTTTTGATTGGACGGCTTACCGCGAGCACCCGGCCGATATGGTGCTGGCGGCAGCGCGGGCGGATACCGGCGAGTCCGTTTATTGGACTCGCGAGGATGTCCACACCCCAGAGGATCTTTTTGTGCGGGTGCGAGCCTCTTCCACGCTCCCGCTGATTATGCCGATGCGTTTTATTGACGGCGCTCCCTATGTCGACGGCGCTTTAGGCTCTTCCGGCGGCATTACCATCGCGCAAGCGGAGGAGGCCGGCTACGAGAAGTTCCTTTTCATCGGTACTAAGCCGCGTGGGTATGTACGTCCTGAGGTGGCGCGCCCGGCCTTAATCCGCCGCATCTTCCGCAGGTACCCCGCTATTGCCGACGCCCTGATAGCCCGCCCCGCTATCTACAATGCCGCCAAGGACCGCCTTGTGGAATTGGAACGCCAAGGCAAGGCCCAGCTATTTTTTCCGGAGGACATGCAGGTCGTCTCTACCGAGCGCAATGTGCACAAGCTGAGCGCGAATTATCAGGCGGGCAAAGCCCAGACCTATACGGAGTGGCCGCGGTGGAAGGAATTCCTCCTCGACTAGTTCACTTTGGATAGTTGCTGTGAGATGTACCGCTGCTGGGGGTGGTCGGTCGACGGTGAAACTGGTCTAAGCAGTAGCGATGCCGAGTGCAGGCTTTGAAGAAAGTGTCTTTCACGTGGCACTTTGCTGGAAAATGCCTAAACTATTCCAGCGTGTTAGCAATTTTTGATGGAAATATATGGCTGAGCATCTTTTTCATAGTGCTGCTCGGCACGTTATTTGGCATGATTCCTTTCGGGCCGCTGCGCTTTGGCGCGGCCGGCACGCTTTTTGTGGGTTTGGCCCTCGGCTCGTTTATTGACCTGGACAAAGACATCCTAAGCTCCCTGCAAGAGCTGGGCTTGGGACTCTTTATTTATATGCAGGGGCTCTCCGCTGGTGAGCGCTTCTTCAAGGGCTTTTCCAAGCAGATGAAGCACATGCTCACGGCGGCCATTGCGATTGTGGTGGCTGCGGGCGCAGCCCTCCTCTTTGGTGGCATGCTGGGGCTGGATACCTTGGCTTCCGTTGGTGTATTTGCCGGCGCCACGACCTCGACGCCGTCGCTGGCAGTTGCCCAGCAACAAACCGGTGAAGAGCTACCCGCCGTGGGCTACTCGCTGGGCTATCCCGTGGGCGTGGCGGTGGCCATTTTGGTCGTGGCATTCCTGCTCAAGCAGAATTGGCCCGCCAAGCACGATAAGGACAATTCTGCCTCCAAGATCTTCCGTTCCCGCACCATTCGCGTTACCAAAGACGTGAACTACGATGATTTGGAAGAACAGTTCAAGGATCACTTTGTTATCGCTACCATTCGCCGCGGTAATAAGGTCCGGGTTGCCGGCGATCGCCCCGAATTGCACAAGGGCGATATCCTGCGCGTGATGGTCACCAAGGCTAAGGCCCGTGAGCTCACCCAAATGCTGGGCAAGCGCCAGCCGCAGACTCCGTTCGTGGATAAGCGCCTGGTCATCGAAACCGTGGCGGTATCTAACCAGGATATTGCCGGTCGCACCGTAGAGGAGTTGAACCTGTTTTCTCGCTATGGCGGCCGCATCGTGCGCGTACAGCGTGGCGACGAGGAGTTCCTAGCCAATAATGAAACCCACTTGGCCTCTGGCGATACGCTGGAGCTCATCGTGAAGTTTGACCGTTTGGGCGATATCCGGGATTACTTCGGTGACTCCGTTAAGTCCTACTCCGAGTTGAACTGGGTGGCACTAGGCGGCGGTCTTTTCTTGGGCTACCTGCTCGGCCAGGTCGTAGTACCGATGCCGGGAGGCGCTTCCTTCGAACTGGGCTTTGCACTCGGACCGCTGATTACCGGCCTGATCCTCGGCGCGCTGCACCGCACCCGCCGCATCCCGTGGCAGGTTCCGGCCTCCATTAATACCGCCTTCCAGCAGTGGGGCCTCGTCATCTTCTTGGCATCCGTGGGCCTATCTTCTGGTGAGGCATTCCTGTCCACCGCATTCTCCTGGATGGGGCTGAAGTGCATGATCCTTGCTGCCATTGTTACCTCGGTGGCTGCTGTGTTTTTCGCCGTGGCGAATCGCTTCATGGGGCAATCTGAAACTCGCACCGTCGGCGGACTCTCCGGCATTTTTGCCCAGCCAGCCGTAGTCAATTACGCCACGGGGCTTAGCTCCGACTCACGTATTATGATCGGCTACGCCGCCACGATTGTGGTGGCACAGGTGGTCAAAATCGCCGTTGTCCCAGTGATGTTGATGCTTTAACCGGGCAACCGAACAAGGCCGCTTCCCAAGAATGGGAAGCGGCCTTTTGCTTGTCTTGTAGAGAAAAGAAAGCAGTGCTGCTTTAATCCGCCACCAGCGTTTCCATGGTCAGCTCTGGGTGTTCTTTCTCAATGAAGGCGAGCTTCCACTTGTCACCAAAGAGCGCGATGAGCTCGCCGTCTTGGCGGGTGAAAATTTCCACGCCACGCTGACGGCCAAGCTCTGGGGCGGATTCGGCATCGGTGCGGCGAGCTACGGAATAGGGGATAGGCTCGGTGACGGTTTCCACGTTGTATTCGAACTCCATGCGGGCCTGCATAACCTCGAACTGCATGGGGCCGACCGCCGCCATGACCGGCGAGGCATCGCCACGGGCTTCGTTCTTGAGAATCTGAACCACGCCCTCGGCTGCTAGCTGATCCAGGCCCTTGCGGAAGGCCTTGTACTTGCCCAGCGACTTCGCGCGCAGAATCTGGAAAGCCTCCGGGGCGAATTGTGGCATCGGCTTGAACTGGACCTTTTTGCCGGAATAGATGGTGTCACCAGGGGCGAGTGAGCCGGCGTTGACCAGACCCACGATATCGCCGGGATAGGCGGTGTCCACGGTATCGCGTGTGCGGCCGAAGACGGTCAGGGCATACTTGGTGGAAAAGCTGCGGCCAGACTGGGCGTGGTGCACCTGCATGCCGCGCTCAAACTCGCCGGAGACCACGCGCATGAAGGCCAAATTATCGCGGTGCTTTTGGTCCATGCCTGCCTGAACCTTAAAGACGACGCCGGAGAAATCATCGCTTACTTCGCGGACCTCATCGATAGCACTGGTGGCAGCCTCAACCGCTTTAGGATCAGATTCGCGCGAGTGCGGGGCCGGGGCAATGGCACACAGCGTATCCAGGATTTGGTGCACACCAAAGTTCAGCATCGCAGAGGCAAAAATGAGTGGGGAAGTCACGCATTGCTCAAAAAGCTCCTGATCATGCAGGGCACCATCGGCGGCGAGGAGCTCGGCCTCTTCGACCGCGGTTTCCCATACATCTGCTTCCTTCTCACCGGCGGCATCCGGATCGAAGTGCTCTTCTGGAGCAATGGTGGAACCGCCAGCGGTGCGGATAAAATGGATATACTCATCGGCCTCGCCGTCGTCATTGATATGCGCCAGACCGCGGAAATCACCGGCTATGCCCACCGGCCAGTACAGCGGAGTGGGCTGCAGCTGGATTTCGTTGACGATCTCATCGACGAGCTCCAAGGGCTCGCGGCCTACACGGTCCCACTTATTGATCACGGTGACGATGGGCAAGCCGCGGGCCTTGCAGACGCGGAAGAGCTTGAGGGTCTGGGGCTCGAGGCCCTTGGCGGCGTCGATAAGCATGACTGCCGCATCTACCGCGGTGAGCACGCGGTAGGTGTCTTCCGAAAAGTCCGCGTGGCCTGGGGTATCAACCAGGTTGATCATGTAGGGCTCGCCCTCGTGTCCCTCGGGCGCATACTCGAACTGCAGCGCTGAGGAAGCCACGGAAATACCGCGGTCCTTCTCCATGTCCATCCAGTCAGACACGGTGGACTTGCGGTTGCCCTTGCCGTGGACCGCGCCGGCCTCGTTAATAACGTGTGCGTGTAGCGCCAGCGCCTCCGTCAGCGTGGACTTACCAGCATCCGGGTGGGCGATGACGGCAAACGTGCGGCGGCGCGAGGCCTCAGAAACGACAGAACTCATGCGGCATAGTCTAGTGGGTTTGCGCTACCACTCCACATTGAGGCGGCGCCCCAAATCATCAAAGACGCGGCGGGCTACCGATAGCTTCTTCGCAATGGGACGCTGCAGGCCGGGTTTGCGCTTGTCGTTGTAGTATTCGCCGGATTCGAAGTGGATGCCTTCCGTGCCGGTCAGGTAGTAAGCGAGGTTATCGCCGCCTTCGGCAGGCTTGCCAAAGGTTTTGCCGATCAGTCCGGAATATATTTTGGACATCATGCCAGTCGAGGACTTGGAGAAGTCCGTGGCCAGCACGCCCGGGTGGAAAGAGACTGCATTAAGCCCGTGGGCATCGAAATAGCGGGTAAGCAGGATATCCCCCAACTTCGCGTTGCCATAAGCACGCTCGGGGCTAAAGCGCTCCACAGTATCGGGATAGTTTGGCTCAAAGTAGGACATGAGAAAATTGGCCAGCGAAGCGGTCTGGACCACGTTGGCAGAATCTGCGCGCAGCTTCTCGCGCAGCAAAGAGGTCAACAGGAAAGGCGCAACCACGTTGACCTGCCAGGTGCGCTCAAATCCATCAGCAGTGGTGGAGGGGCCATCGAAAATGCCGCCAGCATTATTGCCTAGCGCATGGATATGCTCCAGCTCGCTCAACTCTCCAGCCAGGCGGCGCACCTGCCCCAAAGACTCGAAATCGGCAAGGAAGTACTGGCCGCCCACTTCCTGTGCCACCGCGCGAGTCTTTTCCGGGTTGCGGCCAATAATAACCAGGTTGTCTTGCGGGCGGGTGCGGTGCAACTGGCGTGCGGCCGCGGCGCCCAGCCCGCCCGATGCGCCCGTAATCACAATCGTCTTGGCAGTGCTATGTGGCGAAGTCATAGCCCCAATCTTAACTTCGCGGCGGGGGTGGTGCCTGCTAGCAGTTTCCTTGCACCCCAAGCAGGTCTATACTTCCGCTCGTGAAACATCTGCTTTCCATACGGCAGTGGGGACCGGCGCGCTTAACCGCCGCCGGCTTTCTTTTGCTCATTTTGCTGGGAACGGTTTTGCTCATGCTACCGTTCGCCGAGGCCGGCACCGCCCGCGCTTCTTTTCTGTCTGCGCTTTTTACCGCTACGTCTGCGGTATCGCTAACCGGACTTATCGTGGTGGATACCGGTAGTTTTTGGAGCCCGGCCGGCCAAGTGATCATCTTGGCACTCATCCAACTGGGTGGCTTGGGCATCATGTCCCTGGCCTCGCTATCCGGCCTGCTTTTTACCGGCCGGATTAGCTTCAAAGCACGCAAAACGGGCGCCTATGAGGGGCGCCCCATTGCTCCTGGCGGAATTCGCAAGACGCTGATTTTTACCTTTGCCTTTACCGCCGTGGCAGAGATCATCATCGCTCTCATCGTGGCTGCGCGGTTGATGATTGGCTATGGTCATTCCTTTCCGCGCGCGGTATGGGAAGGCATCTTTCACGCCATTTCTGCATTCAATAACGCGGGATTTAGCACCAACAGCGATAACCTAGTGCCCTTTGTTGCAGATGCCTGGATTCTGCTGCCCTTAGCCGCCGCACTGATCGGTGGCGGCTTGGGATTTCCGGTATGGGCGGAGCTGGTGCGCCTCGTGCGCCGCAACCGTTACGTGGTCCACCGCATCTCCATTACCGCGCGCATGACTCTGGTTGCTACGACCGTGCTCTTGGTAGCGGGTGCGGTCTTTTTCGCCTGCATGGAATGGACCGGACTGTTGTCGTCCATGTCGCTGGGAGAAAAATTGCTCAACTCTTTCTTTGCCAGTGCATCTCCGCGCACGGCCGGCTTTAATGCCATCGATTACGGGCAGGCTCACCCCATTACCCTGATGGGCACCGATATTTTGATGTTCATCGGCGGCGGGTCTGCCGGTACCGCCGGCGGCATCAAGGTCACCACCGCGTGCGTGCTCTTGGCGGCGATGGCGGCTGAGTTCACTGGGCGCGAAACCACGACCATCGGGCACCGCAGCCTTCCGCGCTCGGTAACCCGCCAGGCCCTGGCTTTGAGCTTTGCCGGAGTCATGGTGGTCACACTCGGCGTGGCGGCCCTGCGCTTTTTTGATCCGGAATTCAGTGGTGACCAAGTCTCTTTCGAAGTACTCTCCGCATTCGCTACGGTGGGTTTGTCCACCGGAATTACCGCCAGCCTATCTGCACCCTCGCAGATAGTGCTGTGCCTCATCATGTACCTGGGCCGTGTTGGCCCAACCACCTTGGTAGCGGCGCTGGCGGCAAAAACCGTAAGTCGGCGTTTTAGCTATCCCGAAGAAAGGCCGTTCCTTGGCTAATATTCTCAAGGCGCTGGGCCGCACCCGCGCCGGCATCGATATTCCACCCGTCGTCGTCATCGGCTTGGGACGCTTT
The DNA here is from genome assembly GCF_037908445.1 of Corynebacterium sp. KPL2825. NCBI lineage: Bacteria > Bacillati > Actinomycetota > Actinomycetes > Mycobacteriales > Corynebacteriaceae > Corynebacterium > Corynebacterium sp. KPL2825. The sequence goes on along the minus strand of NZ_JBBMGI010000012.1, from coordinate 5,608 downwards.
GGCTCCTCGCTAGCCCATGAGTTGATGGCCAATGGCGTTGAGGTCCTTGGCATCGACTCCAGCGAAAAGCGCGTGCGCGAGGAAGCGCCTTACCTCACTGAGACCATTGCAGCAGATACTACTGACCCGGAAGCCTTACGTCAGCTGGGCGTGGAGGAAGTCGAGCGCGTCATCGTTGCTATCGGCTCCCACCTAGAAGACTCCATTCTTACCGCATCTAACCTGGTGGAGCTGGGGGTGAAAGATATCTGGGCCAAGGCAGATTCAGAGGCGCATGCGCGCATTTTGAGCCAGATTGGCACCCACCACGTCATCCGGCCAGAGCGAGATACGGGCCGCCGCGTGGCCTACCTTTTGGGCGGGCGTTTCCGGGATTTTGCGGAGATTGCCACCGACTATGGCGTGACCCAAATGGCCGTTCCTAGCTCATTGGTGGGCCGACCGCTCGACCTTTCCGCCATCTGGCGCACCCACCGCGTGCAATTGGTTTCGGTGCGTTGTGCGGAAGGGCAGTGGGCCCCGCTTGCCGACGCCACCGAACTTGCCCCCACCGATTTCATCGTCGCCGCCGGCAGCCCGCAGGCCCTAGAGAAATTCTCCCAGTGTTAACGCGAGTGAATCTGGTTTTGGGCCTTGCCTAGCCCCTCGGTGACGATGAGTCGGGCGGATTCGGCCGCGGTAGCAATGGCGGTGTCGAATCCCGTGCCGGCATCAACTGGGCCAAGCACGTAGTCCGGAATCGACGAGCCCTTGGGCGGCCGCGCAATGCCAATTCGTACACGCAAGTAGTCGCGCGTGCCTAAGCGCTCGGTGAGGGACTTGAGTCCGTTGTGCCCGTTTTCATTGCCACCCTGCTTGAGACGGATTTTATTGGCCGGCAGATCGAGCTCATCGTGGAGGACAATCACATGGTCTGGAGCGATTCCTAATTGCTGCGCTAGCGGTGCTACAGGATCCCCCGACAGGTTCATAAAGGTGCCCGAACGCACGGCAAGTACTTTATGGCCCTCCCAATTAAGCGGAGCTGCCTGGACATCCATCCCGCGCACCGGTTCGAGGACATCTCCACCGGCTGCGAGGAGATCATCGATGGCCATATAGCCCACATTGTGGCGGGTAGCGGCATATTTCGCGCCGGGGTTGCCCAAGCCCACGACAAGCCATTCCGCCTCAAGCTCGGACGGTGTGAGTCCTAGTTGCGGCTTATCCTTCGAGCCAAAGATCCGCGCGAAAAAATCTCCTAAATCTGCCACTGCGCTAGCTTCCTCTCTCGGTAGGGTGGGGTGGTATGAGTCAGGTTATTAGCTCCCTTTCCCGTAGCGTAATTCCCGCGCCCATGGCCGGCGGTCCCACCACCCCGGAACTAGTGCACGCAGCCTATGCGGCTGGGTCTTTCGGCACCCTAGGTTTGGGCTCTGCCAGCATCGACTCTGCTCGCACACAGATAGAACAGTGCGCCGGAATTCCGTTCGGGGTGAACCTCTTTTGCCCTCAAGATCCACTTACCGAGCCGTACTTGGCAGCTGCACGCGAGCTGGCTCAAGCAGAAAACCAGTCGCTACCCGAGCCCGACTATGCCTTTGGCTATGAAGAAAAGCTGGAGCTAGCCCTGCGCGGCGGCGCCCGGGTGGTGTGGTCCATGTTTGGAACCTTTAACGCTGGTCACCTAGAGCAAATTCATGCCGCAGGAGCAGAGGCATGGACCACCGTTACCACCCCTGCGGAGGCAATTGCGGCCGCACGTGGCGGCGTTGACGTGCTGTGCGTCCAAGGTCCGGCCGCTGGTGGACACCGCGGAACCTGGGAGCTTTCCGCAACCCCGGATTCCCGGGGCTTAGAAGAGCTAGTAGCCGATGTGCGCGCCGCTTCTCCAGAACTTCCCCTTATCGCAGCCGGTGGCCTGCGCACCGCGGCTGATGTAGCCAACGCTATGTCCTGGAGCGGAGTTGCCGCCTGCTCTTGCGGGTCCGCCTTTTTGCTCGCTGCCGAGGCTGGCACGAGCGACTATAACCGGCAGCTTCTTCGCCGTGGTGGGAAAACCGTTTCCACCCGTGCATTCTCAGGCCGCTTCGCCCGCGGTTTGGAGACCGAGTACACCCGGAGACACCCTGACTTGCCCCCGGTCTACCCACTTTTGAATCCGGTCCTAAAGAAACGCCGTGCGCAGCACGATGATGCCGTATCCTACTGCCTCGTAGGTACAGAGGTAGGCAAAATAAACGGGGGTACTGTGGCCGACATCCTTAACCGACTATGCCAAAACCCACACTAGTAGGCGCTAATATTTAGGTTTGAAGATTTAATGCCACCCCCGTGACAGAAAAGGAATGAATTTCGTGACTGCGAACGCACATGTTGGCCATGATGATTGGAACGAGCGCCTCGAGCTGGCGCAGCAGATGATTCCACTCATCCACCAGCTGCACCGCAACAATAACGTTGTCACCACCATCTTCGGCCGCCCGCTGGTGGGCCAGACGGATATCGACATCATCAAGTCCCACCGCTACGGCCGCCGCATTGCGCAGCGCCACCTGTCCACGGCGGAGACCCTGCCAATCCTGGTGGAATTGGCGGACATGAACCTAGGCGCCGCCAGCGTTGACCTGGGCCGCTTGGTACTGGGCTGGGAGGAGTCCAACGAGGAAAACCTCCGCATGTACCTGGAAGGCGAGCTATGCGAGATCGTCGGTGCAGGCGTGGATTTGGAAACCACCGACGTCGTCCTCTATGGCTTTGGTCGCATCGGCCGACTGCTTGCCCGCCTGCTCGTCGCCCGCGAGGCAGCCTATGGTGGAGTCCGCCTGCGCGGCATCGTCCTGCGCAAGAAGGGCGATGGGGACATCCTCAAGCGCGCCTCCTTGCTGCGCCGCGATTCCGTCCACGGCGCCTTCAACGGCACCATCTCCGTGGATGAGGAAAATGAGGTCATCTGGGCCAATGGCACCAAGATCCAGATGATCTACGCTAACGATCCGTCCGAGATTGACTACACCTCTTATGGCATCAACAACGCCATCTTGGTAGATAACACCGGCGCGTGGCGCGACCGCGAGGGCTTGTCTCAGCACCTCAAGGCCAAGGGTATCTCTCGTGTGCTTTTGACTGCACCGGGCAAGGGCGATATCAAGAACATCGTCTACGGCATCAATAACGAAAAGATTACCGATGAGGACCAGATCCTCTCCGCCGCGTCCTGCACCACCAACGGCATCACCCCAGTACTCAAGGTCATCAATGACCGCTACGGCGTAACCCACGGCCACGTGGAAACGGCGCACTCGTTTACCAATGACCAGAACCTCATCGATAACTACCACAAGGGTGATCGCCGTGGCCGCGCCGCGGGCCTGAACATGGTGCTTACCGCCACCGGTGCAGCTAAGGCTGTGTCTAAGGCCCTGCCGGAGTTCGAAGGCAAGCTCACCGGCAACGCCATCCGCGTTCCTACCCCGGACGTGTCTATGGCCGTGCTTAACCTTGAACTGGAAAAGGAAGTAGACCGCGAAGAGGTCAACGACTTCCTGCGCAACGTTTCGCTGCACTCTGACTTGCGTCAGCAGATTTCCTATATCGCCTCCCCAGAGGTTGTTTCCTCTGACTTCATCGGCAATACCCACGCTGGCATTGTCGACGGTGTTGCCACCATCGCCTCCGGCAAGCACCTCGTGCTTTATGTGTGGTACGACAACGAGTTCGGTTACTCCAACCAGGTAGTACGCATCGTAGAAGAGCTGGCGGGTACCCGCCCGGTTGTTCTGCCGAAGCGCGTTTCTCCTGCTGAGCTTTAAGGCTCAATGATTTTAAGCCCGCGGTTATCCGCGGGCTTAAGTCGTTTTCCAGGGCTTAGGGCTAAACGTTTGTGATTCAGCGTGTTGGTGGGGTTAGATTTGGTTTTCTTGGATGCTGATTGAATGGTTGGGGCACCCCAGCCGGTGTAGCTGGGGCCCGACCCCGGAAAGTAGACACGTCGGGGGTTAGCTATGCTGCTTGGGGCACTTCATCTTTACTTGCTGACGCTGATGCTCTCGACGGCATTCAGCTTTATGCCCTCTCGGATGCAATCGAGTCGTATCGTGATGCGGTCATAGAACAGGAGAATGCTGCCTTTACACCCTCGCGGGGCGAAGACTAATGGCCAAAAGCTCTGGTTCGCGTGGGCAGCGGGTGGGCTATATCCGGGTTTCCACAGTGGAGCAAAATAATCAGCGCCAGAAAGAACTACTCAATGCTTCCGGCAGGATTGACCGGTTCTTTGAGGATAAGATTTCCGGCCGCACTAAAACTGCACGCCCTGGACTGAGGGAGTGCATGACCTATGTGCGCGACGGTGACGAGCTCGTCGTGTCGTCGATTGACCGCCTCGCCCGTTCGCTGACAGATCTGCGCGGGATTGTTGATGAACTTACCGGCAAAGGTGTGACTGTTACTTTCCTGCATGAGAATCTTATCTTTGCGAAAGGCACCACGGACCCGCGTGCAGATTTAATGCTCGGCATTCTCGGTAGCTTCGCGGAGTTTGAGCGGGCCATTATCCGCGAGCGCCAGGCGGAGGGGATTGCGTTGGCGAAAAAGGCCGGCAAGTTCAAAGGCCGCAAACCTGCTCTAAGCCCAGAGCAGGTGGCGGAGATTAAGCGGCGCGTATTGGCGGGGGAGTCGAAAGCAGCCTTGGCGCGGGAATTCGGAGTCACTCGCCCTACGGTGTATCGGGCGTTGAAAAACGCCTAGGGCGGTGCAGCCGTATCGGTAAATCTGCGCACCTGTCAGTCCCGCCATACGGCAGAAAATACGCTAAAACACCCTCTTGGCACATGCCCGATATGTAGGGAAGTTATTCCGCACAGATTGTTCTCCTGTTATGAAACCTTCGCGATACAGATCGGCCACTCATCCAGTTTGTATTTCATATCACGCATATGAGCATTCCCTTCGTTAATTAGAGAAGGTACTTTTAGGATAAGTAATTTTCTACGAGTGGGAGACTCTATCATGCGGAAATACTGGACCAAAAACGCACTAGGCAAGACAATGGCTGCTCTACTTCTAATGGCTAATTTGTCTTAACCAGCTGCCAATGCATCTACCTCTGCCCCTACAGAAGATTTCGGGGTAATCCCAGGAACAGTGGAAAGCTATGACTCTACAGCGGAGGAAATCTTGTCAGAAGCTGCCGCTTCGAAGAACTTCGACACTTCTGTCGACTCGGAATTATCTTTCTTTGGAAATAAAGGCCCTTACACTATCGTGTCGCAGTGGACGGATAAGAATGGAAAGCTGGTTTACCTTCGGGAGAAGGCTCGGGCGAAAAACCAGAACAAACACGGTCTATCCATTCGTGCTTCACAAGCTTCAACAAAATATGCGCCAAAAAATTAAGCGCTCCGGCGACCGCTATGAATATCGCCTGCCCATGGATCATATTTCCTGCTCAGGTTGGGGACCTTTTAAGAAGTGCCGGAAAGTTGAAACCACAGACATATTAACGGTGGTTGGTTTCAACAAGATAAGGGACGGCAAACCTTACGGAGTTGTGAAGTGCCCCGGGTTTTGTTCCTAGGCATTTGCCTTGATTTCTATTATTGCTTGCGGCGGGTGCTGGTCCCAAAAT
>NZ_JBBMGI010000011.1:0-100389 GCF_037908445.1 Corynebacterium sp. KPL2825 | reverse complement strand
GCTAAGCCTGCACACGCTGATGGTACTGCAACCGGGAGGTTGTGGGAGAGTAAGTCACCGCCGACACCAAACAACAACACACAACAAAATACAACAAAGAAGAGGACGGTATACCACCGCCCTCTTCTTTTTGCGTTTTACCAGCCTTCCCGGCCGGTGGAAGGCCTCATCTGCAAAGCCAGGAGTATGGCTGAAGGCTACGGAGGGGAGAGTCGGGGCGGACTCACATCTTGTCTCCGGCCCCAACGTGGCAAGGGCGCCCCGAGCTGTCTATGTATTCGCGGGCTATTGAACTATTTTTACTATCACCGCACTGCCTATTCTGTAGCAGCCAACGGTTTCAACCAAGGCCACCGAGAAGCCGGTAGCACGAGGCTCGGCGTACCGGGCTTGTGCTACTGAAAATCGATGAGACGGTGTGTATATAGGGGCAGGGCGGACTCAAACTCGCGCGGCTTTTCACTAAGGGGATCGGTGAATTCGATGCGCGTTGCCGTTAGGTGCATAGGAATACGCATGTCCTCTGCGTCTTCGGGAAAAATCTCTGGGTAGACCGGGTCGCCCACGATGGGTACGCCTGCTTGCCACATATGGAGACGCAATTGATGGGTCTTACCCGTGGTTGGTTGTAGCGTGTACGTTCCCAATTGTGGCAGGTAGCCGTGGATTTTTTCATAAGGGGTGTTGTCTATTTGCTCGACTGAAGTGAGTGTGGTGAATGCGTTAGGGGGACCGTCGCCGATTCGGCCCTGGATTTCGCCGGGGGTCTTGGTAAGGTGCGAGGACCATTGGAGGGGCGTCGGAAAGCGCTGGTATTTGGCGATCGCTTGATATGTTTTTGAGACTTTCTTTTCAGCGAAAAGCGTTTGGTAGGCCCCGCGCACCTCACGGTGTTTGGTAAATAGCAAGATTCCGGATGTAAGTCTGTCTAGGCGGTGTGCTGGTGCAAGTTCGTTGTTTCCGGTCATTCGCCGCAGCTGGACTGTAGCGGTCTGGACGATATGTCGGGCCCGTGGCATGGTGGCCATGAACGGTGGCTTATCGGCGATGAGAATGTGTTCATCTTCATAGAGAACGGGGATGTCATAAGGCACCGGTATCTCGGGTCCCGGCATGCGGTAGAAAAAGACGTCCTCATCTTGGCGCAAGACGGATTCCGGGCGGAGCTGGGTTTGGTTGCGTAGGACCACCTCGCCGGAGTCAAAGCGCGCTTGGAGCGCGGCGGCGTCATCGTGAGGATGCCGGTGGCGTTGTGCCGAGATTACTGCACTAAGAAAATCCCAGGCGGTTATGTTTGCCTCAGGGGTGCGCACGCGGGTTGGGTTTAGGCCGTCTTTAATCGGTAAAGGCGTGAAACCCTTTCTGCGATGTATTAAGGTTTTGTCCATGGATTTTAACTCTCTCATTGAACCGGTTGTTGCCTTTTTCTCTGAAGGTATCGGCGCCGTAATTCGCACCGTCTTGGAATTTGTTTACACCGTTATGTTCCCGTCGAATTCTGAGGCCGCAACCATCAACCCTCAAGCCTAATCCGTACTATAATTAAGGTATAACCACGGAAAGGACACATCATGGCCAAGGAAGACATTGTAGTCGTTGCCGTTGACGGTTCGGAAGCATCCAAGAATGCAGTCCGCTGGGCCGCAAATACGGCTATGAAGCGCGAGATTCCTCTTCGAATTGCATCGAGCTACACCATGCCGCAGTTCTTGTACGCAGAGGGCATGGTACCGCCGAAGGAACTTTTCGATGACTTGCAGGCCGAGACGCTGGAAAAAATCGAAGAGGCCCGCGCTATCGCTCATGAGGTTGCCCCAGAGCTGAAGATTGGTCACACGGTGGCTGAGGGCTCCCCGATCGATATGCTGCTGGAAATGTCGCATGATGTCACCATGATCGTTATGGGCTCCCGCGGCATGGGTGGATTGTCTGGCATGGTGATGGGCTCTGTCTCCGCTTCGGTTGTCTCCCACGCTTCTTGCCCAGTGGTCGTCGTTCGCGAAGATAATCACGTTACGGACTCCACCAAGTACGGTCCTGTCGTGGTCGGTGTGGATGGCTCTGAGGTTTCGCAGAAGGCCACTGCTTATGCATTCCGTGAGGCGCAGGCTCGTGGCGCCGCTTTGATTGCGGTTCACACCTGGATGGATATGCAGGTACAGGCTTCCTTGGCCGGTCTTTCGGCCGCCCAGTCTGAGTGGGCTGATATCGAGAAGGAGCAGAGCGAGCTGCTGGCTGAAAACCTCAAGGAGCCGCGCGAGGAGTACCCAGACGTAGAGGTCAAGCAGCTTATCGCCCGAGATCGTCCAGTGAGCGCTTTGACCGAAGCCGCAGAAGGTGCGCAGCTTCTGGTTGTGGGCTCCCATGGCCGCGGCGGCTTTAAGGGTATGCTCTTGGGCTCGACCTCCCGCGCACTGTTGCAGTCCGCACCATGCCCGATGATGGTTGTTCGCCCGGATGAGGACAACTAAAAGCTACTGAGTATAAGGCGCTCCGCTCATATGGGCGGAGCGCCTTTGTTGTTGCGTACCCCCTTGGGTAGGTTCGCTCGTGTACATTGGGGTGTACCCGCTAATTTAGGAGGATTGCATGAATTTGGGTTTGGGGCTTATTAGCTCGATTGTTATTGGTATCATTGCCGGCTGGTTGGCAGAAAAGATTATGAAGCGCGACCACGGCTTGTTGACCAACCTTATTGTTGGTGTGCTGGGCGGCATTATCGGCGGAATGATTATCCACTTCCTGAACATTGAGGAAGGCGGATGGATCTTCTCCTTGATTGCCGCTACTGGTGGTGCTTGTATCCTGTTGTGGATCGTGGGGCTCATTAAGAAGTAGCCCGCATTTAATTCGCGTACAAACCGGTTTGTCTATAAAGTATAGATGAACCGGCTTTGTCGTTTTAGAGAGGAAACCATGGCAGAAAAGAAGTCGCGCCGTAATCGGCCCAGCCCGCGTAGTCGGCTGCTGGAATCGGCGACCAAGCTTTTTACTACCGAGGGCATTCGTGTCATCGGAATTGATCGCATCCTGCGTGAGGCGGACGTAGCTAAGGCTTCTTTGTACTCCTTATTTGGTTCCAAGGATGCGCTTGTAATCGCCTATGTGGAAGCTTTGGACGAGAAGTTCCGCCAGGATTGGGAGCAGCGCACTGCGGAGATGACGGATCCGGATCAAAAGATCCTGGCCTTTTTTGATAAAGCGATTGAGGAAGAACCCAAGCAGGATTTCCGCGGATCCCACTTTTTGAACGCTGCCGGAGAGTATCCTCGTCCGGAAACTGAGGCGGAACATGGCATCGTGGCCGCCTGCGTCGAACACCGCAACTGGGTGCATTCCACCTTGACGGCACTGCTGACTGAGCGCAATGGGTACCCATCGTCCTCGCAGGCGAGCCAGCTGTTGATCTTCTTGGATGGCGGGCGTGCCGGTGCTCGGTTGACCAAGGAGATTGGGCCGCTGCAGACGGCCCGCGATCTGGCTACTCAGATGCTTTCTGCTCCCCCTGCTGACTATTCGATTTAAGATACTTTCGCGCCTCTATACGTAGCTGGTTGACCCGCTTTTTCTCTTCCTTGGAGAGGGCGGGTTCTTTTTCGCGCTTGCGCCAGCGGCGGATGCTGTCTCGGCGCATAGTATGAACGTCCTCAGTAAGTGGGTAGTCGCGGTGCAAAATGATCTCAAACATGGCGGTTTGGATCAGCGTGAAGAGATACGCGCAGCCCCAGTAGAGAATGATTGCTACCGGGATTGGTCCGGTTTGGGCCAAGTGCCATAGGAAGAATGGGATGACTAAGAGCAAAAAGCCCATGATGATGAAGACGCGACGGTTGACCTTTTGATCAAACTGAGTGGTGCGGAAGCTGCGCACCAGAGAAATAACAGAATTAGCCATGGTAAAGGTAATAGCGGCTATCAAGATGGGGTTGATGAGGTCGCCGTGTTCGCGGGCGAAATCCGTCAACGGGGCGCCGTAGAAGGTAGTTTGGCGGAAGGCCGACACATCGGAGGCATTCAGCATTCCCACGGTGGTGGAGCCGCGCTCGATATTAGACATGCGCAGGAGCACCTGGTAGAGGCCGATGAAGGCCGGGATCATGATGAGTGGGGGAAAACAGCCCGCTGCAGGGTTATAGTTGTAGCTCTTCATGAGGTTCTTTTCCTCTTGCATGAGCTCCACCATTTCCTCGGTAGTGGTGGCGTTGTTCATCTGCTTTTTGATGCGGTTGTTTTCTGGGCGGATGAGTGCGCCGATACGGGCGGAACGTACGGAAATCCAGTTCAGGGGGACAACGACTCCACGCACGGTGATAACGAGCAGAATGATCGAGATCAGCCAAGCCGTGGATTCACTGACGAAGCTGCTGACGATCCAGTGCCAGAATTTCATGATTCCAGAAACCGGGTACATGAAGACTTCGTACATACTTAACCTTTCATGGGCAGTATGGTCTAAGGCATGACTAAAGTTCTTGGGGAACTCATGCTAACCATTGGCGTGGTTCTTTTACTCTTTGCATTCTATGAAGCCTATTGGACAAATGTAGAATCCGGGCAGTTGCAAGAAGAGGCGAGTGCCGATCTTGAAGAGCAATGGAGGAACCCACGCCAGAAGATGGAGCCGGAATTGGGCGAGGCATTCGCCCAGCTCTACATTCCCACCTTTGGTTCTGACTATCACTTCGCCATCATTGAGGGCACCAATGAAGATGATCTGCTCCGCGGTCCTGGTCGCTACGTAGATTCCCAGATGCCGGGGGAGATGGGAAACTTTGCCGTTGCCGGCCACCGCGTGGGCAAGGGGGCTCCCTTTAATGATCTAGGCAAGCTGGAGACCTGCGATGACATCGTGGTGGAGACGCAAACGGAGCGAATCACCTATCGCGTACTGCCCATTGATGGAGAGCAGGCGGATTGCTTTAACGGAATACCGCCGGAGTATTCCCACGTGGTTGGCCGGCATATTACAACGCCTGGCGATGTCTCAGTGACCAACCCAGTACCAGAGTCTGACGCCGCGCCGAATCGCGAGATCCTTACCCTGACCACGTGTCACCCGCAATTTTCCAATGCGGAGCGCATGATTGTGCACGCTATGGAAGTAGAAAAAGAGGAGAAATAATGTATCGCGCTTTATGGAATTTTTTGCCGGGGCCGACACCGGTGAAAGTCATCTTGGCCATCGCCATTGCGGTGGGAGTTTTCTTCCTGCTGATGGAGGTTGTATTCCCGTGGCTGTCGCCAATGATGCCGTATAACGATGTCGCGGTCTAAAGGCCTAAGTTCGCAATCGCCTCGTGGGCGATCTGCTCTGATTTAACCGTTTGTTGCTGGTTGCTCCAGACCAGCACCGCGTGCGTGTCCTTCTGCACGGCGTATACGGCGTGTTCATCGACCACGCCCCGGCCGCCTTCCCAACCGTCAAAAGAGGCGGGTTCGGTGGCGTCGATAGGTGCGGCCCAATCCACTGCGGCGCGAGCGTCTTCGGCCGTGGGCATATCCCGCACGATGACGGTGGCTTGCGGGTCGTCCTGGTAGGACCAGAACACACAGGCCGGGGTAGGAAAGCGCGTGTCGACGCCCTGCTTGGTCAGGCGCTGGCCATTGGTTTCTTCGAGCCAGCCGGGGTCGATGTAGGGGCAATCGCTCCAGTCATTGACCTCCGCGGTCTGAGAGACGTTAACCTCCGGGGCTTCCGCGGATCCCGGAGCTACTGTGCTGGTTGGCGCGGGGGTGGGTGCCGATGAATCGCAGCCGGCGATCCCAAAGGTGGCTAGAGCGAGAAGGGACAGTAGGCTTTTGCGCATGAGCTCCACAATAGACCGGGATACCGATGCGCTGCGTAGCGGTATCCACATCTTGACCGCTGGCCTGCTGGTGGTAGGCATTTTTACCTCCGCGCGGATGCCGCTTTCGCAAGCGATTATTAACCTGCTGCTCTTGGTGGGTTTTGCGGCGGTATATTTCGCGGGCTCGGTGTACGGGGAGAACTGGGCTAGGCCGGTGCGCTACTTGTGGTTATGCATCCTATCGGTGCTGTGGGTGGCGGACTTATTCGTGGCCCCAGCGGCAATCTATTTGGTCTTCGCCATGTTCTTCTTATACCTCACGGTACTGGATATGGCAGCGGGCATCGTGTGCGTCATTGGCGCCTCAATCATCACGGTGGTGGTGCAGATTCCGCAGGGGCTGACCTTTGGTGGGGTGATGGGGCCGGCAGTCTCGGCGCTGGTGACGATAGCGATCACTTATGCCTTCCGGACGCTGTCCCGGATGAATAAAGAGTTGGTCGCAACCCGTTCGCAACTGGCGGCCACAGAGCGCGATGCGGGCATGGTCGCCGAGCGTCAGCGTATTGCCCATGAAATTCATGACACCCTCGCCCAAGGGCTTTCCTCCATTCAGATGCTCTTGCATTCGGCGGACCGCGATCTGGATAAGCAGGATACGGACAAGGCGCGAGAGCGCATCGAACTGGCCCGAAGGACGGCCGCGGATAATCTGCATGAGGCTCGGGCGATGATTGCGGCCTTGCAGCCGCCAACGCTCAATGAGGCTTCCCTTGAGGCGGCGTTGACCCGCATGGCGGAGAACTTTGGTGCTACTGGAGACATCCACGTAGAGGTGGAATCCGAAGGTGAAGTACAACAGTTGCCCATGAAGGTAGAGGCGGCGTTATTGCGGATTGCGCAGGGGGCTGTGGGGAACGTCGTCAAGCATGCAGGGGCGAGCCGCGCCCGGATTACGGTGACCTATGAGGGTGATGAGGTGCGCCTGGACGTGGTGGATAATGGCAAGGGCTTTGATCCGGCCGCGGTGGAGAGTACCCCTGCAGGGCTGGGACATATTGGTCTGGCCGCAATCAGGCGCCGCGCGCAGGAGCTAGGCGGGGAGGTCATTATTGAATCCGCGCCGGGGGAGGGCACTGCTGTGTCAGCTAGTATGCCCTTAAACAGCCGAGTAGATTAAACTTTTGGTTGACAATGACATCGATAGGAGGAATGTCGTGATTCGGGTCCTATTAGCAGATGACCACGAAATCGTCCGGCTAGGCTTGCGCTCCGTGCTGGAGGGCGCAGAAGATATCGACGTCGTAGGGGAGGTCGCTACGGCCGAAGCTGCGGTTTCGGCTGCGCAGGCGGGCGGCATCGATGTCATCCTGATGGACCTGCGCTTTGGCGCCGGCGTGGAAGGGACCCGCGTTATGGGTGGTGCGGAGGCTACCGCGCAGATTCGATCCGCCATGGCCACCCCGCCCAAGGTTCTGGTGGTCACTAACTATGACACCGATGCGGATATTCTCGGCGCGATTGAGGCCGGCGCCGTGGGCTATCTCCTCAAGGATGCACCACCGCAGGAGTTGCTCGCGGCGGTACGCTCGACTGCGGAGGGCGATTCGGCGCTTTCTCCTATCGTGGCCGATAGGCTAATGACTCGCGTACGTACGCCGCGTACTTCCCTTACACCGCGCGAGTTAGAAGTATTGCAGCTGGTGGCAGCCGGTGCTTCAAACCGCCAGATTGGACAAGATCTTATGTTGTCTGAGGCCACCGTGAAGTCCCACCTTGTGCACATTTATGACAAGTTGGGTGTGCGTTCGCGCACCTCCGCCGTGGCGGCTGCGCGCGAGCAGGGCGTGCTCTAGTTGGCAGCGTTATAGGCCTCGATGACGTCCTGCGGGATCTTGCCCCGGTGCGCCACTGGCAGCCCTTGGGTGCGTGCCCATGCGCGGATCTGACTCGGATTGGCGCGCTGTGCATTGATGTCCGGGGCAACGCGGGCGGCATCCACGTAGGGGGCGAGAAGATTATGGAAGCGACGCGCGTTATCCGTGGAGAGATCGATAAGGTAGTTTTGACCGTTCACGCTGAAGTGAATGACTTCTAGCTGGTCTTCGGGAATTAGGGTGTGGTCCAAGTCGTCGTAAAATTGGGTCACTTCACGGCGGGACATTTTGCCTCCAATTTTCTAAATGCACACCAAGCAAAGAGAGCATTAATGGTGTTTCAGGGATAGGGCGATTAGAAGATTATCCGCATCTTTTTCTGGCTGAAAAGACTTTCCCCGAAAAATTCCGGAACTTTATGGAAAATAAATATATGCCACCACCGCCCCCTATTCGGTGGTGGCATAAATGATTTTACTGGGCCAGACGCTGCTGGATTTCCGCAGTAATGGAGTCAATCTCCGAGCTAATGGTCTTGTGTGCGCGGCGGCGCTGCTGCTTAGTCATAAACTCAGCATTGTCGATGGCGGAGTCTACTTCCTGGAGGCGGTCGCGCACATCGCGCTTGAATCCGGCCGGGATATCCGTGTTATCGAGGGAATTGCGGATACCTGCGGTGCGGGCCTTGAGCGGGGCACCGTAGCCGGAAAAGGAAGCCATCTGGTCTGAAGTTACGCCGGCTTTGGCGGCCTTTCGCTTTTCGCCTTCGGTTTTCAAGCCTACGTAGCCGCGGTAGAGAAGTGGCAGCAGCAGGGGAGCGGCGGTGCGCAGTGCGCCGGCGTAGCGCTTGACGTTATCGGAATTAAAACGGCCGGCCTTGAGCTTGGCCAGTTCATTCTTGGCCATCTTCTGCTCGTGCTTGCGGCGCTTCTTTAGGCCCTTTTCCTCAGACTTGATGAGGTGCTTTTCCTGCTTGGCCAGAAGCTTTTGCTGGCGACGGCGGTCCTTAGACTGGGCCTTTACCTCTGCCTTAGCGCGGGTCTTGGCAGCCTTTGCCTGTGCGCGTGCTTCTTGGCGGGCCTTTTTAATTTTCTTCAGAATGCTCATTTAATTTCCCTCACGTTTGATCGAGTCTGGATTCAACTTTACCTTGCCGTTCCATTAAGCTCACCCGGTGTGGAGGATGTGGTTGTTGCTTCGGACCTTGTGGGGTGCCGTTACCGCTTAGTGCAGCGGCGTGCGCACCCCGAGATGCCGCGTACCCATGCCTCGATTGCCCGGGCGGAGCGCCACGCCGCCGCCGTGGAGGCGGTCATGCAGATGCTTCCGCGCAGGGGTTCCGGTCGTTTCCGCCGCATCGATTTAGAAGGCGATGAGTGGGAGCGCTCCATGCGCACCCTTGAGGCTGTGGTTTCCGGATATACGCACATCACCAATGCGGTCTTTGCTACCGAGGAGTGGATGGTGCACGTGGATGTGCTGCTGCGTGAGGGCGATAAATACACCCCGATCATCGTCTCCAATCATCGTGTGGCCCGCAAGAATGACACGAAGACGACGCTGGCGGTGCCCACCCACAGGTTGGGGCTGAGCGAGCCGCTCGAAGCCCCGTATAAGCTGCGCCACCATGCGGTGGATGGCTACCGCTTAGCTTTTGCCGCTCGTGCTTTGCAGGATCTAGGGCTTGATTCGGGCCGGGGCGGAGCCATTGGACAGGATCGCACGCGAGCATTTTTTACTGACACGGCCAGGTTTGATCTGGAACGCGCGTGGAATCAGCCGCTGCCTACTGCGCCGGTACGGGTTAAAGAGTGCGCTAGCTGCCGCTTCTGGTCTTTGTGTGAACCAGAGTTGGTGGCGGCGGATGATATTTCGCTCTTTTTATCCGGCGACCGCGCTAAGCCTTACCGCGAGCGAGGTATTACTTCCGTGCAGGCGCTTATCGACGCCGACCTGGGCGAACCCTCCCGCCTTGCAGCCGCCTGGCGCGCCGGGGAAGTATTGTTGCGCCGCGGTGACGTGAACGTTCCGCGGGCGGACGTGGAAGTAGACGTGGATATGGAAGCCTACCTGGACCAGGGCGCGTATCTATGGGGAGCGTGGTACGACGGCGAGTATGTCCCTTTCGTGACCTGGGAGCCGTTGGGAGGGCGCGCCGAGGCGGAAAATTTTGCGGCCTTCTGGCGCTGGCTGATGGATCTGCGGGCGCAGGCGCATGCGCAGGGTAAAACCTTTGCTGCTTATTGCTACTCTGCCCATGGCGAGAATCACTGGATGCGTATGTCCGCGCGGCGTTTCCACGAGGTGGATGAGCGGGAGGTAGAAGAGTTCATCTCCTCGCCCGAGTGGGTGGATATGTTTGCCCACGTTAAAAGATCCTTCGCCGGCCCCTTTGGCCTGGGCCTGAAGGTTGTTGCGCCTGAGGCTGGGTTTACGTGGCCAGAAGAGGATTTCGACGGCGAAGAATCCGTGAATGCGCGGCGCGAGGCGCTAGCCGGGGACCTCGTGGCGCGGCAGCGTTTGCTGGACTATAACTCCGGCGATGTACAGGCCACCCGCGCGGTACGCGAGTGGATGGATGCCGGAGCACCGGGGGTTAAAGCGCTGTAAATAGGGCGTACACGACCGCGAGGATCGCTATGCCCATATATACCTGGTTCCATTCAGGTCCCGGCTTGGGATCTGGGCCCTCCGCCTTTTTCATTAAGACCTGTTTCTGGGCTTTGACCGCTCGGGCGATGAGCACGGGGTAGACAGCCAGAGAAAGGATGCACAGAAGGGAGGCGGCCACCTTGAGCAGGGAAACATCGGTACCGATCCAGATGAGTAGCCCGCCATTGACGAATGTGGCACGCAATAAGCCGAGTTTGTCTAGCTGCTGTAGGCCCGCTCGGACGGCAGAGGGGCCGCCACCCATGGTGGTGGGCAAGAGGTAACTCATGACGCCGATGAGGAGCTGACCGGCAAACCCCACCAGCAAGGCGAGGGAAGGCAGTGCCGGTTCAGGGGTGAAAAAGTGCTGGACGGTGTAATACGCCAAAGACAGCACCAGCCATAACGAGGCCATAAGGACGGAGACCGAGGCGAAAGTAATGCGATCGCGCGGGTCTTTAGCCACTGTGAGCACGTTGTCGAGCCACTGCTGCAGACTCAGTACCCAACCGCAGCAGTACATGATTAGGCCCAACTGGGGGAATCCGAGGAAGGCCCCAATGATGGTGGCGGCCACGCCGACGGCGAGCAGGGCAAAGGAGGAACGCATGTGGCGATTGATACCTTGGGTGCGCCAAATGGAGGGGAAAAGGATGGTGAGGGAGCCGGCCGCTGCCAAGCCGATGAAACCGCCGATATTGGCGGCGATATGGGCGAGCAGCAGCGTAGGGTGGCCGGGGTGGACCGCTAGCAGTGCGCCAAACATGGCGCCTACCGGCAGGCAGAGGGCGGAAAGTGCATAGGCGCCCACCACCGGCCGGAAGCGCTTTTCTTTGGCGCCGCGCCATTGCCGGAAGAGCGATGCCGCATGCCAAAGCATCATGAGAGTAATGAGCGTGGCTCCCACCTGGGTGACTATCCAGTGATGGGACCAGAATTCCATAAGGACTTGGCCGAGTAGCGTGATGATGATGCCGGCATTGAGGCCATAGATGCGACCCAATTGGGTGGGCCGGGCGGAATCGGGGAGGCGCTGTTGGGTGAATTTTTCCGTCAGGTGCTGTGACCAGACCATGATGCTATTGCTCACTAGTCCGAGGGTGAACAGGTGAATGAGCACCCATCGGTAGTTCGGCACCAGGGTATGCGTGGCACCCACGAGGATGAAGACCATCATCCACAGAGATACGGGCCGAGAGGCCCTTCGGTGCCACGTCCGCGCCGACCACTTATTCTCAGGCATAAAACCGATATTAGTCGGATTTAATCCTGGTCCAAGTCAGTGCGCTAAGGCTAAGGGCCACCGCGGTGAAGAAGGCAATGAAGAGGGGCCAAGAAAGGGCGTCGAAAAGCATGCCTGCACACGCTCCCACCACAGAAGAGCCGAAATAATAGCAGAATACGTACATCGAGGACGCCTCCGCACGGTCATGGGTGGCAATCTGGCCTACCCACCCGGAGGCAGTGGAGTGGACGGCGAAAAAGCCCACGGTAAAGGCGATCATGCCCAGGAGCGTCATGGGAAGGTTACCGGCGCATAATGCGATGCCAAGGGTAAAAAGTGCGGCTGAAGCACAGAGGGTTTTCCCATGCCCGATCCGTGCCACGAGAGAGCCCGCCCGCGCAGAGGACCACGTGCCGGAAAGATAGAAGAGGAAGGCCAAACCGGCGAGTGAAGGGGCCAACCCAAAATCATCGATGAGCCGGAAGGTCAGGAAGTTGTACATGGAGACAAATGTGCCCATAGAGAGGAACGCGGTGAGAAAGAGCAATGCCAAATCCCGGTTAGCCCAGTGGCCGAAAAGCGCCCGACTTTCGCTGGTGAGATGGATGGATTTCGGCCGGAAGTTGCGTTGCGCGGGAAGCAGGAGCCACGACGTGATGGCAAAGGCGAGCGAAACTAGCGCCGAACCAAAAAGGGCCCAGCGCCACGTGGAAATCTCTACCAGCCCGGTAGGAATGAGACGGCCGGTAAGGCCGCCGACGGAGGTGCCTGCAATGTAGAGCCCCATGGCGCGCGGCAGCGCTTTATCATCGAGTTCTTCAGAAAGCCATGCCATCGCGGTAGCAGGTGCACCGGAGAGGAGAGCGCCCTGCAGGCCGCGCAGCAAAATAAGATGCCATCCTTCGGCAGCGAGCGGCACAATGAGCCCCACGCTGGTGGCGGAAACGGCCGAAATAAGCAGGATACGGCCGCGGCCGAAGCGTTCGGAGAGGATGGAAGCGGGGACGACGCACAGGGCCAGCGCGCCCGTAGCGGCCGATACGGTCATGGCCGCCTCGGTGGAGGAAAGACCCATGTTTTGTACCAGCGTGGGAAGAATAGCTTGGGTGGAATAAAGGCTGGAGAAGATGGCCAAGCCCACTAGGAGCATGGCTACCGTTGCACGCCGCGTTCTAGTCATGTCATTTAGCCTGCCTTGTGGCACTGCATGTGTAAAATGTGGAAAATTACAAAAAGCGATGCGGAGCATGCATGAATGTTGAAGATATCCGCGGCTTCCTCGCCGTGGTGGATTACGGTCGGGTTGGCGCTGCGGCCGATGAGCTGGGGATTTCCCAATCTGCACTGACCCGCCGCGTACAGCGCGTAGAAGCAAGCCTCGGTGCCCGTCTTTTTGAGCGCACTGGGCACACCCTGCATGTAAACTCGCGCGGAACCGTCTTCGCTGCGACAGGACGGGAAATGCTCCGCGCCTATGAGTCAGGCCGGGACGATGTAGCCCGCCTCATGGACCCCGAACGAGGTACCGTGCGCCTTGATTTCATGCACTCGCTCGGCACCTGGCTGGTTCCGGATCTGATCAAAAGTTATCGCGAGCTGCACCCCCACGTGGATATTCGCCTGCACCAAGGGGCGGCGCAAGAGCTGGTGAGCAGAGTAGAAAATGGCGAATCCGACCTCGCGCTGGTAGGCCCGCGGCCGAATGCCGCATTGGGCTGGCACCAGATAAAGGTGCAGCGCCTAGGTCTTGCGGTACCGGAAGGCCACTGGGCAGCACACCGGCAAGAGGTAGATCTTGCGGAATGTGCGGCCGAGCCGTTCATCGGCATGCTTCCCGGCTATGGCACGCGCATGCTCCTTGATGCCCTGGCGGAAGATGCCGGCTTTAGTCCCCACCTTGTTTTCGAATCGATGGAGCTTACCACCGTTGCGGGGCTGGTAGCGGCCGGCCTTGGGGTGGCGCTCTTGCCGCTGGATGATCCTTATCTACAGGTGGGAAGCCTAGTTCCCCTTACGCCGCCGGCGTACCGCGAACTCGGTTTGGTGTGGCGCGCCGGGGACGATGCGCCTCCGGTGCAGCAATTCCGGGAGTTTATCCGGGCATAGAAAAGGCCGCCCCAGAGGGGGCGGCCTGTGTAACTAAAAGGAGTTACTTGGTGGCTGCAGCGAAGCGCTCAGCAACGTCATCCCAGTTGAAGACGTTCCATACGGCCTTTACGTAATCAGCCTTAACGTTCTTGTACTGCAGGTAGAAAGCGTGCTCCCACATATCCAGCATCAGCAGCGGGGTGAAGTTGATGGAGGTATTACCCTGCTGGTCAGTCAGCTGCTCGATGATCAGGCGGCCAGCAATGTGGTCGTAGCCCAGAACTGCCCAGCCAGAGCCCTGCAGGGAGGTAGCGGCAGCGGAGAAGTGAGCCTTGAACTTCTCAAAGGAGCCGAAGTCGCGGTTGATAGCTTCTGCCAGCTCGCCGGTTGGCTCGCCGCCACCATTCGGGGATAGGTTCTTCCAGAAGATGGAGTGGTTGGTGTGGCCACCCAGGTTAAATGCCAAGTTCTTGGACAGGGCACGGATACGATCCGGGTTAGCCTCGCCGTTGCGCTCTTCCTCGAGCGCCTCGAGTGCAGCGTTAGCGCCAGCAACGTAGGTTGCGTGGTGCTTATCGTGGTGGAGCTCCATGATCTCTGCGGAGATGTGTGGCTCCAGTGCGTCGAATGCGTATGGGAGGTCAGGAAGTTCGTAAACAGCCATTAATTTAATCCTTTCTTCGGGTACGTGTCCCGATGATAGGCACGGTTGAAAGATTTCGCCATGATTAATTCGAATTGTGGAACCAGCGCGAAAATTAACTGGCTGTGGAATAGCTTTTCGCAGTACAACGTTGGGAAGAAGGAATAAGGAAGGAGCTATGCCTCATGTGGATGTTTAAACCAGAGCCCAAGCTCGTTGCCGCAGACCAAGCCCTGTCAGGGCGAGCCGAACCGATTCTGGCCCCTGCCCCGCATGCTGTTTTAGGAACGCCGATTACCGGACCGTGGAAAGAAGGGCAGCGCTCCATCCTCATTGCACTGGGATGTTTCTGGGGTGCGGAGAAGATGTTCTGGGAGACAGAAGGAGTGGAGTCCACCTCGGTGGGCTATGCGGGTGGCACTACCCCGAATCCTACGTATTACGAGGTATGCCGCGGACTGACCAACCATGCCGAGGTGGTTCAGGTGGTTTATGACCCGCAACGCATCAGCCTGCGTGATCTTGTGGTGCAGGCCCTTGAGGCGCATGATCCCACCCAGGGCTTCCGTCAGGGCAATGATGTAGGCACGCAATATCGCTCTGCCTTCTATCCACGCACGGAGGATGAGCGGGCAGAAATCCAGGACATCGTGGATTCCTATGCAAACAAGCTCAAGGAATTCGGATTCGGAGATACCACCACGGAGGTTAAACTTCTCTCCGATACAGATTCCGGGGAGTACTACCTAGCTGAGGACGAGCATCAGCAGTATTTACATAAGGTGCCCAATGGATACTGCCCGCACCACAGCACCGGGGTGAAGTGCGATTAAGCGTCGCGCCGGATGAAGCGGGCAATCTTCTTAGCCAACTTTGGGGTGAGCGATTGGCGCGATTGGGATCCTAAAACCTCGTCCCAATACCAGAGCATTTCCTCAAAATAGTTGTGTCCGTGCCCGCCGGGGACGTTGAGGGAATTGATTTGGTCCAAGCCAATTTGCCACCAGGTAATAAATGGCACCCAGTGCAGCTGCCGGAAGGTATCCGCGTGCAGGGCCTCCGGCTGCGGTTCATGGATCCATGTGGGCCTGCGCACAAGGAGATTCAGGTCCCACCACACGATGGCGTCGGAAGCGTGTTGGGCAATGAGCATGCGGGGCCGGCGCCAGGTATGGGCGAAGTCGTTGCCAAAGGCGTCGTGCAGCGTGTGGTCCGGGGCCGCTGCGTAGCGCACATGTTTACCGCCATCGATAACGGGCAGACGTTCCAAAGAGCCAATGTCTCGGCGCAAACGCTGGGTAAAATGCGTCATGCGTGGAGGGCCGGAAAAGACGGCGCCATTGCAGGCAGAAAGTAGGTCCTCCACATTATGGTAGTTATCCATAATGGCGTAGGCTCCAAGCGATTCACCTGCAAAATAGAGCCGAGGGCGGTTTTCCTCCGGTAGCTTATCTATTTCTTCTTGTATCACCCGAATCAATTCGCGGGCTGCCTGCTTCGGGGCGTTTTTATCTACAAGGTAAGCAAAGACCGAAGGCAGATAGGAATATTGCATGGTGACGGTGACGCAATCACCGCCGGTTAAAAACTCATAGGAGCACGCGCCCCAATTATTTATCCATCCCGAACCCGCAGGCATCTGGATAACAATAGTTTCGCGCCTTAGGGCACCAGTGCGCTCGAGTTCGGCGCGAACTTTCTCTGCGGATTGCCGGAAGGAACGCCCCGGAATGTATCCGGCATAGATGCGGATGGGCTCTTTCGCATTGATTCCCGTTGCCATGCGGATATCGCGGGCGCGGGGGCCATTAGAAACAAAGCGGCGCCCCTGCTGCCCCAGCGCCGACCACGGCTCGAGCGACCACGGGCTACCGGACCGCTCCGGCTCCCAAGGCATGGAGGTGCCGGGGAAAATTTGCTTATTGATTCTTTGCGCTTGGTGCGAAAGTGAGCGCAACCAGCGCCGAAAAACCACGCGATCAGAAAGGGCAAAGGCCGTTAGGCTCAGTCCTGCGGTAACAACCGGCCAAGCGATAAGCGCCGGAACCCAGCGTCCCAACTGGCGCGATAATTTAGTAACGGCCAGCTGTGTGGCTTCCCCGATAAGCAGTAGTGTGCCATAGCCTGCGGTGCCAGCGGCCAAGCCGATCGCCGCCGTAACGGGCCCGCGCACGAGCTGTTTATTTACTAACTCCGCCTGCTTTTTCTGGTTGCGCAACGAAAGTACGGCATTAAAGGCGGTGCCGGCGCCGATAGCAAGGTGCAGGATCTGTCGATGTTGTGGCCCCAGGCGGTCCTGGGGGCGCTTACCAATGCTGTTGAGTAGGAAGCTTGTCGAAGCCGCCCCCAAATGTCCGATGCCCTGGCCAATGGCTACATTGGCGGCAGTCACCCACCACGGGCGAGGGAGGAGAGAGGGTGAAATTGCTGCCCACGTGGCTAATTCCGCACCCAAAATTCCAGCCGACATATTGGGCGGTAAGGTTTGCCGGCTGGTCATACGGACGATGGGCGTGAGATCCGCGGCTACGCCAAGAGCGATTAGTGCAGCGCGGCGGAGAGCGCGTTTCATAATGCCCGATTGTCCCAGATTTCGGTGGGAATTTCAGGGTGAGATCTAGCCCGTGCAAAACCCCCCAAAAAGTTGCACAATGGGGTCATGGCAAATCATGTAGGAAACAAGGTAGTTCTCATCGGCGCCGGCGACGTGGGAGTCGCCTACGCCTTCGCTCTCATCAACCAAAGCATCGTTGACCACCTGGCAATCATCGACATCGATGAAAAGAAGCTAGAGGGCAACGTCATGGACCTCAATCACGGCGTTGTTTGGGCCCCCACCCGCACTCGCGTCACCAAGGGCACCTACGCCGATTGCGCAGACGCCGATATGGTTGTCATCTGCGCCGGTGCCGCACAGAAGCCGGGCGAAACCCGCCTCGACCTGGTGGGCAAAAACGTCAAGATCATGAACAGCATCGTCTCCGATGTCATGGCCAATGACTTTGACGGCATCTTCCTTGTCGCCTCCAACCCAGTGGACATCCTGACCTACGCCGTATGGAAGGCCTCCGGCCTGGACCACAAGCGAGTCATCGGCTCCGGCACCGTGCTGGACTCCGCTCGCTTCCGCTACATGTTGGGTGAGCTAGAAGGCGTTGCCCCGAAGTCCGTTCACGCCTACATCGTGGGCGAGCACGGCGATTCCGAGCTGCCGGCCGTCTCTACTGCCAATATCGCTGGTGTTCCGTTGTCCAAGAAGTTCGACACGGATCCGGAGTACGCTGAGCGCATCGAGAAGATCTTCGAAGATACCCGCGATGCTGCCTACTCCATCATTGATGCCAAGGGTTCTACCTCTTTCGGCATCGGCATGGGCCTAGCCCGCATTACCGCCGCCGTCATCCAGAACCAGGACGTGGCTCTGCCAGTGTCTGCGTATCTGCAGGGCGAGTACGGCGTAGAAGATCTCTACATCGGCACTGCCGCCATTATCAATCGTTCCGGCATCGTGCGCGCGATTGAGCTGCAGCTCAATGAGCACGAAAAGGAGCGTTTCGATGCTTCTGCGAAGACCCTGAATGACATCAAGGAAGAGTTCTTCGGCTAGTGAAGATTGTCGCCCACAGGGGATACTCCGGAAAATATCCAGAGCTATCCCCTCTAGCTTTTGAGAAGGCTTTAGATTTGCCAATTCATGGCGTCGAGTGCGATGTGCGCTTGACGCGCGATGGAAAGGTAGTGGTCCAACACGATCCCACGTTGGACCGCACTGCGGGGCGCCCCGGCCGCATTTCCAAGCTGGACTGGGAAGAATTGCGCGGCGTGGACATCGGTTCGGGCCAACGCATGATGCTTCTCGATGAACTCTTGGAGCTACTCGAGGGCAAACCGCACCACCTATACATCGAGACCAAGCACCCCTCCGGGCAGGGCGACATCCTGGAGGAGCAAACGGTGCTGCGCCTGCGTTATGCAGGGCTTTTCGACGATCCCCGGATCCACATCATTTCCTTTTCCCACCATGCCATTCGGCGGATGCAAAACTTGGCGCCGCATATGGACCGGATTTATCTCCGCCGCGATTGGGAACGCCACGTCAACCGGCCCGATGTGATGTTGTCCAAGCCCACCGCTCTGGGCGTATCCTTGCTGCGTGCGAAGCTACAGCCAGCAATTATCGGTGCCCAGGGATTGCCTACTTACCTGTGGACCGTAGATAAGCCGGAGGATATGAAGTGGGCGTGGGCCAATGGGGTGGATATGCTCGCTACCAACCAACCCGAAGTGGCCCTGCATGCCATTGAGCTCTAGTAACCAGGTATCTTGGAAGCATGGCCAAGAAGAAAAAGAACAAGGAACAGCTGCCTGATGGCATGTCCCGCCGCCAGGCAAAGCTCGCCGCCCGCGCCAAGGAGCGCGCTGCCCTAGAAAAGGATCCCCGCCCCTACGGTGGACTTGCTGCAGAGGCCAGCCTGGTCGCCATGCAGGAGTTCGTCCCCTCCGCTTTTGCCAAGCTTGAGGTCAAGGGCTGCGACAAGAACGTATATGTAGCCACCGTCTTGCCGGGTGCTTCTGCTGCGCTAATTCGTGATGCCGAATTTGGCGGCGATGCCTTCGTGGGCTTGCAGGTACAGTCGCATACCCATAACCCGGGCCGCGACCTCGCCTTTGCCCTCAACTGGGTGAAGAATAATGAGCCTGGCGCCACCCTGGAATCCACTGCGGCTGATGGCTCGGAGCCGAAGCTGGAAGAGCTTATCGACGCCTCCGCAGCCCTCGACGTGCAGGTGCACCAAGACTTCGAATGGTGGATCCCGGAGGGTGCACAGGTCACCCCGCAGATTGCGCAGTCCCTACGCGCAGCTAATGATTCCGTCATCGAATCCCACGAAGTGGGCGAGAACATCACCGGCGCTGCTTTCTGGGCAAATGCCGGCGGTGGCAAGGCCCATATTCGTTGGGTCCGCCCGAGTGACGATGAATCCGCATTCTTGAATGCGCTGGCACGCGTAGCCGCCCGCGGTGAGCTGAACCTCGGTGAAGATACCAAGTTTGCCGGTGTCTTCCGCACCCACGGCCTTATTGCCCCAGTCTTTGACTTGGATCCAGAGGTTGACCACGCTTCCTATGAGGACCACCTCACCCGCGTGGATAAGGCCCTGGAGGAGGAAATTTCTAATGATGCTCAGCTCAGCGCCGATGAGCGCAAGCAGCTCGAAAACATCAAGTCTCGCCAGGTGACCTTGCGTTAAAGACATAAAAAATGGCACCTCCTGTGGCGGAGGTGCCATTTTTTGATCCCTATTTGAGGGAATCCCACAACCCAGAGGCTGCTTCCTCGTCCCAGAGGACTACGTTGCCTACCTCGGTGTCTTGGAACCCACCGATGGGGACGGTTTCTGTTTCCACACCGGAGCCCATGGCAAGCGCCACGCGGGCAAGATGCCAGACGTGGTCACCGTTGCCCACGATGAACGAGGAAGCGGTGTGGTTGACCAAGGAGTAGGCGCGGAATGGGTTGATAATGGTGGCAGGAGAAGCCACCTTATCCAGCAAAGCGGAGAAGAATTCGCGCTGGCGCTGCACGCGGTCTAGGTCACCCATGGCAGTAGCACGGGTGCGCACGTAGCCCAAGGCATCGCGTCCCTTGAGCTTTTGGCAGCCGTCTTGGAGATCGATGCCGGCGAGCGGGTCATTGATGGGTTCTTTCACGCACACGTCCACACCGCCGACAGAATCGACCACATTGGCCAGGCCACCCATGCCGATTTCGGCATAGTGGTCGATGTGCAGACCGGTTGTCCCTTCAACGGTTTGGGCGAGTAGCTGCGGTCCACCGTAGGTAAAGGCGGCATTGATTTTGTCCATGCCAAAACCGGGGACCTCTACGTAGCTATCGCGCGGAATGGACACGAGCTTGGCCTTGCCGGTGCGGGGAATGTGCAGCAGCATGATGGTATCGGTACGGCCTTCACCTACATCGCCGCCGGTGCCCAGTTCGGCCTGCTGTTCCTCGCTGAGGCCCTGACGAGAATCGGAACCGACGAGCAACCAATTGGTGCCGGCGGTATTAGACACTTGGTCTTCTGGAAGCGCTTCGACACGGGTGAGGCGAGCATCGGTCCAAAACATGAAGACGAGGTTGAATACCAAGAGGACAACAAGCGCCATACCAATACAACCGAGGGCGCGCTTGGCCGGATTGACCTTCTTGCGGCGGCTATGCGGGCGCTGGCGGGGCGCAGGTCGGGGTTCGGTCCGACGGGGTGGGCGTTGCTGCGCTCGGTATTGACTCGGGTAGCGGCTCGGCGTTGGGGGTGGGGTGCGGCGCGGTGGCTGTTGCTGCCGCTGTGGCTGCGGAGCGCGGAAGGATTGCTGTTCCGGTTCGACGCGCCGCGGCGTCGGGCGGGCGGAGGAACGGCGTCGAATGGGGCGGCCGTATCGATCCTTGAGGGGACGCCCATCGGCCCCAAGGACGAATTCAGTGGAGGAACCGTCGCCGGCGCGGCGGGCCTCCCTATGCGGATCTCGTCCTGATTCAGTCATGCGCTATACCTTACAAGGTGCGGGGAGTTTCGCCCGCTTCGCGACGTCCCCCTAAGGGCATTTTCACAGGAAGGAATAACCCACGAAAGCGACGGCGTCGATAAGAAAATGCGCTATGACTAACGGCCATACTCGCCCCGTGCGGTGGTAGTAGTAGCCATAAACGAACCCCATGATGATATTGCCACATCCAGCAGAAACTCCTTGGTAGAGGTGGTAAGAACCGCGCAAGACAGAGCTCGCGGCAAGTATTGTCAGCAGGGACCAACGGGCCTGGCGCAAGCGCGTCATAAACCACATCACCACCACGGTTTCCTCCGCAAAGGCATTAGCCGCTGCCTTAAAAAGGGAAACGGGAATGTGCACCCAAGCATTGGCAAAATCGCCGGGGATAACCTCTTTGCTCCACCCGAAGTGGACTGACGTGAAATATAGGGCGAGTCCCGGAATTCCAATAAGTGCGGCAAGCCCTGCCCCCTCCAGCCAGTCGCGGGCGCGGTAGGCGCGCGGGAAAATATGGTCCTTAGCCAGCAGGAAGAGCGCTAAGGCACCATAGGAGCAGAGTACAGCGGCCGAGCACAGCTGCAGGCCCATATCCACCCAGGCTAAAGAGGACTGGCTGGAGTTGAGCGTGACCGATTGCTCATTGAGCCGCTGCGGTGAGGCGAAGGAATTGATGAGGTTCAACACCGCCCGCACCCCGGAAATACCAAAGGTGAGGGTGAGGACGATGAGCAGTTCGGCGCGTAGAGACTTGGTCATGGGTGCAGGATGTGGGCGAGGCCGAGCAGGGAGGCGTCGGAAAGCGTAATGCCCCCTAGGTGTACTCCCACCGGTGGGTGATTGGGAATGGTCCACGGCACGGAAATGGCGGGAAGTTGGGCCATATTAAACAGCGAACCCCACGGGGACCACTGGGTCTGGGCTGCGAAATTCTCCTCATGGGACAGAGACAGGAAATATCCGGTGCGCGGTGGATCCGTGGTCAGCATCGGGGTGAGGATGGCATCTACGCCCCACTCTTGGGCCAGTAGGTCCGGCAGCTGCCGAACGTGTGCCCGCGCCGCGGCCACCTCAGCAGAGCTGACGCGCCGCCCCTGCTGGGCAATCCACTCGGCGTAGCCTTCTGCTGGGTGAAGCTCCGCTAGGCGGGAGGTAAAAATATTCCGGAAATGCGCAAAGGTAGCCCGAGCCTGAGGGTAGGGGGAAATGGGCACTACCTGAAAGCCGGCTGCCTGTAGGCGCTGGGCGGCCTCGCGGGCGGCGCGGAGGTGGTGCGCAGCGACGCTGGCATCGCAGAACAACGGCTCCAGTAGCAGACCGATGCGGGCGCGCGGGGTGATCATGCGGTGCCCATGCAAAAACGCATTATCTGCCACGGTCCGGGTAATAAAGCCCTGCACGCCCAGCTCCGCACCCGCCGGTTTGAAACCCACGACGCCGCAGGCCGCGGCCGGCACGCGGATGGATCCGCCGCCATCGCTGGCGTGGGCTGCTCGCAGCAATCCTCGTCTGACTTGCACCGCCGCGCCACCCGAAGAACCACCCGGGGTGCAGCCGGGGTAGAGGGGATTATCGGGGTGGGGCAGGCCCACCGGTTCCGTATCTACACGCAGGCCAAGTTCCGGAGCGGAGGACTTGCCGATGATGCGCGCACCCTGCTTTTCCAAGCCCTCTATGAAGGAATCGCTACGCTCAGGGTAGTAGGTACGATCGATGTTTCCCAAGGTAGTGGGCATGCCGCGGACATCGCAGAGATCCTTAGCGGACAGGACCCAGCCGCTTAGCCGGCCGTAGGCGGAAGGCTTGCGGTCCAGATCCACGTAGGTAAAACCATGCTCCTCTGGGGCAAGGCCGCGCAGGTCCGCGCGGAGCTGTTCTACGGAAAAGTCCATGGGGCACCAGTCTAGTGGGCTAAGGTGACGAGCATGACTACCACCATCGCCTTCCTTGGACCGGCCGGAACGTTTACGGAAGCGGCCGTGCACAAGTTTGCCGCGCATATGCCGGAAGTAGAGACCATGCCGGTTGGCTCTCCATCGGAAGCGGTGGCCGCGGTGCGCGCCGAGCAGGCCGAGTATGCCTGCGTAGCTATTGAAAATTCCGTCGATGGCGCGGTAACCACCACCTTTGATGCCCTTGTAGAGGGAGAACCGGTGCAGATTTACCGCGAGGTGGATATCCCCGTGGCCTTTAGCATCATGACCCGGCCGGATGCGGAGGATATTAAACGGCTCAGTACCCACCCGGTGGCTTTCCAACAAATCCGCGGGTGGGTAAAAGAACACCTGCCGGAGGTTGAGTTCGTGCCGGCTAGCTCCAATGCGGCTGCGGCCGAGGCTGTGGCCCGTGGGGACGCTGATGCCGCGGCGGCGCCAGCGCGTGCGGCCGAGATCTTTGGCTTGGAGACCATCGCCCAGGGGGTGGCGGATATAAAGGGCGCGGCAACACGGTTTGTTTTGGTGGGGCGCCCGGGAAAACCAACCGCGCGTACCGGACAGGATCGCACGAGTGTTATCTTCACCCTGCCTAATGAGCCGGGCAGCCTGGTGGGGGCACTGCAGGACTTTGCGCACCGTGGGGTGGACCTTTCCCGGATCGAGTCGCGTCCTAAGCGGGAGGCCTTTGGGGAATACCGTTTCTATGTAGACCTCATTGGGCATATTGAAGACCAACCGGTGGCAGAGGCGCTCCGGGCATTGTGGTTGCGGGCGCAGAACGTGCTCTTCCTTGGTTCTTGGCCGGCGGCAACCCCCGCAGGCAGGCCGCCGCGCGATCTTGCCGCGGCGGATGAATGGGTAGCGCGGGCACGCAGGGGCCAATAATCTAGAGGCATGCCCGGAAGAATCATCCTGCTGCGCCATGGTCAGACCTATTCCAATATTTCTCGTCTTCTTGATACCCGCCCGCCTGGGGCCGAGCTTACTGAGCACGGGCGCGACCAAGCCACGGAGGTTGGCCGTGAGCTAGCGCAGTTGGTGGGCGAGCGCGAGGTGGAATTTAAATGTTCCATTGCCCTGCGCGCTCAGCAGACTGCGATGCTGGCGGCACGCGCCTTTGAACAAGAGCGCGGTATGCCCGAGTTTTCTCAGCGTGTGGACGTGATCTCCGGAGTGCACGAGATTTCTGCCGGCGATTGGGAAATGGACGGCAGCGAGGATGCCCACCGTTCGCACATGGTGGCCCTGCGCGGCTGGTGCGATGGCGAGCAGGACGCCGGCATGGAAGGCGGCGAGACCCTGGAGGATGTGCTGGCGCGCTACCAGCCGGTGCTGGAGGGCATTGCAGGCCAGCTTGCCGACGACCACGATGTCATCCTTGTCAGCCACGGCGCGGCCATCCGCGTGGTCACCAAGCATGCCACGGGGGTTGATGCCGACTTTGCCTATACCGGCTATCTGCCCAATTGCCGCTTCATGGTGATGGAGCCCTGCGGCAAGGATTTTGGGCAGTGGGCATTGACCCGTTGGGCAGATACGGAGCTCTAACCCCAGCCTAGGCGGTGCAGCTCCTCTTCCTCGAGGCCAAAATAGTGGCCGAGCTCGTGAAATACCGTCACCTTGACCTGCTCTGCTAGGTCTTCCTCGCTGCCGGACCAGCGCTGCAGCGTCTTCCGGTAAATGAAGATCGCATCGGGCAAGAAACCGGTGTGGTCGAAGGTGCGGCGGGGCAGTGCCACGCCTTCATAGAGCCCGAGCAGCATCGGGTTATCGGGGTTTTCATCTTCGACCAAGATGACGAGGTTGCGCATGCGACGTACAAATTCCTCGGGGACCTGATCCAGCGCCTCGTTGACCATTTCATCGAAGCGCTCTTCCGAAACCTCCACCATTAGGGTGCTGGGGCTGGTGCAGGGGCGGCGGATTCGGGCGCTGGCTTATTGTCCTTATCCTCGCGCAGCGGATTGCGCTCAGGTCGCTCCTCCGGCGGCTTGCCATCGATAGTCAGGGCCTGACGGCCACCGGTAGCGGAACCGGTGATGGCAGAGAAGCCGCCGCCTGCGCGGGCATGCACGAGGAAGCAATTGACGGACTTGGTGCCACCATTCCATGAGGCCTCGGTGATAGAACCCCAGAACGGTTGCAGCGTGGATTGATAGAGCTGTTCTTCGCCGCCGAGGTAGTCCTCGGTAGCGGCGGTGCAGGTATCGGAAAGGAATTTGTCCATATCCTTGCCATCCGGGTAGCCATCAGGGAACTGCTTGCCCACATCAATGACGGATACGGTTTCCATCTGGTGCGGCTTAGCGCATTCAACGACGTGTGGAACCTGCTTGTCATCGATGGCCAAGCATTCGCCCGGCTTGGTGAGGTTGGCCTGCTCGGAGGCTTCTACGTTGCCGTGATTAAGCTGCGGTACGCCGTGGTCATCGGTGGTTTGCAGGCCACAGAGTAGGGTGCGGTCGCCGCGATCCCAGGCAGACTGCGGCGGGAGAATGGATGCTACGTCGTACTTGCCGTTGGGATCCCACTTGCCGTGCAGGTAGTTCACGGTGGCGGATTCGCACAGCTCATCGCGCAATTGGTGTTGGCGGGTAAGTGCCGGGCGAGTAGCATCTGGTCCGAATTCGCTGGTGGGGTACACACTTAAGTCTTCGGTCTTGGAGACCTCGAAGCGGTGCTGTTCGGAACAAGGTACTTCCTTGAACCCTGTGGCGGAGCCATCTTTCGCGATATCCCACGTCAAGCAGGCACCAGCGGCCGCGGCGGTGAAAGGTTCCGGTTTAGGGGCAGCGGTTTCTGAATTATCCCCGCTATCGTGCTGCTGGGCAGCGGTGGTCTCATCGCTGCCCGATTTCTGGGAGCTGATAACGCCGTAGATGCCCATGAAAACGGCCGCCGCGATTGCCGCAATCAAGACAATCTGGACGGCCACAGCGGAACGCCACGCAGGTGATTTCTTCATAAGGCCCCTAATCTTACCTTTTAACCTGGATGCTGGCTAGAGACTGTTCTCCCTAGCCACCCGGGTAGTCAGGCGATAGCGGTCGGTGCGATAAACTGAGGAGCACCACTCCACCGGCCTATCGCCCGAGCGGGAGTAGCGCACAATGTGGAGCAGCGGGGTGCCCACGGGGACGTCGAGAAGCGGGGCAGTGTCCGCATCGGCCGATATTGCAGAGACCGTCTGATCCGCATCGGTGATGGGGACATCAAAGACAGAATCGAGGATGGCGTAGACCGAGTTGTAGATGTCATTTTCCAAAAGGCTGGGCGCGAACGTGGAGTTATACCAGCCATCGTCGATGGAGTACGGTTCGCCATCGCCCAAGCGCAGGCGGCGCAGGTGAATATGTTCGGCGTTAGCGGGCGTATCAAAAAAGATGGCGGCATCCTCTGGGGCGCTACTGCGGCCGCTAGTAAGGATTTTAGAAGAGGCGGTGACGTCTTGGGCGCCCATCTCATCTGAAAATGAGGCCAGGTGGAGCCGGGAGACTAGGGGATTGGGGGCCACGAAGGTGCCCTTACCGCGGATGCGGCGCAATTTTCCGGCCGCGACGAGATCACCGATGGCGCGGCGTACTGTGATACGTGACACCCCGTAGGTCTCTTCAAGGAGCCTTTCGCCGGGGAGGGTATCGCCGGGTTTGAGGGTCGTGCGGCACAATTCTTCGAGGATATCGTGCAATTGGGCGTGTTTTGGAACGGGGCCGTCCGTAATAGTGCGGGCGGGGAGCTGAACGGCGGACATAACTCCATGGTAATTCGCTGGTTATTACCACCGCAAGGTGTTGTCAATACGCTAAACTTACATTCGTGATTGATCTCAAGCTACTCCGCGAAAACCCTGACGTTGTCCGTGCTTCCCAGGTGAATCGAGGTGAGGATCCCTCCCTCGTAGACCAGCTCTTGGAAGCTGATGAGCAGCGCCGTGCTGCTATTCAAAAGGCCGACGAACTGCGCTCCGAGCAGAAGGCTTTTGGCAAGAAGATCGGCCAGGCCTCCCCGGAAGAGCGCCCGGCTTTGCTAGAGGGCTCCAATGAGCTGAAGGCCAAGGTCAAGGAAGCGGAAGAGGCACAGTCTGCCGCTGAGGCCAAGGTGGAAGAGCTGCAGTACAAGCTGGATAACGTGGTTGAAGGCGCCCCAGCCGGCGGCGAAGATGACTTCGTGGTGATGGAAGAGGTCGGCCAGATTCCTGAGTTCGACTTCGAACCGAAAGATCACCTTGAGCTGGGCGAGTCCCTGGGCCTTATCGATGTCAAGCGTGGCGCTAAGGTAGGTGGAGCTCGCTTCTACTACCTCACTGGTGACGGTGCCTTCCTCCAGTTGGGAATGCTTATGCTTGCAGCACAGAAGGCGCGCGAAGCTGGTTTCAAGCTAATGATTCCGCCAGTTCTAGTTCGCCCAGACATTATGTCCGGCACCGGGTTCCTGGGACAGCACTCCGATGAGGTGTACTACCTCCCAGCCGATGATATGTACCTAGTCGGTACCTCTGAGGTGGCCCTTGCCGGCTACCACAAGGATGAGATTATCGACCTTTCTAACGGTCCGCTGCAGTACGCTGGCTGGTCCTCCTGCTTCCGCCGCGAGGCCGGCTCCCACGGTAAGGACACTCGCGGCATCCTGCGCGTCCACCAATTCGACAAGCTGGAGATGTTCGTTTACTGCAAGCCTGAAGATGCGGAGGAAATGCACCAGCGCCTTCTATCCATGGAAAAGGACATGCTTGAAGCCATGGAGCTGCCCTACCGCACCATCGACATTGCCGGTGGCGATCTCGGTTCTTCGGCGGCCCGCAAGTTCGACAATGAGGCTTGGGTTCCTACCCAAGGCACCTACCGCGAGCTGACTTCCACCTCGAACTGCACCACCTTCCAGGCTCGCCGCCTGTCCACCCGTTACCGTGACGAGAATGGCAAGACCCAGACCGCAGCTACCTTGAACGGCACCCTGGCGACTACTCGCTGGCTAGTTGCTATCTTGGAAAACCACCAGCAGGCCGACGGCTCTGTCGTTGTCCCTGAGGCCCTGCGCCCCTTCGTGGGCAAGGATGTCCTCACCCCGCAGTAAGTCCGCCGTCGTCCTGGAGAGTTATGAACGCTGCGACGAATTTCCTGTATCGCCAGATCACTCACATTGGTAGGGGGGTGACTCTGGCGCAGGGATTAAAAATGCGCCTTTCGGGTGAAGAAAATATCCCCGATGAAGGCGGCGCGGTGTTGGTCTGTAACCACACCGGCTACATGGACTTCCTCTTCGGGGCCTTTTTGGCTTACCGCAAAAAGCGCCTCGTGCGCTTCTTGGCAAAGGCTGGCATCTTTAAAGCCCCACTAGCGGGTCCCTTGCTCAAGGCCATGCACCATGTGCCAGTTGATCGCATCGATGGCAATGCCTCAATGCGGCAGGCGGTTCGGCTCGCTAAAGAGGGCGAACTTGTCGGGGTGTTTTCTGAAGGCACGATTTCCCGCAGCTTCGAAATCCGCAGCATGAAAAGTGGTGCCTCCCGTATCGCCTATGAGGCTGGGGTGCCGGTAATCCCGCAGGTCATCTTCGGCTCCCAGCGCCTGTGGACCAAGGGGCATAAAAAGAATCTGGGACGGACGAAGACTCCAGTCTTTATCACTGCCCTAGAACCGTACTATCCCACTGGTGATGCGGAAGCCGATACCGCGGAGATTAGGCGCCGAATGCAAGAGGCTTTGGAAGGGCTATGGGAACAGTACGAAGCTGAATTTGGCCCCATGCCAGCGGGCGATTATTGGGTGCCCGCCCGCAAGGGCGGCGGCGCTCCCACCCTCGAAGAAGCGGAGGAGCGGGATGCTGAAGTAGAAACTGAGCGCCACCGCGTACGCCGGCTACGTGATGATCTGGTGGGGCTTAAAGAACGCGTATCCGTCACCACGGTTGACCTAGTGCGCAACCGCATGGCCGCCGCCAAGGGGGATGAAGAGGATGCGCCCAAGACTAAGGCGCGCACCGCCCCAGAGACTTTGGATTGGATCAAAGCCAATCTGAACGCCGTGGTGGAAGAGGCAACACGTGGTTTGGATGAAGGCCGCGATAAGGTCGCGGATGTTATGGCGCAACTGAAATCTGATGTGGCGCAAACCCAGGCTTCCATTACCGCCAGCAGCAAAGAGATTTGGACCGGTTCTAAAGCTGAGCAGGGCCTTTTGGCAGCAGCTACCCAATCCCGGCTTATCGTCTCGCGCCTGCCGCACCGCATGAAGGCTCAATTCTCCTCCATCCCGCGTGTGGTGGTAGCGCACAGTAGTGCGCTGAATTGGGAGGATGGGGCACTGACCCCGCGGTTGCGCAAGGCTTTTGCGGATATCTACCCGGCGGCCGAAGTTCTCATAGTGGTATCGCCCGCGGGCGATGTGGATGTCCCGCAAGCCGTGTGGACCATTGTCATTGATGAGGATGTTGCACAGCCACGCCTCGATGCTGCAGCAATGTCCGTTACTGCCGCCAGTGCGGCACAAGGCGTGGAGCGCATCCTAGAGGATCTGCAGGATGAGCCGGAAGAGACTCTAGTCTTTGCAAATGAGCCGGGGGATGAGGACTTCCTTGAGTGGATGCCGGTGGTGGCTTTGGAAACTGCCCCGATAGAGGTGGTTAAGGGTGCTCAAGCGGTAACCTACTCGGCAGAAAAGGCCGGAATGTCAGAGGTACTCGAGGCGATGGCACGTTTAGCGAAGAAATAGCGACAGTTTTTCGTCCGCTTTACACCCCCGCGAGGGGGTGGTTTTCTTTTTGGAAGTCTAAGTATTTTAAGGAAACTGACTGCTTACGGGCCTGAAACTTACGTGTGAGTAACCACATGTGTAACTCAAGTCGGTGGCCCCTAACATATATTTTAGGAGATGAAGTCTCTGTAGCCCCGGTGCGATACTTTCCACCGAACCCATAATTACCTGCTTTTAGCTGTGCTTATGCCATCTCATTCACGGACCAATGGCCCAGGCACATGCAAGCACCAAGGAAGGAGATGCGGTCAGTAATGATCCAGCAAAGCAATCAATCCTTTAACCCTGAATACTTTGAAAATCTATGGAACGGGTACGCAGATGAGGACTACGACGTAGTCATTATTGGTGGCGGTTCCGTAGGCGCCGGTGCGGCAGCGGATGCCGCCACCCGCGGTCTGAAGACCGCCGTCATTGAGGCACGCGACTTCGCCGCAGGTACCTCTTCCCGCTCCTCCAAGATGTTCCACGGTGGCCTGCGCTACCTGGCAATGTTTGACTTCCGCCTCGTGGCAGAGTCCCTCAAGGAGCGCGAGCTCAACATGTCTACCCTGGCACCTCACCTGGTGAAGCCGTTGAAGTTCATCTTCCCGCTGACCCACCATGTATGGGAGCGCGTCATGATGTTCGGTGGATTTACGCTCTATGACCTCATGGGCGGATCGAAGAGCGTGCCAATGCAGAAGCACTTGACCCGTAAGGGCGTGCTGAAGGTGACCCCGGGCCTGAAGGATGATGCCATTGTGGGCGGCGTGCGCTACTACGACACCCTCGTGGATGACGCCCGCCATACCATGACCGTGCTGCGTACCGCCGCCGAGTATGGTGCCGATGTACGTACCAATACCGAGGTCATTGGCTTTGACAAGGACCGCGGCGGCCGCATCGTAGGCGCGAAGGTTCGCGATACCGCCACCGGCCGCGAGACCACCGTGCGCGGCAAGGTCTTTATCAATGCCACCGGTGTGTGGAATGACAAGATTCAAGAGATGGCCGGCGTGGAGGGCAAGTTCACCGTGCACGCCTCGAAGGGCGTGCACATCGTCGTACCGAAGGATGCGCTCGATGCAGAGGCAGCCCTGTGCTTCGTCACCGAAAAGTCCGTCCTCTTCGTTATCCCGTGGGGCGAGTACTGGATTATCGGTACCACCGATACCGATTGGGAAAAGGGTCTCTCCTTGCCAGATCCGGCACCAACCAAGTCCGATATTGACTACATTCTGGACCAGGTAAACCAGCGCGTACGCCGCCAGATCACCCGCGATGACATCGTGGGTGTCTACTCCGGCCTGCGCCCGCTGCTGTCCGGCAAGTCCGATTCCACCACCAACCTTTCCCGCAACCACGCCGTCGCACGCGTGGCCCCAGGCATGGTCTCTGTCGCCGGCGGTAAGTACACCACGTACCGCGTCATCGGTAAGGATGCCGTGGACCTGGCGGTGAAGGAACTGGGTACCAAGGTCCCAGAGTCCATCACCGAGCAAACCCCGATCCTGGGTGCCGCTGGCTACCATGCTCTAGCTAACCAAGTCCCATCTCTGGCCCGTCGCTACAACCTGAGCGAGAAGTTCATTGAGCACCTGCTCGGCCGCTATGGCTCTTTGCTGGGCGAGGTCCTAGCGCCAGCTACTGAGGACGCCTCCCTGCTCGAGCCAGTGCCAGGTGCAGAGTCCTACCTGTGGGCCGAGGTCCGCTACGCCGTCACCCACGAGGGTGCATTGCACTTGGAGGACATCCTGTCCCGCCGTCTGCGTATCGCCATCGAGTTTGGTGACCGCGGCGTAAATGCCGCCCCGGCCGTTGCTGATTTTGTAGCACCGCTGCTGGGCTGGAGCGACGCCGACAAGGAGCGCGAGGTATCCCAATTCAAGGCCCACACCCAGGCCGAACTTGAAGCAGAAGCTGCGGTAACTGACCGTGAGGCCAATGACATTTTGGTACGCGCAGGATCCGCCCGACCCACCCAAAACGAGGTATAAGTTATGACCGGATTTGATGCATTCCTGTGGGAGTTTATCGGCACTGCGTTGCTGCTCCTTCTAGGAAACGGCGTATGTGCGCTGGTAAACCTGCGCACCTCTGGCGCGCGCGGCTCCGATTGGGTCGTTATCGCCCTGGGTTGGGGTATGGGTGTCTTCGTCGGTGCCAGTGTGGCCGATCCCACGGGCGGGCACCTTAACCCCGCCGTCACCGTAATGTTGGCCGTCAATGGCTCGCTCGAGTGGTCTCTGGTGCCGTACTACTTCCTGGGCCAGATCCTCGGCGCTATCCTCGGTGCCATCCTGGCATGGGCTGCCTTCAAGCAGCTTTTCGACGCCAATAATTACGACGACGCCGGAAACGTCACCGGCGCCAATAAGGACACGAACGGTATCTTCTTTACCAAGCCGGCACATCCTAAGAACGGCTGGAATGCGGTGACGGAGTTCATCGCCACCTGCGTGCTGTTGATGTTCATTGCCTTCGGCCCCACCGGCGGCGAGCTTGGCCCAATGAGCTACTTTGCCGTTGCTTTCGTTGTGGTGGCGATCGGCCTGTCCCTGGGTACCCCTACGGGTTATGCCATCAATCCGGTCCGTGATCTGGGCCCGCGAATTGCTTATGCATTCATCTTGCCCATCCAGGACAAAGGCAGCGCGAACTGGGGCTATGCTTGGGTCCCCATCGTGGCCCCATTGGTCGCGGCCGTAGCCGTTGGCCTGTTGTCCGTTGCGCTCTAATTCCATCTTCGTATAGGAGACTAGACACATGACTAACAAGAAATACGTCGCCGCTATCGACCAGGGAACTACGTCGACGCGCTGCATTATCTTTAACCACGATGGCGAGCAGGTTGCCGTTGGTCAGCTCGAACACGAGCAGATCTTTCCCGAAAAGGGCTGGGTAGAACACGACCCGGAAGAAATCTGGAGCAATACCCGTCGCGCCGTCGGTGAGGCTCTTGCCAATGGCGATATCACTGTGGAAGACATTGACTCGGTAGGTATCACCAATCAGCGAGAGACCACCGTGGTGTGGGATAAGCACACCGGCAAGCCGGTCTACAACGCTATTGTCTGGCAAGATACCCGCACTACCGCCATCTGTAAGGAGCTCTCGGGAGAGGAAGGCCCGGAAAAGTGGCGCCGCCGCACCGGTCTTTTCATTAACTCCTACCCGGCCGGTCCGAAGGTGAAGTGGATCCTCGATAACGTCGAGGGCGCACGCGAGCGCGCCGAGGCCGGCGATCTGCTCTTCGGCACCATTGACAGCTGGCTATTGTGGAACCTCACCGGCGGAGCCGAGGGCGATGCTGGCCGTGAGGCTCTGCACGCTACCGACGTCACCAACGCCTCCCGCACCCTGCTCATGGACATCGAAAAGCTGGAGTGGGATGAGGAACTGTGCAAGGAAATGGGCATCCCAATGTCCATGCTGCCGGAGATTCGCCCATCCCTCGGTGATTTCCGTACCGTGCGTGAGCGCGGTTCGCTCTCCGGTGTTCCTATCCGCGCCATCCTGGGTGACCAGCAGTCTGCGATGTTTGGCCAAGGATGCTTCCGGGCCGGCTCTGCAAAGAATACCTACGGAACCGGACTGTTCCTCCTGCTGAACACGGGCACCACCCCGAAGTTCTCTGAGAATGGCCTACTGACCACCGTGTGCTTCCAGCGTGAGGGCGAACGCCCTGTCTACGCGTTGGAGGGCTCCGTATCCATGGGCGGTTCCCTAGTGCAGTGGCTGCGCGATAACCTGCAGATTATCCCGAATGCTGCATCCATCGAGAACCTGGCGCGGGAAGTTAAAGACAACGGCGGCGTCTACATCGTGCCTGCCTTCTCTGGCCTCTTCGCTCCGTACTGGCGCCCGGATGCTCGTGGCGTCATCGTGGGTCTAACCCGCTTTGCCAACCGTAAGCACCTGGCCCGCGCCGTGCTCGAGTCCACTGCATACCAGACCCGAGACGTGGCCGATGCGATGGTGGCAGACTCCGGTGTGGAGATCACCGAGCTGCGCGTGGACGGCGGCATGACCATGAACGAACTTCTGATGCAGTTCCAAGCGGACATGCTCGGCGTGGAGGTACACCGTCCGAAGAATATCGAGACCACCGCGACCGGCGCGGCCTTCGCGGCAGGTTTGGACAATGGCTTCTGGGATGACCTGAGCGTTTTGGGTAGCCAGACAGGAGACATGAAGGTGTTTAAGCCGAAGCGCGAGAAGGAAGAGGTAGAGGCTCTCTACCGCGACTGGAAGCGCGCTATTAAGCGTTCCTTGGACTGGGAAGATAACGAGGACGAGGATCTGGACTTCTAAGTCCTGAAGTAAACTCGCGGGTATGGAGAATTTCCCTGCCCGCGCTCCTCGCCTCATCGCGAGCGATATTGACGGCACCCTGCTGGACCGCAACCACCGTGTCCCGCGTCGCAATCGTGACGCTGTGGCGCGGGCGGTCCAACAGGGTGCCTATTTTGCGCTTTCCACTGGCCGGCCGTTCCGGTGGATAGCGCCCGTGTTGGAGCAGCTTCCCGTCCGCCCGGTGTGTGTGACTTCGAATGGGGCGGTGCTCTACGATTCCGCGGAGGACCGCGTGATGTCCGCCCACGAGCTTTCACCCGCAGCGTTGGCAGAAGTGGTGGATGTGGCCCAGACGGTGTTGGGTACCGTGGGCTTTGGAGCGGAGCGGGCAGGAGGCTCGCTTGGCGACGCCGTCGAGGACCTCTTCGTAGTCGAACGCCACTACTCCGAAAACGCCCTCTTTGAAGGCTTCGGGGTGGTCAGCATGGGCGAGCTTGTGGGGCAGCCTGCCGTGAAATTTCTTATCCGCAATACGGACTACTCCGCTCCGAAGCTGTATGAGCTCATCGCGCCCCATATCGATCCGGAGCTCGCGCACCTGACGTATTCCATGCAGGAAGGGATTCTGGAGGTTGCCGCGCCCAATGTGACTAAGCGCCGCGGGGTGGAATGGTTGGCTGAGCACACCGGCGTCGCCCAGCAGGAGACGATCGCATTTGGGGATATGCCCAACGATATTGAGATGCTGCGCTGGGCTGGCTGCGGTGTGGCCATGGAAAACGCCCACCCAGAGGTTAAGGCGGCCGCGGATGCGGTCACCGTTGCTAACCACCAGGCGGGCGTGGCAAAGGTGCTAGAGCGCTGGTTCTAGTCGGTGAAGATGTCTACCTTTTCCGTTTCGGTGTTGTAGACAATCTCGCCGCCCTGGAATTTCACGCGGATTTCCTTGCCATTCTTCTCCTCATTGGACGTGGGCAGGCCGAGCTTGGAGGCATTATCGCCCTCGGACCACTTTTTGGCAATCTCACCGGTGAGAGCCTTGGTACCGGACTCCTTAGAGGAGAGCACCACGCCATTCTGGAAGAGCTGGTAGAGGATCTTGCCGCCATCGGTCGTATCCGGGCCGCCAACTGCCAGGCCCAGCACCGGGCCGAAAGCGTTGAGGACGGAGGTCCAGGACTCCTTGAGGCCTTCGTTATTCGAAACCTGTACGACCTTATTGACAATCTCCGGAATATCGCCGGTGGTCAGGTTGCCCGCCACCTTTTGATCGGTATCAGGCTTCTGCAGGCGGTCATTGGCGATGAGCACGCCGAAGACTGCGGCAGCGATTCCAGCGAGGGCGGAGATAGTCGAGACCGGTACCTCGACGTCGCCTAGCGAGGAGGTGATGTCCCCACCCACCTGCTGCGGGCTCTTGGGGGCATTGGGCTGAGGAGCCTTCTGCCAATTCAGATCCGTACTGTTCTTACCGGACTTAATGGCATCCGCTTTGCGCTTGGTGTTCTTACGGATTTCGTCCCAGTGGCGCATGGTGTACTGACCCGGGCAGGCGGTGTTGTGGAAATCATTGTGACCCGCGAATGCCGGCACGGTGGCCATGGTCCCAGCCGGGAACTTGGAGCCGTAGAAGCCGCCGGAGTACAAGCTAGCCTTGCCCATTGGATCGATGTTAGAGATTGCTGCTTTCCAGCCCGCAATCTCGGCCACGGAGTTGAGCATCTCGCGGGAAGGCTCGGTTTCCTCGTAGTTGCCAATCATGGAAATGCCCCAGTTATTGGCATTGAAGCCGCCTACGTGGGCACCCTGTACAGCCTTGTCCAAACCGCCATAGCGGCCCTCATAGATGGTGCCGAACTTATCTACCAGCACGTTGTAGCCGATATCGCACCAGCCCAGGGTCTGTGCATGGTATTCATAAGCGCCGCGAACCTGTGCCGCTGCCTGCGCGCGGGTGTAGTTATTGGTACCCGCGGTGTGGTGCAGGGTCATAGCTTTCAAGCCATCGTCGTAGGTCGGCTGCTGGCAGCGTTTGGACTCGTCGGCGCCCCAGCCAGCGCGGGAGACAACCTTGGGCATACCCGCGGTTTCCGCGGTGGGTTCGATAGCTTCGCCGGCTTGGGCATTGCCGTCGATAAACACGGCGTCGAGATCCGCAACCTGGGTGCGCTCATCGGCCACGGGGGAGATTTCGCCGACGTTGTAGGCAAGCGGTGCCGGGCGATGTGCATCAGCGCCCTTAGCGGCTTTGTCCAGGAGGGAGTCTTCCTTCTTGTCCAGGTTGGATCCGGTCACGAGGTCAACGTTGGCCATAGAGACCTGAACATCGTTGGTATCGCCTACGAAGATGAGCTCGGTGCCGTTCTTGCCCTCGGAGTAGTTCATCGCATCCATGGGCAACCACTCGCTCCAGGAGCCATCCTGCTGCTTGGAGCGCACGAAGGAGTTGATATCGCGCTTGCCCTCCCACGTGACGGCGAACATGTTGAAGGTTTCGTCGCGGTGGAATTGCTTGACCGCGCGGCGGCCTTCGCCGTCGCCCTGCGCGGCTACGGCGGGGTCATCGACGACGATGGATTCGCCATCGCTGAAGCTGGTGGAGGCGTTTTTGACCTCAATGGGGCCGCTATTGTTGGAGTCCTGGGTCTTAAGTACCTGCTGGCCGCCGAATGCGGCGGTCACGGCGAGCGCGATAGAGGTGACTGCCGCAATGACCGGGGTGGACCACTTGGACCTGTTGGGTACTAGTCGACGTCGTTGTTGCACTGTTATCTCCCTGGGGTTGTGCAGCTGTTAAAACGGTTGCCAAAAGTTAAGAATTGATTGTGATGGTACGTTTGTGACTTCTGTGAAACCTGTTGCGACACGCCGTTGCGCCGTGTCGGTTGCCGAAGTGCAATAAACTGGGGGCCATGACTTCTTATGACCTCATCGTTGTTGGCTCTGGATTTTTTGGCCTCACGGTTGCCGAGCGCGCCGCTAGTCAGCTGGATAAGAAGGTGCTCATTGTGGAGCGCCGCAACCACCTCGGCGGCAATGCCTACTCCGAGGCTGAACCCACCACCGGAATCGAGGTGCACAAGTACGGTGCGCACCTCTTCCACACCTCTAATAAGCGCGTGTGGGACTACTGCAATAAGTTCACCGATTTCACCGATTACCAGCACCGCGTCTTTGCTATGCACGATGGCACCGCCTACCAATTCCCGATGGGCCTGGGTCTTATTAACCAGTTCTTCGGCCGCTACTACTCCCCGGATGAGGCCCGCCAGCTCATTAAGGATCAGGCCGGCGAGTTCTCACCGGAAGAAGCGCAAAACCTAGAGGAAAAGGCCATCTCCCTTATCGGTCGCCCGCTGTATGAGGCCTTTATTCGCGATTACACCGCTAAGCAGTGGCAGACGGACCCGAAGGAGCTGCCGGCCGCGAATATCACCCGTCTGCCGGTGCGCTATACCTTCAACAATCGCTACTTCAATGACACCTATGAGGGTCTGCCCGTTGACGGCTACGCGGCATGGCTAGAAAACATGGCTGACCACGACAATATTGAGGTCCGTTTGGATACCGATTGGTTCGAGGTTCGTGAGGAGCTGCGCGCTGAGTCTCCGGATGCGCCCGTGGTCTACACGGGCCCATTGGACCGCTACTTTGATTTTGCCGAGGGCGAGCTGGGCTGGCGCACCCTCGACTTTGATCTGGAGGTGCTGGACACCGGCGATTTCCAGGGCACGCCCGTGATGAACTACAACGATGCGGACGTGGACTACACCCGCATCCATGAATTCCGCCACTTCCACCCGGAGCGTAAGGATAAGTATCCGAAGGACAAGACGGTCATCATGAAGGAGTACTCGCGCTTCGCCGATAAAGGCGATGAGCCGTATTACCCGATTAATACTCCGGAAGACCGCACTAAGCTGGAGGCCTATCGCAAGCTCGCCGCCCAGGAGTCGAAGGACAATAGGGTTCTTTTTGGCGGCCGCTTGGGCACCTACCAGTACCTGGATATGCACATGGCTATCGGTTCTGCGCTGTCCATGTTTGATAATAAGCTCGCGCCATTCTGGAACGAGGGCAAGGCTATCGAACAGGAGCGTGGCCACTAAACTTGATCACCTCTACAGGAAGGAGGTGACGGTATGGCTGATCGCCGCATGTGGAAAATGTCGCCGGAGCGGCTGCAAGAGCATCTA
The DNA here is from genome assembly GCF_037908445.1 of Corynebacterium sp. KPL2825. Taxonomy (NCBI): domain Bacteria; kingdom Bacillati; phylum Actinomycetota; class Actinomycetes; order Mycobacteriales; family Corynebacteriaceae; genus Corynebacterium; species Corynebacterium sp. KPL2825. Next base: position 62,403 of record NZ_JBBMGI010000011.1, on the reverse strand, counting down.
AAACTGCGTAGCCGTGCATCGCGCATTCCCGATAAAAAGAAGGAACAGTCCAAGAAGGCCTGCCGGAACTCCCGGCGGGCCTTCCCGCATTTTCGGCGCAGAAAACTATTGGGTTTAACCCAACCGTTTGACTTAACCCACCGTTAACCTGTAAAGTTAACGTCAGGTTAACACGTAGCAAACGGGACAATAATCCGAGAAAGGGGATAACAATGAACCAGTTTGAAACCCTGCGTCAGGATCTGCACGAAAACTACGGCCACGAGTACACCGCCGCAGAAATCGATGCCAAGCTCGATGAGGTTATTGCCAAGCACACCAAGAAGGCTGAGCTCGAAGAATTCGTGCCGCTATTGGTGGAGCGTGAGGTGCGTGAATACTTCGGCGCTCACCGCCTTCATATCCGCTTTGCCGCCGGTACTAATAATGCGCTGGCCCAGGCTGCGGCGGAACTGACCCGCAAGCACGCCGGCGAGGCCCTCTTTGTAGATACCGCCGTTGCCCACCCGGAAAACGAAGCGGAAGGCCACCTCGCCCACGTCATGAACGAGCGCGGTATGGGTGAGGCTCCAAATAAGTACCTTGATGAGGTGCGGACGGTAGCGATGCCGGATTATATCGTGTTCCTAGGCCGTGAGGTCGAACGCGATGAGGCAGGTAAAGACATCAAAATCTGGGATATTCCTACCGCGGATACCGTAGAGCAGGCGCGCGAATTGGCCGATGACCTCGAAGCCCGCGTGCTCTACATGCTCAATAAGCTGGGCATTGATCCGGTCACTGAGCCGGTTAACGCCTAAAAGCGATACGGGTTCGGTAGCTGGGAGGAGACATTGTTGTTGGCCACCCAGAAGCCCGCAAACCTATAGGGCATATAGTGCGTGCCCATGCCGGGGCGCCATTCCGGCGTGCCCAAGAGCGGGGGAGTCTGGCGGTCGCGCTGTGGATATAGCCTTTCTGGCAGCGCGCCCACCATGGGGTGGTAGTCCTCGAGGATGCGAGCGAAGGCGGAGTCGAAGTCTTCCCGCGACAGATCCTGGGACAGCTCATTAATGCGCTGCGTTATCTGGCGGAGGCTGGCGTTGTCGGGTTGACGGGAGAGGGCCGTTTGGGTGTCGTTAAGCAGCCATTGCGTCTCGCCGGCGCGTACCGCAGTATCGCCGTCGCAGAATTTTTCCAGGGAATCTATCTGCGCTGCGGCCGTATGGATCTGCTTGAGCGCCTTATAGGACTCCTTGATGGAGGCGGCATGCGAGGAAAAGTCCTGGACGTGTTCTAAGGCCTTGAGCGTCGGCCGCGCATCGGTGTACTGATTGACTAGGAAACGCCACTGGACCCTGAGGGAATCGCCCGCCAAGGGGGATTGCAGGGCATTAATGCGCGCCTCCGTGCGCTCGATGAGCTCCTCGGCGCTATCGCGAACTCCCGCAATATAGTCAAAGCGCTTGCGCAGGCGGGCGCGGCGGGTGAGCAAGTAAGTAATGAGCCCCACCGCGGCGAGGACCACGATCACTGACGTGGTGGCAATGAACATAGACCACGTGGGCGCCTCCTGCGCAGATTGCCGGCGCACGGTCGGATCCGCGACGGCGCGCGTGGCCAAGATCATGCCGACGGTATAGTCATCGTCCTCCAGCGCCGGCCGCATCTGATCCAGGATGCCGTCCACGCGGCCGGCGTCATAAATCTTGATGTCTCGGCACACTTGGGCGCCACAGCGCACGGCCATGCTATTGGGTTCAAAGCCCACGGCGATAACGAGTACATTCTTCTGCAGCTCACCGTTGCCGATGAATTGTGGGTGCTCGCGCGCCAAGTCATGCAACAGGGTGCGGGAAAAATCCTCGCCCGAATTCGGATACGTGGCGTAGACAACCTCGTGCACGGAATCTGGAAGGTGCATGGACTGCGCTTGTGATTTCACGGCCTCTTCGTCCGAAGAGCTTAGAATCTGGGCGTGGTCCAAAAAATCCACCGCGGGCTTGTCCTCCGCGAGGGCGGCGGGTGCGCTAGCTGCAGCAAAAAGACCTACTACTGCCGCGCAAGGAACCCATCTCATGATGTTCCATCTTACGGGCTCCGCGTGTAAACCGTAGTACTTATGCAAAAGCAACTACGCTAAATCGCTGACTACTGTTTATACCGTTTGGAGAATCGAAGTTATCGTGACTGCCAACAACACCCAGGCCCATGAGCCCCTGCAGCGCATTCTGCTGCCTAAGCGCGGCGAGCCCTTTGATGTGCGGATGCTCTACCTCATCGAGGCCGAGCAAAACCGCGAACGCCTCAGCTGGTTTAACCGCACGTCCGTAACCATCCCGGCCGGCGAGGAAGCCTCTTTTGAAACCTACTTCAACGCCTTCCCGGCCTCCTATTGGCGCCGCTGGTCCCAGCTGCGCTCCGTTATCCTCAGCCTGGACATTGAGGGCCAGGCAAATATTTCCCTCTACCGCTCCAAGCAGGATGGCCAGCGCATTTCCGTGGCCAACCACCTGGTAAGCACCGGCCACCATGAGTTCGAGCTGCCACTCAAAAACTTCGAAGACGGCGGCTGGCTGTGGTTCGATATCACCGCCGAGCAGGACACCACGCTTGCCGACGCCGCCTGGTGCTCCCCCCACGCCCCCGGCCCGCAGGTGCTGCCGGACGGCACCGAGCAGCCGGCCCAAGACAAGCGCGTGGCGGTAGGCATTCCCACTTTCAACCGCCCGACCGATGCCGTAGCAGCCCTTAAGGCATTGGCCGAGGACCCAGTAGTCGATGAGATCATCGACTTCGTCCTCATGCCGGACCAAGGCAACCAGCACCCTGCCGATGAGCCAGGCTATGACGAGGCAGTCGCTCACTTTGGTGAGCGCTTCCGCGAGTTCCGCCAGGGCAACCTAGGCGGCTCCGGTGGCTACTCCCGCATTATGTACGAGGCGCTGGAAAATACCGATTCGCCCTTCATCCTTTATATGGACGATGACATCGCCATCGAACCGGATTCCGTGCTGCGCGCGGTGCAAGCGGCCCGTTACGCTGCCAAGCCGATTATCGTCGGTGGCCAAATGCTTAACCTGCAGGAGCGCTCCCAGCTGCGCACTACCGGCGAGCGCGTCAACCGTGCCGATTTCATGTGGGGTGCGGCACCGCACGCCGTCTACGACCACGACTTTGCCAAGTACCCGCTGCGCGCCATCGGTACCCGCGAAACTCACCTAGATCCCAAGAAGTACGATTCCCGCGCGCTGCACCGCCGCGTTGACGTGGAGTACAACGGCTGGTGGATGTGCCTCTTCCCGCGCATTGTGGCAGAAACCAACGGCCAGCCGCTGCCGCTCTTTATCAAGTGGGACGATACCGAGTATTCCCTGCGCGCGGCGCGCAATGGCTTCCCCACGGTGACCTGGCCAGGTGCCGCCATCTGGCACATGGCTTGGGCCGATAAGGATGATGCCATTGACTGGCAGGCCTATTTCCACTTGCGCAACCGCCTCATCGTTGCCGCGATGTACCACGAGGGACCGGCCAAGGGCATTACCAAGTCCATCTTCAAGTCCACCCTCAAGCACACCATGTGCATGGAATACTCCACCATGGCCATCCAGATTGAAGCTATGCGCGACTTCCTAGCGGGGCCGGACCATCTCTTTGACATCCTGGAGTCCTCGCTGCCGCGCGTCGCGGAAATCCGCAAGAACTATTCCGATGCTGTCATTTTGGAATCCGCAGATGAGCTGCCCTCTCCCACCGGCGCGCCGGGTGTGCCTACGCGCAATATCGGCGGCCGCCTAGCCAAGATTAAGAAGATCCCGTGGGCCATCAAGGGCCTCAAGCACCTCGTGAGCAAGGAAGACGCTGCGCACCACGAGGCGCCTCAGCTTAACCTCACTCCGGACGAGGCCCGGTGGTTTACCCTTTCCCGCGTGGACTCTGCCACCGTCTCTACCGCAGGTGGCACCGGTGTGGCCTTCCGTAAGCGCGACCGCGACCTGGCCAAAGACCTCGTATCGCAGACCCGCGAGCTACTGAAGGAGATCGAGGAAAACTTCGATGACCTGCGCGCTGAATACCGTGCGGCGCAGCCGGAGCTGACCTCGCGCGAGTCCTGGAAGAAGGTCTTTGATGCCCAATAAACTTTCCGTAGCAGAATCGCGCGTCCTCGAATCCATCCAGGGTGCGGCCTTTGACGTGCCCGGCGTGCTTCCTACCGCCCGCGGGCTCAGCCACTGGGGCGAGCATGCCCTGGGCTGGATGGGCAGCGCTGCGGTAGGGGCGGGCGTCGACAAGCGCCGCCGCGAGGGCTGGATCCGGGTGGGCGCTGCTGCTTTTCTCGCGCACGCCGCTAGCGTGGTGCTCAAGCGCATCGTGCGCCGCAAGCGCCCCGATTATCCGTACGTGCGCGTGGGGGTAAAGACTCCCTCCAAGCTATCTTTTCCCAGTTCGCACGCGACCTCGACTACTGCATTCCTGGTGGCGGCGAGCCGCCTTACCGGCTGCAAGGCGCCGCTTCTCGGCGTGCCAGTCATGATGGCATCGCGTATGGTCCTCGGAGTGCACTACCCAACAGATACGGCAGTGGGTGCGGCCATCGGCGCTGCTACCGCAGAGGTCGTGATGAAAGGAATGAAGCATGAGTGATGATGGAAACCAGCACTTTTTCCATTCGGAACCGCACACCTCTGGCGTAGATACCGGCCGCAAGCGCAAGCCGCCGAAGAATCTTGTCGATGGCATGATTAAGGCCCTGCGTCCCAAGCAGTGGGTCAAAAACGTTCTCGTGCTGGCGGCCCCCGCCGCGGCCGGCGCCGATGCCCTATTTCACGGCCGCGTGCTTGTCGATGTCCTCTTGGCCTTCGTCGTCTTCTGCCTCGGCGCTTCCTCCATCTACCTGATCAATGATGCGAAGGACTGGCGCGAGGATCAGGAGCATCCGACCAAACGCTTCCGCCCGATTGCCTCCGGCGTGCTGCCCATCAAGCTCGCCTATGTCATGGCCGTGGTGCTCATCTGCTTGTCCATCGGGCTATCCTTCCTTGCTACCGCTGGCCCGCAGCTGGCAATTGTGATGGCGATTTATATCGCGTTGCAATTGGGCTATTGCTTCGGTTGGAAGCACATGCCGGTGATTGATATCGCCCTGGTTTCCTCCGGCTTCATGCTGCGCACCATGGCCGGTGGCGTGGCTGCAGGCATCGAGCTTTCGCAGTGGTTCCTGTTGGTGGCGGCCTTTGGCTCGCTATTTATGGCCTCAGGCAAGCGCTACTCGGAGATCCTTCTTGTGGAGCAAACCGGCGCGAAAATCCGCAAGTCCCTGGAAGGTTATACGCCTACCTACCTGCGCTTCGTGTGGACGCTAGCCGCCACCGCGGTGGTTATCTGCTACACCCTCTGGGGCTTCGAGCTTGCTAACGATGCCCAGACCGGTGGCGTGTGGTACCAAGTCTCCATGGTGCCGTTTACCATCGCCATCTTGCGCTATGCGGCCGATGTGGACCGCGGCCAGGGTGGCGCTCCGGATGAGATTGCATTGGAGGACCGCACTTTGCAGGTTCTCGCTTTGGCTTGGCTCGCTTGCATCGCCATGGCGGTGTATATCATGCCGTTGTTCTAGACACAGCTGAATCGATATAGAAATTTTCCGCGGGGCTGATAAACTTTCTTCCCGTGCTTAACACCGACCACAAGAGTATCGCCCGCTGGAGTACCCCGGCGGTCGTTCTTGTGATCGGTGTTTTATCTTTGTGGGGCGGTTTTGCGCGCCGCTGGATTTCCGATGACGGACTCATTGTCCTGCGCACCGTGCGCAACCTCGAAGCCGGAAATGGGCCCGTGTTCAATATGGGCGAACGCGTAGAGGCCAATACCTCCACGCTGTGGCAGTACCTCATTTTCCTGGTGCGCTGGGTAACCCACGCAAACCTAGAAGGCATCGCCATTTACTTGGGGCTCATTCTGGCGGTCGCGGCAATGGTAGTCGGTACGGGCGCTGCGGCAAGCATGCGCACTGGCGCCGTTCTTCCGGCCGGCGCGCTAGTGTATCTGGCCCTGCCGCCGGCCCGAGACTTTTTTACCTCTGGCCTGGAATGGGGCTTGTGCATCTTCTATCTCGCTATGCTGTGGCGGCTTTTGCTGCGTTGGACGCGCCCGCGCCGCCACTCTGGGAGCAATAGCGATGCCTATTGGCTCGCCTTCTGGGCCGGATTGTCCTGGCTGGTGCGCCCAGAGCTCGCTTTATACGGCGGTCTGGTGGGAATCGTGCTTCTTGTATCCCACCGCTCGTGGAAGATTCTTGCCGCCGCGGTGCCGCTGCCGTTGGCCTATGAGATTTTCCGCATGGGCTACTACGGTCTACTAACCCCGCACACGGCCGTGGCTAAGTCTGCGGCCGGTTCCGAATGGGGCAAGGGGTTTACCTACCTGGCGGATTTTGTCGGCCCATACTGGCTCTTCCTGCCGCTTATCGTGCTCGCCGTGGCAGGTCTATGGAAGGCAAATCTGCGCCCCACCGCGGTGCGTTCTACTGCCACCGCTATTTATCTCTTTGAAGGCACTGCGCTCATTCACACGCTCTACGTGCTGCGCGTGGGCGGAGATTTCATGCATGGTCGCATGCTTTTGCTCCCACTTTTTGCGGCACTGCTTCCCATTTTTGTGGTCAGCGTTCGAGTATGGATAGCCTCCGTGTTCTGTGCGGTATGGGCGCTAGTTATCGTTCTGCGCGGACATCCGGTGGACCGCAGCATCTACGAGGGCGAGATCTCCATCGTGGATGAGCGCGATTTCTGGACCAACGCGACCCAGCGTGAGAATCCTCCCAGGCGAGCCGAAGAATTCCTCGGCGCCAAGTTTATGGAGGACTACCAAGAGGGTATCGACGAGCTGGAGGCTGGCGACGCCATGACCTTCCGCTATATCAAGGGGGAAGATAGGTTCTCGTGGACGGCGGCCCCCGCAGATCCCTCGCGCACCGACCCACCCACCGTTTACCTGCTCAATTTGGGCCTTTCTTCCATGAATGCACCGCTGGATATTCGCGTGCTGGACAATATTGGACTCAGCAATCCTTTGGCGGCGCGCCAGCCACGCATCGAGGGTGGGCGCATTGGGCACGACAAGAGCTTGGACATGTCATGGCAGGTGGCAGACTCTGCCGTCGATATTGACGAGGTTCCTGCGTGGATTGATAAGTACGAGGCTGCCAAGGCTCGCGCCGCTCTTGCCGACGCCGATTTTCAGAAACTCTTCGCTACCTACAGGGATCCTTTAACTTGGGACCGTTTCTGGAAAAATATTAAATTCTCCCTGACAGATGGGCGGACCCTAGCCTTCTCCTCGGATCCCTCGGACTACCTGCACTAATTCCTTCAAATGCAGACTTTAGGGCCAACCTAAGTTACACTAACCTGTGACATTGTTATCGATCCGTGACGTTAACGATATACAGGGTTCGGACGATAGAGCTTAGTGACAATCACCGAGTAGTTTGGAGGAGAAAGATGACTGCTTCCATCAAGGGTCGCGTCCTTTCAGTCATCATGGCAGTTGCCGTAGCTTTGGGCCTAGCCGTCGTGGCGGGGTCCCAGCCGGCAGAAGCAGCCAACCGCGACTGGCTGCGCCGTGACGCCACTGGTACGTGCGAGTGGGACAAGGTTGCCTGGTGGGTCCAGCGCTGTGACGTTTGGTCCCAGGCCATGGGCCGCACCATCCCGGTACAGATTCAGCCCGCAAAGCGCGGCGGCAATGCTGCCCTCTATTTGCTTGATGGTCTCCGTGCCACCGATCGCACCAACGCGTGGGTAAACGACGTCAATGCTGCAAGGACCTACGAGCCGCACAACATTACCTTGGCTATGCCGGTTGGCGGTGCCGCTTCCTTCTATGCTGATTGGCAGGGGCCTGCGACCTACGATCTATCAAACCCCGTTAATTATAAATGGGAGACGTTTCTGACCAGCGAACTCCCAGGCTATCTGGAGCGAAACTTCGGCGTTGCACGTAACAATAACTCTATTGCGGGTTTGTCGATGGGCGCTGGTGCCGCGCTAACCCTGGCAGCGAAGCACCCGAATCAATTCCGGCAAGCGCTGTCTTTTTCCGGTTTCTTGACTACCACTGTTCCGGGGGCACAGACGTTCATGCGTCTGGCTATGTTGGATGCTGGTGGCTTCAATATCAATGCAATGTACGGATCGCTGTTTAATCCGAAGCGTTTCCAAAACGATCCGCTGTTGCTGATCCCTCAATTGCGTAACACTAATCTATATATTTCTTCGGCCTCTGGTATTCCTGGTCCTGGGGACAGCCATTATCTGCCAGAGCATCAAGCCGCTGGGGCAGCCTTAGAGGTCGGGTCTAACGTGACTACTCACGTGTGGGAAGGTGCTGCGCGGCTGCAAGGTCTAAATCCGACTGTAAGCTACCCAGCCCAAGGCCTGCACAACTGGGAACAATTTGGTTATCAGCTTAATCGCTCTAAACCTCAAGTTCTGAACGTGATGAACGCGTGGTAGCGCAGTAGTTCATTTACTAGAGTTGGTTGTTTGAACAGTGTCCTTATAACTAAAGGCCGACAGCTAGAGTTGAAGATCGCAGTACAATCATGGTCTCGCTATATTGAATTGGTATGAATCTGAATGGCCCTACGGGGGTCGTCTCTTGCCACATCTGATTGAGTGGACACGGGTGTGGTTCTACGCGACTAGTCCGATTTTATTTGCGGTCATAGCCATCAAATTGATGGAGCAGTGATAGCACCACGAGTTCCGCCGTTTCGCCTTGTAGCGTGCGTACCAGATAAAAATTTCCTGTGGGATACGAGATGTTTTGAGGAGAACTTGGCTTAAGGGTCAAAATGTGTGTCTGGCTCGGCGTGTCGCTGGGATTGGATTTGGCCTTTTTGGATGCCGATTGAGTGGGTGTACTCGGTGTCGATACCGTTGTCGTAGAGGGCTGGTCGTCCTGTTTCGTGGTCGGCTTGGTTCTCGGTGTGGGTCAGGATGGATACTTTGGCGAGTTGGTCCTGGCCCCAGTGGGACTGCTTGGCGATGCGTAGTGGCTCGTCGGGTAGTTCTGCTTTTAGATAGAGCCACCACTCGAGCATTCGGCGTTGGCGTTCTCCGCGTCGTCCGCGGTTTGTTCTCGCTAGTAATTTCAACTGGGGGTTGATTCCGCCTTCGAGACTATTGGTGGTGGCTTATATTCGTGAGTATCAACGACTCCTTCAGGCGGGGTGAGGTAGACAAGCAGCAGGTCGCTACGCCAGGCTGTTGTAGGCCTTGCGCACGTTTGCATGGGCCAACGTATGCGTTCAATGGACTGTTTGGGGTCTTTGACGAGGGTCTTTTCCTCTAACCAGGTGCGGTAGACCGAGGCGAATCCATTCAGTTGTGCGCCCCATTGGCTGGCTTGGTCGATAGTGGTAATGCGTGTGAGTTTGGGTGCCAGTTGGTAGATGGGGCACCCAGCATCAGTACGTGGACGTGAGGTGGTATAGCGGCGTACCACACGCTGAGCATGCACCAGGCAGCGTTGGATGACAGTGGTAGGCCAGCACTGTTTGATGGCGCTAGCAGCTCCTTGCTCGCCGTCAATGACGGCGATTGAAGGCGCTGATATTCGTTCCAATAACTGTGTGTAGGCATGGGTGGTTTCGCGCTTGCACCAGTGGCAGGCAATGACGTGGTCTAGGGTGCCGGCCACGATTAAACATCTGTTGGCGGTGTAGGTGCCGTCGATAAAGACTTGGTCATAGATCCGCCCGGTATGACCGACGATGAGGTCGAGAACATCTACAAGCCAGCACCAGCTAAAGCGTCGTTTCGTTGTTGAAGCACTGACACCATTTTGTGTAGCCAAAGCTTCCAGTGAGGTTGTGGAGATGCAATGTTCGATGAACTGGCTCAATGCGGCAGCTTTGGTGACATCTGGTCGGCTTTTATTGACTGAAACTCCGCAGGCCTTACACCGCCTTCGGGTAGTTCCTTTGCATTTGGTATCGCCGCCGCAGTGGCAACGTGGTCGATCCTTTGGCATTGGGCCACCAGACCACCGCCTATTACCACGGGTTGGCTACCACATCGTGGATTTCGCATCTGAAGCTCAGATATACGCCCGCGAAGCATATATCCTGCGAAACCCTACAGGTCAGAATCTAAAATTACCTGACCTTGGACATGCATTGTGACCCTCAACCCCCGTTTTATTCGAACAGCGTAAAGAGAGCGTCAAGGGAATTTTGGTATCAGCGGTAAAGCGCACTAGCAGTCAGTTAGCGCCTGTAGGTGCCATTCCGGTGCATTGAACGAAAAACGGCCCTACTAAGGAGCAGTGCACCGCCAAAGCGATATTCCAATGTGTCAACTCGAATGCATGCTTACAAACTAGACACGCCTTCTGCTCAAAAGACGGAGGAATGTCCGAACGCTGGTCAAGCATTTATGGTTTGCATGTAGTGGAATCCGCGCAAATATAGTGCTCCAGTGCGAGGAGATTTAGCAAGTAATGGGGAGACATGGGATACAGCGCAGAAAGGGATTTCTAAAAAAGTTACAAGCTATACAGAATATCCCTGAGGAACTTTGAGATGACGTGTAACATTTTAACGAAAGCTGTCAAACTATAAATAGTGCCACTGTGGTACTTTCAAAGATTGGCCAGTCAATTTTAACCTTGAGAAGAGGACCAATGAAGATACGAAAAATTTGCGGTGTAATAGTCGCGCTCGCCATCGGGGTATCAGGGGTGCCAATTGCACAGGCAGCCCCTTCTTTACCATCGTTACCTCAACAAGCGCCGACGCTTCCCCCGTTGCCGCAAATGCCACCGCTTCCCCCGTTGCCGCAAATGCCACCGCTTCCCCCGTTGCCGCAAATGCCACCGCTTCCAGCGGCACCAATAAACCTCCAACCAAAGCCTCAAGTGAACCAAAACGTTCGGGAAACCTATCTGAGCTTTGGCGATTCCGTAGCGGCCAACCCTACAGCACTAGACGTGGCGGTATACAAGACTAAAAAGAACGTCCCGAATCTTGAGTGGCCAACCATTCGCAATGGCTCCTGCGCACAGGATCCTAACAACTTTGCAGTTCAGGCTGCGAAGCGTACTGGCCTGCGCCTAGAGGACTATTCTTGTCCGGGAGCGACTGCATACGTCGAACCGCACGGAAATGATGCAATCCCACATGACACAGTTCGTCAGCAGGTTGAGCGAGCAATAGCGGATCGTAAGCTCGATGCGAATACGCGGCTGGTGACTATCAGTGCTGGAGTTAACGACACTTACCAGCCAAATAACTTGCCATCAATGACTACACAGCCCCAACGAATGGCTCGTTACGATGCGGCAATGACAGGTGCTATTAACCGTGTGAAAAGCGTCGCCCCCAACGCAAAAGTAATTCTTCTGGGAATCCCAGATGAAACAGATGGGCACAATCATACGTGTGGCTCCAATCTTCTAGGGGTTACCAGTCACTGGTATTTCCCACTTGTGGCCTATTACCAAGATGAAGTGCGAGAACAGCAACGATTGGCCGCTCTGCATACGGGAAGTGAGTTTCTGGATATGGTCGCCGAGATTTCCGTTCAAAGTGGCAAGAATGGGTGCTCTAATGATCCTGGACGTTATGGTGCCTCGATCTTTGACGATTCACCGCATAAGTTGGCCGGGCATCTCACTGATGCCGGGCACGGATATTATGGTAGGCGTATTGCCGAAACTTATCGCTAAGGCATCCAAATGGGTCAACAGGCAGGTGATGGAAATAGCCACTAATTCCTGTCTATGACTTTTACTAGAAGAGACGGCAATTTCGTCATTGACACAGAAAGAACGACGATATGACTCCTGAGTTTGTATTCACACTGGTCCAGAACTATCCGCTCACGACGCCGCTGGTTCATCTAACCGGTACATTGCGTTTAGACAATTTCTTGGACAGAACCTTGAATGCATGGCCGAGCATTCAACAAGTACTTCAATTATTCTAGAAGTACGCCTTCAAGAGCCATTTAACGTAGCTGTACAAATTCCTATCTGTAAGTCCAACAAGGACTTCAATCCGAGACGTATTACTGCGATGTGAATTCAAAGAAGGAGCTAATCTAGATGACTGGCACTATCACCAACGCCTCGAAAAATGACAATAACTCAACTTGTTTGGCGGAATTGCCAGGACCCAAGGTTTACCCGTTTGTCGGAACTGCATATTCGGTTGACCCTAATAACATTGTACAATCCGCAACTAAGCTTGCTAAAGAACATGGGCGATTTTATCGACAGGTAATCCCTGGGACAGAGCCTTTCTATGTAGTGAGCTCCTTCGCACTGGTGGATGAACTATCGGATGAATCCCGATTCCATAAATTAGTCCACCCTGCTCTGCAAGTAGTGCGTAATTTTGCGGGGAATGGACTGTTTACTTCTGAATATGATGATCCGGAGTGGGGCAAAGCCCACCGTATTCTCATGCCGGCGTTCAACCCGTTAGCGTTGCGGAGTATGTATGGTCAAATGACGGACATTGCGGACCAGTTAATGCTTAAGTGGTCCAGAAATTCTTCAGGAGCGGCAGTTGACGTTGCTAATGATTTCACTCGTTTGACTCTCGATACGATCGCGCTATGCTCGTTCAGCTATCGGTTTAACTCGTTTTACACCGAAGGTTTCCACCCGTTTGTCAATGCAATGGCAAGAGGCCTACATCATGCAGGCCGAAAGGCTCACGCACTTGAAATTCAAAAAAAGCTTGACTTTATTGGTCAACACCGATTCCAGGGGGACATTAAAACCATGGAAAATACGGTGGATGAGTTGATTTCAGAGCGGCGTCGGAATCCCAGCGCTGAGGGTGATGAAGATGTTCTCGACGTGATGATGAATGCTGAAGATCCGTCGACTGGTGAAAAGCTAAGCGATGAGAACCTTCGTTATCAGCTCATTACTTTTCTGATTGCAGGCCACGAGACTACCTCAGGACTTCTAAGTTTTGTGGTGTATGAGTTAATCAAGAATCCGGAAGTCCTTCAGAAAGCTCGAAAATTAACAGACAAGGTTTTGAATGGTCGCTTTCCTAAGTATGAAGATCTTAAAAATCTGGGATACATAGACCAGATCTTACGTGAAGGCTTGCGACTATACCCGACGGCACCAGCATATGCTGTGACACCTTATGAAACCACCACAATCGGCGAAAATGGAGGAACGGCTGGCGACCCTGTAACTGTTAATCCAGGCGACACTCTTCTTGTCCTTTTGGGACACATGCATCGTGATCCGGCTGTGTGGGATAGTCCTGAGGAATTTATACCGGAGAGGTTTGAATTTGAGAGTGCAAAGAAAATTCCGCACAACGCCTGGAAGCCGTTTGGCAACGGCGAGCGATCCTGCTTAGGCCGTGCATTCGCCATGCAGGAAGCGACAATGGTTCTTGCTTTAATTATCCAACACTTCGATCTTGAATTCGCTGATCCTTCATACGAACTTACCATGTTGGATGGACTCACTTCGAAACCGAAAGATCTATTGATCAACATCGCTCCGCGAGAAAAGTTCCCGTACCGGGGTCGAGGCGGGGAGTCTGAGACCGAAGCAGGTGGGTCGATTTCCGGCGAGGAAAAGTTTGACAAGGTTGCGGTTGCCGAGCCAAACGGGCATAAGCTGCGGCTATTCGTCGGATCCAATGCTGGGACTTCTCGGAATCATGCGAAAAAACTGGAAGCGTTCGCTAATTCGCAAGGTTTTGAAACGGAGGTGGCTGACCTCGATGATGCAGTTGATGACCTGCACTCTGGAGACGTAGTAATAATTGCTACCAGCTCTTATGAGGGATTGCCGCCGGAGAATGCGAAGTCTTTTTTCAAGTGGCTGACCACTGGGGACTGTCCTGACTTAGGTGAAGTAAGCTTTGCCGTAGTTGGTAGTGGTAATTCCGAATGGGCGGAAACGTTCCAACGCGTGCCGTCAGTCATCGATCAGGCTATGGAAGCGGCGGGGGCTAACCGGCTCGTCGATAGAGGAGCTGTAGATGTTCGCGGAGACTACCTCTCGGATTTCGCGGACTGGGAAAAGCAGCTTTGGCAGGCTATTGGAGATCATCTTTCGGTAGAAATTAACAGCCAAGACGAAGCGAATTCAGTTCAGATCCAGTACATGAGCGAAGGTCGAGCAGATGCCCTGTCGACCGATTCGGAGAGCGAGTTTTTTGAGGCCGAAGTTCAAAGAGTTGTCAGGCTTTCAACCGCCGCAGATGGACCGATCAATGATAAGTACCGGGTGGATATAGAGCTACCTCAAGAAGTTAATTATTCTACAGGTGACTATCTTGAAGTACTACCGCGAAATCCAGAAGTTTCAGTAAATCGCGTTTTGGATCGATTTAGGCTGTCAAGCGAAGCCCGCATAAAGCTGAACGGCAAATCTACGATTCTTCCAGTCGGCCAAGTGATGACTCTTACTGAACTGCTTACTAACTACGTTGAGCTTGCAACTCCAGTTAGTAAACAGCACATCGGCATCCTACAACGCAACTGTGTGTGCCCCCCGGAAAAGAAGGAATTGGAAATGCTCCTTGAGCCGGCCACTTATGCTCAGTTGTTGAGGAATAGGACCTCATTGATAGACCTCCTCGAGAAGTATTCATCAATTGATTTGAGCTTTGAAGAGTATTTGTCCCTCCTTGAGCCACTGAAGCCCCGCCGCTACTCTATTTCCTCCTCCTCTTTGGCGTCTACGAATCGGGTGTCCCTTACCTTCTCTAGGCTAGAGTCTCCAGCTTGGTCTGGAAGTGGAGTTTTTTCCGGTGTTGCCTCTAACTATCTAGCTGGACTAAAACCAGGGGCAAAGGTTTGCGTTTCCGTTGTTGGTGGAAACCCCCATTTCCGCGCCGATGACGTGGACAAACCAGTGGTGATGATTGGTGCGGGTACAGGGATCGCACCTTTAAGGGCGTTTATCGAGGAACGCGCGATTCAATCACGGAATAGTAGGCGTGCTGTGGAACCTGTACTACTCTTTTTCGGATGCCACGGACCAGATTCGGATTACTTGTATCGGGAAGAATTGGAAGTCTGGGAGAAAGACGGTCTAGTCGACGTTAGGACAGCCTTTTCTAGGCATCCAGAAATGAATTCTTCCCAAAATGAGGTGAAGTACGTCCAAGACAAAGTATACGAGAATCGTCACGAGGTAATGGACTATATTTCCAGGGGCGCGAGGGTCCTAGTTTGCGGAGATGCGACCAAGGTTGCGCCCTCGGTGCGTGAAGTCATGCGAACGATTGTTGGGGAACATCTCAACCTAGATGAAAGCGCTGCCGCCGCTGCAGTTGGAAAGATGGAACGAGAATCGTTTACCTATGTCACTGATGCATTTTCATAAAATTGCAACTAGGTAATTTAAGCCGTGAAAGGAAAACAATGTCAAAATACACACTGCAACCTAACACTCAGCATGGTGTTCCTAGGAAGGAAGTTGTTCGTCAGTTCCTTTACTTTCTTAACGTCATTCGGAAAAACAACATCTTTGAGTTCGGTTCGGCGCGGGAGGTAAGGTCCGACTTTGAGACTATTCGAAGGTTTGGGACGTTGGAAAGTGGCGCATTGGCGAATACCGCACGCCGTCACCCTGAACGTCTGGGCCTAGTTGATGATGACGGCGAGCTAACGTTTGGTGAGTGCTTCGAGCAAGTGACTCGACTAGCAACCGGACTTCTCAAAAACGGTGTGGAGGACGGAAGCAATGTAGCCGTCATGGCACTAAACGGGCGTGCTGCAATATTTCCGCTTTGCGCACGTCAGATGGCTGGCTACCATATTTTCATGATTAACGCCAACAGCTCTGGCCCTCAGATCGAGCGCGTGCTTGAGTTCCATGAAGTTAAAACCCTCATCGTGGACCAATGTTTCTACGAAAGGCTTACGGAGACTACTAAGAAGACGTGTCAGATCATTATTGGTCACGTGGAGGATAGCTCCTCCCTCCCTGAGGGTGTCCTTACTATGGAGGGAATCATAGAAGCCGGCAGTCCTAATTTGAGCCTCCTGCCCAAAAAGCCTACGAAGTCTCAGCATGTCGTGATGACCTCGGGTACCACAGGAATGCCGAAGGGAGTTGTACGCCGTCAGCTTAAGTCGCCTCAGGGTATTGGACCGGTTTTGGACGCTATCCCATGGCGCCGAGATATGTCTGTCCTTCTTACAGGCGTACTATTTCACTTCTACGGCTGGGGTAATATGCTGTTGTGCTTATTTACCGGTTCGACGATAATTACTCAACGCAATTTCGATTCAGCGAAAGCACTTGAACAAGTGGAACGGTATGGTGTGGATGCGTGGATCAGCTCCGCCTCTCGGCTTCGCGGGATGATAGGTTATTTGGATAAGAACGGTATTGACCGCGTGCCTGGCCTTGAGTTTGTAACGTCCTCGGGTAGCCCCCTCACCCCTTACGAGGTGCAAAAGGTAAATCAAAAGTTCGGCCCCATTTTCCACAATTGCTACGGTTCCACTGAAACTTCTGGTCTTGCGATTTCGGCAGCCGAAGACTTGGCGGCAGACCCAACGTTGACTGGTACTATTCACCCAGGCTCAATGATTGAGATACGAAACGATGACGGTCAAGTGGTTCCCGACGGCGAAGTAGGGGAGATTTTCGCCGGTGCCTACGACATGTTTGCCGGATATACCGATCCATCAATTGATATTAAAACTCAAAATGGGCTACTGCGTATGGGTGATCGCGGCTATAAGAAGGGAAATAAGCTATACGTGGGCGGGCGTGCGGACGACCTAGTAATTACGCAGTATGGTGAGAAGATTTTCCCTTCTGAGCTAGAGGACTTACTGATCCGAGACAGTCGTGTCGCAGAGGTACATGTACACGGCGTTCAAGATCCTGACTTTGGCCAGGCTCTCCGTGCCTACATCATTCGGGAAGACGGCGTGAGTTCGGAGGAGCTTACAGAAGATGAAGTTCGCCGGCTAGTCCGCGAGGGCTTGTCCGACGCGCACACTCCTCGCGACGTGTTTTTCGTTACTGATCTTCCTCGCAACCCAATGGGTAAGGTTATACGCCCTGAGCTTCCTGGCAAGTCGACAGCCTAGAGAGTTCAATTCGTCTGTGTAGGATGAGATTTTTCTAAGCCTATTCTCCCCTCTGCTTGCCTCCTGATATGAACCGGCCCCAAAAGTTGGACTGGTTTAATTCTAGGTGGTTAGACGTTCAAGGGCTTGATTCCGATAGTGCATCGGGGTCAGGCCCTTTAGTCGTTGTTGGATGGGTTCGGTTTTGTACCACTGGATGTAATCTTCGATAGCATGGGTGAGTTCCTCGACGTTGCTAAAATCTTCTCCGTGGTACATCTCGGTTTTAAGTGTCCGAAAAAGTTGACCATTACTGCGTTGTCGTCACAGTTGGCTTTACGCGACATCGACTGAGCACTGCCGTTGGCGTGAATCAAAGTACGCCAGGTCGACTGCTGGTATTGGAAGCCTGGGTAGGTGTGCATCATCCACCCAGCCTTCGGCGCACAGGCCGCAATCGCTTTTGTCAATGATTTTGACGATAAACGCTATCGACGGTGATTTAGACACGGTGTGAGGGACAATGGGACGGTCGATGAGATCCATTACTGGGGACAAATACACTTTGCGGCCTGCAGTCCTAAACTCGGTAACGTCGCTAACAAAGATGGTGTTGGGCTTGTCTGGAGTGAACTTGCAGTCAAACTTTTTGCCAGCAATGCGACGGATGGTTCCTGCGTAGGAAGTGAAGGGCTTGCGCTGACGGATTTTGGTCCGAAGGCCCATCTGGCGAATGAGCTTGTAGACGAGTTTGTGGTTGACCAGCCAGCCTTTATTACGCAAGTCCGGCAACACTTGCCGGTGGCCGTAGCGATGCTTGTTGCGCCCGATGCTTCCTAGGATTGTTTGCTTTACCGCAGCATGCTTATCTGGCTTTTCGAGTCGCTTTTGATCGTAGAAGAATGTCGCCCGTGGCATACCTGCCGCTGCTAGGAGGTCTTCCAAGCGGTGTGGCGGCTTGGGGTTAACGATCGCCTGTTTTTCAGGAGTGTCCCTGGTTTCTCAAGTACCGCAATTTTTTTTTAGATAGGCATTATCGGTTCGCAACTGGTCGTATTCGCGAGGCAATTTGTCTCCTTCAGTAAGCATCTTCGGGTTAGCTGCGCCTTTAGGCCTACCCTTCGGCTTGGGCTTTAACGCTTCATCACCGCCTTTTCGCCATTTCCGCGGCCGATCTCTGACCACCTGATCTGGCGACAGGCCAAACTCACGGACAAGATTGTTCTTTGTCTCGCCGGCGAGGTGGCGTTGGACAACTTCTTTTTGACCTCGAAGGAGTACTGCCGCTTTGAGGGCTTTTCACAAGACATAGCTTGCCATGGAGCAAGACTCGACCAAACAAAACAAGGACTGGATCAACGCGAACACCAACATGTTGAGCTGCAGCCTAGTAACCATAACTCGGGCCGCCAATTCTCCCGCTGCGCCACTGACAACGAACTACGTGCGCGAATACAACTGCTCCCCACTAGAGTCGGTAATTGATTTCTCAGGCGAAGTAATGGGGAGCAGTACAATACGGAAAGGCTGGGGGCTTCAGTTGGGAATACTTCTGAATGCCCGGGTGGTGGAAAATTATATAGTGGGGTCACTCTACATCCAGCTAAAACTACGAGCAATCTAGCAAGTTGCTCAAATTTTTCGAGATGCCGCCAAGATTAACCAGAGCGACTAAACTACACTTCTTCAACATAACTGAGTGGGGACCGTTCCTCGACGGGGGATTCGGTGGATTTCTCTTTCGACTGCTATCCACTGGTTGTTAAATTGAACAATTCATTGCTTAAAGGGGTATTTTTGACCCCGTACTCATATCACTATATGAGAAAGCCTAGAACGCTTGGGGCTAAGCATCAATCAACGCCGATGCAAGCTGCTACTCTGAAAAGCCCTGAAATGCCCGCATCCCCAAACGTTCTATCTTCTTTGCTTTGTGACGAAGTAGGCTGCCGTTTTTGAGAAGAACTCCCTTTTCATGTTTAGCTTAGCTACTTCTTTACGGGGTACGTCAAGTTTGGCGTGCTTGTCAATATCCAGGTCTCGCTAACTTGGCTGTCCATCGCTAGAGGAGGACCTCTGAGACCCGAGTTGGTTGATTGGTGTAGACTTCGTGAAGCTAGGCACCGTAAAATCCTTTCTCGCCTGGCTACACGAATGCCGCGGCCGCATTAACGCGTTTTGTAAACAGTCACCGCAACCAAAGGTCTCCGGCAGACGCATGAACGACCAGATAACCGCGCTCGGTGTTTACAATCTGAGGAAATCACGAGCCTCCGAACTACCTAAGGCTCGAATTGCTCGACTGTCTAGGCCAGTAGCCACTGAAATTTTCAACTGCTCCGCTCGGGCAGGAGGTTAGCGAACCTTGCGGGCGATTTCTTGTGCCATGTGTTGTTGGCCTAATGCGGTGGGATGAGCGATTAGATTGCCCTCGGGAAGCCCGTGGAAGTTGGAGTTTCGTTGATGCGGCGGTTTGCACCAACCTTCATCGTCATTTGGGGGGCTGATGTAAGTCGTGTGTGACTCCAAAGCTGCCTGTTTAAGCGTATAGTTCACCTTAGTGAGAAAGCTTTCAATGTATCGTCGATCGCTTAGGGAGAGAAAGCCACTTTCTGGGCACGTGTGCTCTGGGGTCGCGGCTGTGTAGTAACCTGTGAAGAATATTTGGGCTGCCGGTGCGCGTCTCTTTACATCGTTGGCTATATCGATCAGTCGCTGTTTAAGATTCCTGCCAGTGAAATCGGGGTTGTAGATACTTCCATCTGTTACAGGCTCGGCGAGGGGCGCGCACTCGGGTAGTCCGGGAATTTGAACGTGGGGTGCGCAACTAGCAAAAAGGGCGGCTAGGCCTGCGTCGTTTCCCCCGAGACTAATGGTGACTATTTTTGTGTCGGGGGTGAGATGTTGCTTCTGAGGACTTGGAGCGGTGAGAGGCAGAGCGTGATGTTGAGGGTTGTCATATTGGTAGGTAAACGCCCAAGCGCAGGTGGCATCGTCGAGCTGGAGGTTGAGGAGCTCAGCTAGTCGGTGGGGGTAGTTGTCTCGGTCCCTGACGCAGGCCGGGGTGCTCCCCGGAGCAGGCCGTGTGATTGTGCCCGTGGAGGCGTAGGAGTCCCCGAGTGCTACGTATTTGTCTCCTGGTCGGAGGGCTTGAGCGGAGGGTGCTAGGGCCGTGGTTGTAAGTATTGCGGTTAAAAGTGCGGCAGTGATTCTTTGGGCGTGCAAGAGTCTATCCAATGTACTAGGGAAGAAAAGCCTAGGCCTTTGATTGTTTACTCGGAACTGGCGGCATGGGGCTATTTTGCAATGTTTCGCCCAATGAAACGGCCATATTCGTGTGTGCCGTGGGCATTGAGGTGGAAAGGCAGGTTTCCTGGTGCTGGTGGCATGATGTCGACGAGATTTACCCACCATCGGTCTGGGGAGCAGGCGTCGTGTCCTTGGGACATCGGCCATGCGTCGAGGAAGGTAGCGTTGTTTTGTTGCGTGACTTCACGGAGTGTGTTTTGGAGGCGCTGTTCGGTGCCAGCGGTATTACCGGCTGGGATGGGTAGTGGGTTTGATGACCCCAAGCCACTGTTGTAGCAGGACATGTTATTGAAAGATACATGTGGGTAGCCGACAACAGTGACTTTAGCATTTGGAGCATGGCGATGTGCTACGTTAATGGCGTTACGCAGACCGCTTCGGATTGCGCGTTCCGAAGCAGCAACATCAGACCCGTATGGGTATGTATCGTTGGCGCCTGCGACAATGACTACGTTTTTGGTCTGTGGGTTGAGATCGCCGCGTTGTGCGGCAGTTCGAAGCGTGTCTTCAATGTGTATACCGCCAGTTGCGAAAGAGGCGCCTGCGCATTGGTACTGATCCACGTGGGCGCCCCCAGAAGCGATGGCTATTTCATTGGCAATGGAGCCGTCGGTGACGCAGCCTACTCCGGTATTTGTCTTGACTTTGGCTTTATTTTGCAAGAAATCGGTGAGCGTTGGGTTTGCTACCACGCTGTCTCCGGTGAGGACAGTGTTGCCTGCTACTGCGGCTGTTGCAGTGATATTTCCGGCCATGAGAGCTGCGGCTGCGATGGAAGTTGCAACCATTTTAGTGTGGAGTCGCATTCTTAGGTTCTTCCTGGGATTGTCGTCTGGTTAACGCTTTTGAAGTTCGCTGGTGATGATTCTGGCCATTCCGTCGTGTCCGATATCTGTCGGGTGCATAGGCATGACGGAAGGTGCCGCTTGAGTTTTCAACGCTACAGTCCAACGCTGAGTGGCGTCAGGTTGGCAAGTGTCGTGGGTCTTGGCCTGGTCATAGAGGTTGATGAAGTTGGCTCCTAAAGCTTGTGCTGCGCGTCCGATTTCACGGTTGAATTCGGCTTCCGCATTAGTAGCACCTGGGAAGGAGATAGGCACAACTCTGATGCCATCGTTAATCGCGCACAGCGTGTCATTTACAGTCATTGGCAGGTAGTTGACCATAGTGATCCGCGCTTTGGGGGCAACTCGGCGGATTTTGCCGAACTCTAAGCCAAGCAGCGCTCGATAGTTGGATCCTTTAGGAATGTTTGGGAGGGTGGAGTTGGCTAGGGCATCTATGTGAGTGTCTGGCTGAAGGCCCCCATACATGAAAACGACTTCTTTAGTGTTGAGTCCGATATTGCCGGTACGAATAGCGTCATTTACGTAGGCGTCGACCGAGTAGCTGGTCCCGTTACAGGAATAATCTGCGAGGGTGTAATGGAAGTTATCGGCGGTTTGATGCGCCCAGTTCCGTTTGTCATTAAAGCAGGGGTGGAATTGGATGTAGGGCTTGTAGGGGCTTGTAGATGCGCGGCTACCAGGTGCTCCGCCGTTGGCGGTAATAGAATCACCGAAGGTAACCATTTCCTGCCCTTGGCTTGCGTTGGCAGTTTGGGCGAGGGAGAAACTCGCGGTGAGGGCGATGAAGCCGGCAGCTATCCTGTTTTTTATATTTTTCATGGTCTTAGGGATCGGGAACAATAGGAGTGTGTGAGGTTTGCTCATCACCCCGACAAACGTAGTGCTTATACAGAGAATATCCAACTCTGAGGGGCAGTAATTCCTGTTATGGGGGGTGAAAATTGGTAGCCGTGTGAGCTTAGAGGCTCTTGAATCCGAGTCTGTGAAAGTATCATTTTTCCGTTTGTGACAAGTGCGAGTTTCCCGGCCTAAGTGTTTTGAAACAGTAACGCGTGAATAGGCGCTGATGCACCGGTGTATATTTAACTAGCAGAGGGAATAGGTAGGGAATAGGTGCAACGGGAGTGCGCGAACGCTATGAAATACTGCAACGTCGCGTATAGAAAACCGGTTTTCCGCTGACTTGCAACCGTCGTCCGAAACGATGGCCGTACGGCCACTGACAGCCAGTCAGAGGAGGGGGAATTAAAGAGCGGCTCAAACGCATCGCATTGGGGAGGAGATCGACAGGGAAGACTGTCCGAATGGTGCCTCCCCTCGAAAACGCGATTGTCTAACGACTTGATCCAATT
The DNA here is from genome assembly GCF_037908445.1 of Corynebacterium sp. KPL2825. Classification (NCBI taxonomy): domain Bacteria; kingdom Bacillati; phylum Actinomycetota; class Actinomycetes; order Mycobacteriales; family Corynebacteriaceae; genus Corynebacterium; species Corynebacterium sp. KPL2825. The sequence continues at coordinate 39,831 of NZ_JBBMGI010000011.1, read as the reverse complement.
CGACATGTAGTAGAGTTTTGGAAAAGAAAACTGGTTAAAGTCGACAATCTTCTACGTCCATGCTGTACTAACCGATTGCTTCGCTTTTCATAAGATCTGAAAGAACCTATGGCCTAGCAATAGGCGCCCAACCTGTAGCACGCCAATCAAGAGGACGTTTTCCCTAAAACTAGATGATAAAAGATTGCGGGTGGGAGGCGCATGCCTAAACTAGTGCCGTGCTGCAGGAGCTTTCAATATCACTAGCATGTGGTAAGGTGCCGAGTGTTAAATGGGGGGGGTAACCGCCCAAAACACTGCCTAGTGCGCTGAGATCCAGTTCGGAAGACTGAAAGTCGTTCAGTAGCTCGGAAGAGCCAGTCTCGTTGAGGAAATTCGAGGAACCCAAGTCGCCGAAAGAGGAACCGCCAACCTCAAGGTTAACCTCTTCTGGGTAAGTCGGAGACGACATTGGTGGAAGCTCCGGGAGGTTTACTTCCGGCAAAGATATGTTCGGGAGCTTAATTTCTGGGAAGTTTCCTCCAGAAATGTGAACTAGAAGGTCTTTAATGGGACCAGAAACGATTTCGTTGATTTGAAGCAGTACGGCCATAGCCATTCCTTCAATCGTGGGGATAGTACTGGGTGGTACGTTCACAGGTGTTACAAAAGGGTGCAACAGTTACGTCTCATATGTTTTTGCGTCAGTACAGGTTCCGAGAAGCTACGTGGGCTGCTTCTTAGTGGCATTCAAGCCGGACATAGGTGTTGGATCTGGATGGGGGGCATTGGCCTGTCGCTTGGCATCAAATAATCATTAAATAAACGATCCTTAAATTATTCGTTTACCGGGGTTTTGGGGAGTTGTAAATCCTGCGTAACTAGCCCAATCTAGAGCCGATTTCGTCGCTCCATAAGCTTGCGTGGGTTGTGATCCGCGACTATACAGGGGCCCATGTTCGCTATTGAGAATCCAAGCACAGGCAAGAGTGAAGACAAGTTTGAACGCATCGATGATTCGCAGCGCGATGACATCCTAGACCGCTCCACGGCGGCCTACGATGCATGGCGTAGTACTCGCATCGAGGAGCGTGCCGCGGTTTTGTCCCGCGCTGCAGACCTTTATGAAGAGCGCATCGATGAGTTGGCAGACCACATCGGTCGTGAAATGGGCAAGCTGACCCGTTGGGCAAAGGCTGAAGTGCAGATTGTTGCCGATATCTATCGCTACTATGCCGAGCATGCGCACGAGCTGCTCGCAGATGAGTACCTGCCGGCTCAGAACGCGCACAAGACCGTGGTACGCAAGGAGCCGATTGGCCCATTGTTGGGCATTATGCCGTGGAACTTCCCGTACTACCAGGTAGCCCGCTTCGCAGCTCCTAACCTGCTGCTGGGTAACACCATCGTGCTCAAGCACGCTTCCATCTGTCCGCTGTCTTCCCAGGCATGTCAGGACATCTTGGAAGAAGCTGGTCTGCCGAAGGATGCGTATATCAACATTTATGCTTCCGGTTCCCAGATGGATGCTTTTGTAGCGGATAAGCGCATCAAGGGCGTTTCTTTGACCGGCTCCGAGGGTGCAGGCTCTGCCGTTGCTAAGACCGCTGGTGAAAATTACAAGAAGTCCGTGCTGGAGCTGGGTGGCAATGACCCATTCCTGGTTATCGATGATGAGAATCTGGAGTGGGTATTGGATCAGTACAACCTGATTCGCATGTATAACACCGGCCAGGCCTGCAATGCGCCGAAGCGCCTTATCGTTCTAGAGGACTTCTATGACCGCACTGTGGAGTACCTGGAAAAGAAGATCGGGGACATGAAGGTCGGTACTTATGATGAGGAGAATGCCGATATCGGTCCGCTGTCTTCCATCGGCGCCCGCGATGAGATTGTGGAGCGCCTCGAAAAGGCCGCGGCCAACGGCGACGCCAAGATTCGCGTAGGCGGCAAGAAGATCGATCGCGAGGGCGCCTACATGGAGCCTACCCTGCTTACCGACGTCGACCCATCCGCCGACGTAGGCTGCAACGAGATCTTCGGCCCAGTGGCGATTGTGTACAAGGCCAAGGACGTCGAAGAGGCCATCGAGATTGCCAATAACTCTGAGTACGGTCTGTCTAGCTCCGTGTGGGGCACTGACTTGGATGCTGCGTTTGAAATAGCCAACCAGCTCAACGATGGCATGACGTTTGTTAACGAGGCGTCGGTAACCGCAGCAGGCCTGCCATTCGGCGGCGTGAATCGCTCCGGCTATGGCCGCGAGTTGGCGCGCTGGGGCGTAGGCGAGTTCGTCAACGAGCACCTGTACCGCGTGAGCGGACAGGATAATCCGGGTAATTCCCCGGCAATGTAGCGGCGTGTCTGTCTAGCGTAAGTCTCAAGTTCAACTTAAACTTGAGTACACGATAGACAGCTCACGCCGTAGGCATCGGTCCGGGGGAGGGGAACCCTCGGAAAGGTACCGCGGCAAATCTTCAAGGACGTTTACCTATGCGCAAAAGCACTTCCCCGAGCAAGGCTCGCAAGGGCCTTGCTGTGGCCGCAGTACCTACCGCCATCGCCGTGGGTTTGGCCCTGCTGCCAAACGCCACCGCACAATCTTCTGTAGGCGATCTCTCTTCCGCAATCGGCGGCGATTCCAGCCTGTCCGATCATTTCGCACCGAAGGATCCACCCGCCCGCACCCCGCTGAACACCGAATACCCGGATGTTAAGGGCCTGCCGGAGGGCGTGAAGATCAACCGCGTGGAGTACCTAACCAACCGCCACTTGATGGTCTACATCAAGTCTGCGGCGATGCCGGACAAAGAGCAGAAGGTGCAAATCCAGCTCGCCCGTGACTGGTACTCCCACCCAGAAAAGAAGTTCCCAGAGGTATGGGCACTGGATGGCCTGCGTGCACGTGACGATGAGTCCGGCTGGACCATTGAAACCAATATTTTGAACCAGTACGCCGACCGCAACGTCAACCTGATCATGCCGGTAGGCGGCGAGTCTTCCTTCTACTCGGACTGGGAGCAAGCAGACCGCGGTAAGCACTATATGTGGGAGACCTTCCTGACCAAGGAATTGATCCCGATCCTGGACAATGAGTACCGCTCCAACCACAAGCGCGCGGTAACCGGCCTGTCCATGGGCGGTACTGCCGCGATGAACCTGGCTGAGCGCAACCCGCACCTGTTTAGCTTCGTGGGTTCTTTCTCCGGCTACCTCGATACCACTACGCGTGGCATGCCGGAAGCCATCATGGCTTCGCAGCGCGATGCCGGCGGTTATGATTCCCGCAAGATGTGGGGCCAGCCGGGCTCCCAAAACTGGATCGACCATGATCCAAAGCTGGGCATTGAAAACCTGAAGGACATGAAGGTATATGTCTCCGCAGGTTCGGGCAAGGATGACTTTGGCAACGCCAACTCCGTGGCTAAGGGCCAGGCAAACCTCGCTGGCATGGGCTTGGAGGTCATCTCCCGTATGTCCACCCAGACCTATGTTGATTATGCGAAGCGCGCCAAGATTGACCCTGTGGTTAAGTTCCGCCCATCCGGCGTGCACAGCTGGGAATACTGGCAGTTTGAGATGCAGCAGGCATGGCCATACATCGCGGATGCATTGCAGATGGACAAGGCCGACCGCGGTGCGGACTGTGAGGCAATCGGAGCCATCGCTAAGGAGACCAAGAGCGGCGTTATTGGCTCTTGCTTGAATAATGAGTACGACGTCGCCAAGAAGGGCAAGGCCCAGGACTTCGAGTCTGGCACCGCTTACTGGTCCCCAGACACCGGTGCGCATGCCCTCTTCGGCCGCATTGGTGCTCGCTACGCCGAAATCGGCGGACCAACCTCCTGGCTTGGCTTCCCGAAGACCGGCGAGTCCAAGACGCCAGATGGAAAGGGCCGCTTCGTGCACTTTGAGCACGGCTCCATCTACTGGTCCCCGGAGACTGGCGCTTGGGAGATTACCGGCGATATGTTCCAGGCTTGGGGCAAGAATGGCTACGAAAAGGGCGACCTGAAGTACCCGACCGGCTCGGTAAAGAAGGTCGGTGAGGGCTACATGCAGGAATTCCAGGACGGAATCCTTACCCGTAACCCGGATGGCTCCAACCAGGTAGTACACGGTGCTATCGGCGCCAAGTACAAGGACATGGGCGGCGCGGAGTCTGCGCTCGGCTTCCCGACGTCCGGAGAGAACGCAGTCAATGGCGGCTTCTTCCAGACCTTTGAAAAGGGCAGCATCTACTGGTCCCCGAAGACTGGTGCGCACTACATTCTGAAGAGCAAGATTATGGACCGCTGGGGCCAGGCTGGCTGGGAGCAGGGCGAGTTCGGCTGGCCTACCTCTGACTACTCCGAGATTGCCGCTGGTGGCTTGAGCCAGGAATTCCAGCACGGCAAGATCAGCGAGGTTCTGGGCCAGGTTCGGACCGAGAAGAAGTAGTCATGCGCAAGCTAGTAGTAGTGGGCGCGGCGCTGTGCTTGACCCTTGCGGGGTGCGGTTCTGCCACGGTGGATAGCGAACCTTCGCAAGAGACCGAGGTCGCGCCCCTCGAGCGGGAGTCGGAGGCCCCTACCTCTGCGGAAGAGACATCCTCTAAGTCGCAGGAAGACCGCGGTGCGCGTGAGATCTCTGAAATTCCCACCGCCGAGCTGCCGGAATCGGAAGCCAAGTACCTAGGCAGGCTAAAAGACGCCGGCGTCAACGTTGATGGCGTAGAAGATCAGCTCCTCGGCGCGGGCAAAGCAGCCTGTGATGAGAATGATGTCACCCTCTCTGCGGTCGCCGGCCAGCTTGTTGAGCAACAGCGCACCACGATGGGCTTTGAAGAGCTTTCTAAGCTGATTACGGATTCCGCACGTACAGGGATTTGCTAGGTTCACCTGGTACAACTAATCCATGAGAAAAACCATTACCGTTGTCGCAGTCCTCGTCGTTTTAGCTGTTATCGGCGTGGGCGCGTCGCGTTACCTCAATAGTGGAACGGATGACTCCCCAGCTCCGCATTCCACGGAGCAGGCTGCGCCACCGCCGCAGCAGCCCGAGTGGTGCCCGCGCGTGGAGTTCATTTCCGCCCCGGGTACGTGGGAATCTGCGGCTGACGACGATCCCCTTAATCCTTCTGCCAATCCGCGCTCGTTCATGCTGTCTATTACGAAGCCATTGCAGGAGGCCTACGGGGAGGACGTGAAGGTATGGACCCTTCCTTATACCGCGCAGTTTAAAAACATCAATGCACAGCATGAAATGAGCTACGACGATTCCCGCAATGAGGGAACCGCCAAGATGAATGATGAGCTGCGCAGTGTGCATGAGAGCTGCCCGGCAACCAAATTCATTGTGAGTGGCTTTTCTCAGGGGGCGGTCATTGCAGGTGACGTTGCCGATGAGATCGGTGGCGGCCAGGGTGCAGTGCCGGCGGAAAGCATTGCAGGTGTGGCCCTTATTGCAGATGGTCGCCGCCAAAATGGCGTTGGCCAAAACCCAGGCCGCAAGGTCGGCGGCGTGGGTGCGGAAATTGCCCTCCAGCCGGTATCCGGTTTAGTTCAGCCCATCGTTCCGGGTGCGTCCATGCGTGGTGCGCGCCCGAATGGGTTCGGTAGCTTGGCGGATCGGACCTTCCAGATCTGTGCGCCCAATGATTCAGTCTGTGATGCCCCGCCAAACGTGTCTAATGCGCTGGAGCGCGCGCAGGGTTTGATTGCCGCGAATGGCGTCCATGCGCAGTACGCCTCTAATAGTGGTGTCATTGATGGCACGACGGCTAACCAGTGGGTAGTGGGCTGGGCCCGACAGCTTATCGACGCCGCGTAACAGCAATTCCCCACCCTCCGATAGTTTTATTAAAGAAACCATTCACTTAAGGAGATTCCATGGATCTGAAAGCGCAGATGGGGCAATTCCTAGCGCCCGAGTTCAGTTTGCCCCAGCTGGCAGAAAGGCTCTACCAGGCGGAGACAGACCCAGACCGTGTGGTTATGCGCCAGTGGATCTACGGTGAGGAAGAAACCTGCCGGGAGCTTAGCCGCGCGCAGGTCAATAAACGCATCAAGGTAGTGGCGGCGCGACTGCAGCAGGTAGCAGATCCGGGCACGCGCGTTGCCATCTTGGCTGGTAATTCACCGGAATACGTCTTTGGCTTCTTGGGTGCACTGTACGCGGGTATGGTGCCGATTCCGCTTTATGACCCCAATGAACCGGGCCACGCGGACCACCTGGAGGCGGTATTCGGTGATTGCGAACCGCCTATCGTGGTGACGAATCGTGTTTCTGCCGCCGCTGTGCGTAAGTACTTCTCTGCCCAGCGTGAGCGCCCGCGGATTATTTCCCTCGACGCTCTTCCTGATTCCTTGGCTGGTTCTTGGACACCCGTGGAGGGAAGCGCGGAGGACACCGCTTTCCTGCAGTACACGTCTGGGTCCACTCGGACCCCGGCCGGCGTGGAGCTCACCAACCGAGCGATTATCACCAATGTTGCGCAGATCTTCCAAGCACTGCAATTGCAGATGCCGGCTCGCATCGTCTCCTGGCTGCCAATGCACCACGATATGGGCATCATTTTGGCCGTATTCGTTACCATTTTGGGCTTGGACTTCGAGATGATGACCCCACGCGATTTCATCCAACACCCAGACCGCTGGATCCGGCGTTTGACCGCCCGGGAGCAAGCTACGTACTCCGCTATCCCCAACTTTGCGCTGGAACTGGCCGCGCGCCATGCCAAGGACGCTGATTTCTCGCACGTAGCAGGCATCATTATCGGCTCCGAGCCAGTAACGGAGGCAGCCGTGGATTCCTTCTTGAATGCCTTCAGTGTGGATCGTTCCGTGCTGCGCCCGTCCTATGGTCTTGCAGAAGCGGCGCTTATTGTATCTACCCCGCAAACCGACAAGCGCCCAGTCATCTCCCACTTCAATCGTGCCGAACTGGCCGCGGGACGCGCCATCATCGAGGATAAGTCCGACGCGACTGTGGCCTATGCGTCCAATGGGCAGTGCGTGCCGCATCAGCACCTTGCCATCGTGGACCCGGAAACGCGCGCTGAGGTCAAGGACGGCGTAATCGGTGAAATCTGGGTGCATGGTCCCAATATGGCTACCGGCTACCTCAATCGGCCTGAGGAAACCGCCGTGACCTTCCGCAATACCTTGGGTGAGCGCCAGCAGGACGGCCTGCCAGAAGACGATTACTGGATGGCAACCGGTGACCTAGCCGCCATCGTGGATGGTGAGCTTTATATCACTGGCCGCCTGAAGGACCTCATCGTCATCGCTGGGCGCAATCACTATCCGCAGGATATTGAAAGCACCGTACAAGCAGCGTCCACGCAGGTGCGACCGGACTCCGTTGCCGCCTTCTCTGTGGAAGGCAAGGATTCTGAATCTCTCGTATTGTTGGTTGAGCGCGCCGATGATGCGCAGCCGGCCGGCGATGCAGAGGCGTCCGCAGTCATCCGCACCGCCGTCACCTCGCATCATGGAATTACGCCAGATGACATCGTGTGGAAGGCCCCAGGGGAAATCAACCGTACTTCTTCCGGCAAGATTGCGCGCCGTGTAGCTAAGAAGAACTATGTAGGGATCTGATTTATCGCTAACAAAGTGACAAAATATAGCGATATACCCTCTTGCCATTTAATAACTTCTCGTAATGAAAGACCTTTTATGACCATCGAGCAACTGCGAGCATGGCTGCGTGACTGGGTCGCCCAGGCCACCGGTGTTTCCCCAGAAGAGATCCTAGATTCCAAGCCCCTGGAAAACTATGGTCTTTCTTCGCGGGATGCTGTAGTGCTATCTGGCGAACTGGAAAATCTACTCGGTACCCGCCTCGATGCCACCGTGGCATACGAGTACCCAACCATCGAATTGCTGGCAAATCGCCTGTTGAACGCTCCAGCGCCTCAGCCTGAGGCGCACTCTCCTCGCATAGCGCATGGAGCCGATGTCGCGGTTATTGGTCTTTCGGGCCGCTTCCCGGGTGCAAAAAATGCCCAGGAATTCTGGTCCATGCTGGCCGAATCCCGCGCCGGAACAGGTCCACTGCCGGTAGGACGTTGGTCCGAGTACTCGGCGGACCCTGTAATGAGCGAGAAGATCGCCCAGCAAAATACCGATGGTGGCTATATCGAGGATATTGCTTCCTTCGACGCTGAATTCTTTGGTCTTTCTCCACTCGAAGCCGCCAATATGGACCCCCAGCAGCGCATCCTGTTGGAGCTGGTGTGGGAAGCGCTAGAAAACGCTGGTGTTCCTGCCAACGAGCTGCGCGGCACGCAGACTGGTGTGTACATGGGCTCGACCAATAATGACTATGGCATGCTCATCGCCGCCGATTCTGCCGAGATGCATCCTTATGCGCTGACCGGTATTTCTTCGGCTGTGGTGGCCAATCGCATTTCCTATGCCCTGGATTTCCGCGGCCCTTCCATCAATGTGGATACGGCCTGCTCCTCCTCCCTCGTAGCCGTCAATCAGGCGGTGAAGGACTTGCGCACGGGAAGCGCGGACGTGGCGCTGGCCGGTGGCATAAATATCCTCGCCGCTCCCCACGCGTCGACGGCGTTTTCTGAATTGGGCGTTACCTCTCCGACGAGTGCCATTCACGCTTTTTCTGACGACGCCGATGGCATCGTGCGCGCCGATGCCGCTGGTGTCCTCGTCCTCAAGCGTTTGGAGGACGCGGAGGCGGACGGCGACGATATCTTGGCTGTCATTAAAGGCTCGGCCGTCAACTCCGATGGGCACTCCAATGGCTTGACCGCCCCGAATCCGGAGGCACAGGAGGATGTTCTCCGCCGAGCTTATGCCGATGCGGGCGTGAATCCGCAGGACGTGGACTATATCGAAGCCCACGGCACCGGCACCATCTTGGGTGATCCGATCGAAGCTTCCGCTTTGGGGCGGGTGCTCGGCGCCGGTCGTGGCGCGGATGCGCCGATTTTGCTGGGATCTGCCAAAACCAATATCGGCCACTCCGAATCTGCTGCGGGCGTGGTGGGCCTTATCAAGGTCATCCAGGCCATGCGCAATGATGTGATTCCGGCGAATATCAATTACTCGGCGCCGAACCGTTATATCGATTTCGAAGCCGAGCGCCTGGAAGTAGTCGAGGACCCGCGCGAGTGGCCCGAATACTCCGGCCGCAAGGTCGCTGGCGTATCCGGTTTTGGCTTTGGTGGCACCAATGCGCACGTCGTGCTCACCGATTACCGCGGCACCCCGGCCGAGCGCGAGCCGCAGCTTTCCACCGACACGGTCGCGTTGCCGGTCTCTGGCCTCTTGCCATCGCGCCGGGCACGCGCTGCGGCCCTGTTGGCGGACTTCATTGAGGCGGAAAAGCCCGCGCTTGTCGACGTCGGCCGTACCGTCGCCCGCCGCAATCACTCCCGCTCTCGCGCCGTCGTGGTGGCTAGCTCCGCCGAGGAAGCAGTCAAGCGCCTGCGCCAGGTGGCCGAGGGCAAGGTTTCCATGGGAATTGCCGCTGCGGATTCCCCGCAGGTGCCGGGTCCGGTATTTGTGTACTCCGGATTTGGCTCTCAGCACCGCAAGATGGCCAAGGACATGATTGCGCTCTCGCCACAGTTCAAGGCCCGCTTGGAAGAGCTAGATAAAATCGTGGACTTTGAGTCCGGGTGGTCCATCATGGACATTGTCAACGATGATGCGCAAACATATGACACCGAGACTGCTCAGGTAGCCATTACTGCTATCCAGATTGCAGTGACGGACTTGCTGGCCTCCTTTGGTGTGCGCCCTGCCGGTGTGATGGGCATGTCCATGGGCGAGATCGCAGCGGCCTATGCCGCGGGCGGTATTTCCGCCGAGGACGCTATGGTAATCGCCTGCCACCGCGCGCGGTTGATGGGTGAAGGTGAGGCGTCGCTAAGCGATGCCGAACAAGGAGCCATGGCCGTAGTTGAGCTCTCTGCCGAGGATATTGCCGCGCTTGATGGAAACATCGAGCCTGCCGTGTACACCGGTCCAGGTATGACCACCGTGGGCGGCCCGCGCCAAGAGGTGCTGGACTTGGTGGAAAAGCTCGATGGCGAGGGCAAATTCGCCCGCGCTCTCAATGTGAAGGCGGCCGGGCACACTTCGGCCGTAGACCCCATCCTGGGAGAGTTGCATGCTGCCATCGCAGGTATGGAAGCCAAGCCGCTGCACACCCCGCTATTTTCCTCCGTCGATAAGGGCACGGTCTATCGTCCTGGAACCACCGTGCATGATGAGGATTACTGGCTGCGCATGACCCGCCACTCGGTCTACCTGCAGGATGCCACCGAGGCAGCCTTCGCTGCCGGGCACAACCAGCTGGTAGAAATCTCGCCAAACCCGGTTGCGCTCATGGGGCTCATGTCCACCGCCTTTGCGGTAGGCAAGGCCGATGCGCAACTGCTGTATGCCCTAAAGCGCAAGGTAGATCCCACCGAGTCTCTCCTCGACTTGCTCAGCAAGCTCTATGTCGCCGGCATGCCGGTGGACTTCGGTGCGGTCTTTGGCTCTGGCGCACGCGTAGAGGCCCCCTATACCCAGTTCAACCGCCAACGTTTCTGGACCAATGCCCGTCCATCGGCCGGCGTTTCTGGCCTGCCGGGCGCACGCGTTAACCTGCCCGAGGGCAAGGTTGCCTTCTCCACCAATGCGGACCAAGCGCCATCCGCCCTGGCCATCGTCGAGGCTGCGGCCGAGGCCGTCAAGCCAGGAGCACGCATCATCGCCACCGAGGAACACGCCGATTTGCCACCGCACGGCGAGGTCACCACGGTGGTAAATCAGTCCATCGGCGGTATGTCCGTGGCTGTCTACGCTGTTCGTGGTGCACAGACAGAGCTGGTGGCGGAAGGCTTTGCCTCCGCTTTGGATTTGGGTGCGGCGCCTATTCCAGGCGTGGCTGAGGTGCCCGAAAGCGCGCCTGCAGCGACGGAAGAAGTCGATGCCGTGCGCTGGGATCCCACGGAGGAAACCGTGGAGGACCGCCTCGCGCTCATCGTTTCTGAGTCCATGGGCTATGACGTCTCTGACCTGCCGCGAGAGCTGCCGCTCATTGACTTGGGCTTGGATTCCCTGATGGGTATGCGCATTAAGAATCGCGTGGAAAATGACTTCCAGATTCCGCCGCTGCAGGTGCAGGCGCTGCGCGACGCCTCCCTGGCGGACGTCATTGCCATGGTGGAAGAGGCCGTAGCCGGCGGCAACGTAGATACCAGCGAGATTGCTTCCGAGGACACCCCTGCGCCAGAAGAAGATGAGCCGGGCCAGGGCGTGGGTGTTGCCCCGCGCGATGCCTCCGAGCGCATGGTCTTTGGCACGTGGGCTACCTTTACCGGCAAGGCCGCGGCGGGAGTGACCTCTGCACTGCCAAAGGTAAGCGACGAGGTTGCTAGCAACATTGCCGAGCGCCTCACCGAACGTGCAGGCATCGAAGTCACTACCCAGCAGGTCCACGAGGCTGAGTCCTTGGAGAGCCTGGCTGACTTGGTCCGTGAGGGACTAGAGACCGAGGTAGAGGGCAATATCCGCGTGCTGCGCGAGGCCGACGGCCCCGCTGTATTCATGTTCCACCCAGCCGGTGGCACCACGGTGGTCTACCAGCCACTGACCCGCCGCCTGCCCGAGGATGTGGCTGTCTACGGAGTCGAGCGCATCGAGGGTTCGCTAGAGGAGCGAGCCAAGGTATATGTCGAGGACATCCTGCACTACGCTCGTGGCCGCAAGGTCGTGCTCGGCGGTTGGTCCTTTGGCGGCGCGCTGGCCTACGAGGTGGCCTACCAGTTGCACAAGCGCACCCAGGACTCGGTGGAGGTGGCGTTTATTGCGCTGCTAGATACCACCCAGCCATCCCACCCGGCCCCGGATACCCCGGAGGAAACCCGTGCTCGCTGGGCGCGCTACGCGGCCTTTGCCAAGAAGACCTACGGGCTGGATTTTGAACCCCCGTACGAGATGCTCGAGACCATGGGCGAGGATGCGCTCATGACCATGTTGGCGGAGTTCCTCGCTACTACCGACGCCTCCGAGCACGGCCTAGCCGCGGGCGTGCTAGAGCACCAGCGTGCCTCCTTTGTGGATAACCAGATTCTGGCCAAGATTGACTTCCACCGCTGGGCCGATGTGACCGTGCCGGTTCTGCTTTTCCGCTCCGAGCGCATGCATGACGGTGCGATTGAACTGGAGCCGCGCTACGCTGAGATTGACCCCGACGGAGGTTGGGGAGTTATCGTTAAGGATCTAGAAATTGTGCAGCTGCAAGGCGATCACCTTGCAGTACCGGACGAGCCGGCCATCGGCATCGTGGGCAAGCATATGAACGAATGGATCGAGGAGAAGGTACGTGGCGGCCAAGCAGACAACCGCTGAGAAACTCGCTGATCTGCGTGAGCGTCTGGATAAGGCGCAGGACCCAGGAAGTGAGCGCTCGCGCAAGCGCCGCGACGAGGCTGGACGCACCACGCCTCGCCAGCGCATCAATGAACTGCTAGATGAGGGTTCCTTCGTCGAGACTGGTTCTCTGGGCAAGACCCCTGGTGACCCTGAGGCCATCTATTCTGATGGCGTGGTCACCGGCTATGGCCGCATCTCCGGCCGCCCGGTGTGCATCTACGCTCACGATAAGACCGTCTACGGTGGCTCTGTCGGCGTGACCTTTGGCAAGAAGGTTACCGAGGTCATGGATATGGCCATTAAGATTGGCTGCCCTGTCATTGGCATTCAGGATTCCGGTGGTGCCCGTATCCAGGATGCGGTGACCTCGCTGGCCATGTACTCCGAGATCGCCCGCCGCCAGCTGCCGCTGTCCGGCCGCAGCCCGCAGATTTCCATCATGATGGGTAAGTCCGCTGGCGGCGCCGTCTATGCTCCTGTGACCACGGACTTTGTGATTGCCGTGGACCAGGAAGCGGAAATGTATGTCACTGGTCCCAACGTGATTCGTGAGGTCACCGGTGAGGACATTACTTCCGCCGAGCTGGGTGGAGCTCGCCAGCAGGAGCTCAACGGCAACGTTTCGGCCGTCGTTCCCTCTGAGGAAGACGCCTTCGACATGGTGCGCGATCTCTTGGACCACCTGCCGCTAACGTGCTTTGATGAGGCCCCGGAATTCGCCGCGCCTTCCGACGCCGACGTGGCCGAAGACGAAGACCTCAACTCCTTCATGCCGGATGACACCAATGCCGGCTACGACATGATGGATTTGTTGACCCAATTGGGCGATGACGAGGACATCATTGAAATTCAAGAGAACTTTGCGCCCAATATGATCACCGCCTTTGGGCGCATCGATGGCAAGACGGTGGGATTTGTAGCCAATAATCCCATGCACCTTGCAGGCTGCATTGATGCGGACGCCGCCGATAAGGGCGCACGTTTTATCCGCATCTGCGATGCCTACAACATTCCGTTGGTCTTCGTGGTGGATACTCCGGGCTACCTACCAGGCGTAGAGCAAGAAAAGGTCGGCCTTATCCACCGCGGCGCCAAGTTTGCTTTCGCCGTGGTAGAAGCCACCGTGCCCAAGGTTTCGCTCATCGTGCGCAAGGCCTATGGCGGTGCTTATGCCGTGATGGGGTCGAAGAACCTCACCGGTGATATCAACTTGGCGTGGCCAACCGCGCAGATCGCCGTTATGGGTGCCGCAGCCGCCGTGGTGATGATCGCCGGTAAGCAGCTAGACGCCGCCGAGACCCCTGAGCAGCGCGAGATGACCAAGAAGATGTTCATGGACTTCTACGATGAGACCATGACTGCTCCCTATGTTGCGGCTGAGCGCGGCTATTTGGACGCTATGATTCAGCCGAATCAATCCCGGTTGGCGCTCCGCCAAGCGCTGCGGCAGCTGGCAACGAAGCAGGAAAGCGATCTGCCGAAAAAGCACACCATTGCCCCGATGTAACGTCATGTGCTTGGATTAGCGATAGGAATATAAAGTCCCAATCCTAGTCAAGGAGTTATTTATGATTCTATCTAGCGCTGTGGATCTCATCAGCGAGATCATTGGTTTCGTAGCCGATATCCTCAATCAAGCAGGCGTACCGGTAAGCTCCAAGTAAAACGAGTAAAAAATAAGGAGGGTTCAACCCTCCTTATTTTTATTTGCGGGCGAAAAGCCGCCAGCCGAAGAAGAATAGCGCGGACATGACGGTTGCCACGATGAGGAAGCTCCAGTGCGGTAGCCGGCCATTGACCAGCATCCACAGGGCCATGCCGCCCACGATGGTGCTTAGCCAGACGACGCCGCCTTCCTTCCACTTGCCCTGCACCTTGGCGGCCAGGATGATAGCCCAGCCGATGAGCGCGCCGATGGCCCATGGCCAGAAGGCATCAACCCAGGTGGAAAAACTTAGTCCGCCGTGGGCGAGACGGGCGGCCACAGCAAAGAGCATCAAGGCGATGATATCGATGACGGGGGCGATTCTCATGCGTTTTCCTTTCGATTCAAGGCGGCGTAAGTAATGCCCTTGCGAGCATAGTGCCAGAAGTAGATTACCCAGCCAATGATGGTGATAAGGGCAAAGGAAATCAGCCGATAGATGATTGCCGCGCCGGTTGCATCCACCGCGGTCATACCGGTGGCAACCAGGGTAGCGATAATGGCGGCCTCTACCGTGCCTAGGCCGGCGGGCGTGACCTGGGCGGAGCCGGCCAGCTTGGCGGTAAGATACGCCAGTGCTACGCCGGCCATAGTCGTTGTGTCCTCACCCGCGTGCAGGGCAGGGAGGTGGCCGGTTACGGCCCACACGCAGCCCCACAGCGAGACCATATCGATGAGGCGGTTGGCTAGGGAGTAAAAGGAAACCCAAGCGAATTGGCGGCGGGTGAGGTGAACCTCTTCTAGATTCTTTACCTGGTCCACGATGGCTTCGCGCTTGGAGCCCTTAACGAGCTTCTGGCGGTTGAGCCAGCGAATGATGGTGTCTGGGTGATTGGTCAGCCAGAAAAGGCCGCCGGAAAGCGCCAGCATGAGCACCAGGGTGCCAATGAGGGACCACAATGCCATGTCAGCATTGAGGAAGAGCACGCCGCCCAAGCCGATGAGTACGAGCCACATGGTGGAAATGGCCGAAGACAGCACGAAGAACCACCCACAGAGCATGACGGAAGCACCCCACGTGCGCTGCACGTAGAAGGTGAGGATGGCGGAAAAGGCCGGGCCCGCTGGAAGCGTGGTAGACCAAGCATTAGCCGCCAGCGTGAGGGCGGCCGTTTCTGAGGCTGGCACATGTACGCCGCCGGCGCGAATGAGCAGGCGCATAACCTCGCCCATGGCAAGGACTGCCACGATTGAGGCGATGACCACCAGTGCTACCGCAGCCGGGTCAGAATGAGACAGCCGCGAGAAGCCTTCGCGCAGGAAGTCCAACTCATCGCGGAAGACATAAATCAGGATAAACAGGACGATGAGCGAGGCGATAAGCCGCAGCCAGTTCTTCACTTATTTATCTCCTTCGAGGCGTTGTTTGAGCTCAGAGAAGGGAACAGTCTTGCCGCGGTGTCTAGCGCCACCAGTCAGAGCAGTGGTGGCGTGGCGCAGCCAGCTAGGTGCCCACCAGTTATCTTCGCGCAGCAGGTGCATGACAGCGGGGACAAGGAGCATGCGGACAATGGTGGCATCGATAAGCAGGGCAAAAATCATGCCATAAGCGATGTATTTCATCATCACGATATCGGAGAAGCCGAAAGCGCCACAGACCACAATCATGATGAGCGCCGCCGCAGTGATGATCCCACCCGTATGCGCGGTGCCGGCCGCAATGGCCTCATCGGTGGTGGAACCACGCCGTCGCGCCTCCACCATGCGGGAGACCAAGAAGACCTCATAGTCGGTGGACAGGCCGTAAACAATGGCGATGATAAGAACCAAGATGGGGCTCATGAGCGGGCCAGGGGTGAAGTTGAGGGCGCCCGAGCCAAGGCCAGCGACGAACATCAGGGTCAAAATGCCCAGCGTTGCCCCCAAGGTCAAAAGCGTCATCACGATTGCCTTGAGCGGGAGCACGAAGGAACCGAAGACCAACGCCATGAGCAGGAACGTGGCCAGCACCACGTAGAGTGCCATCCACGGCAGCTTATGGAAGAGCGCATCAAGGGATTCCACTTCCATGGCAGGCGTGCCTCCCACGTACAGGTTCACGCCCTCGGGTGCCTTTACTTGTTCCAGTTCGTGGACAATCTTCGCGTAATCATCGCGGTCTTTAATGCCGGCGGAAAGAACTGTCGTGCCGTCCTTGGTGGCTGTTGTCGGCGCCATGGGCTCGGTGAGGCCATTGAGGCCACGGACTTGCATGACGACGTCGACCAGCTGCTGGTTAGACGCATTTTCCACGACGAGCTTTACCGGCTCCGTGCGGAAGGTAGGGAATTCCTCATTGAACCTATCCTGCGCCACACGGGTTTCCTGGTTGGGCGGTAAGTAAGACTCGTTGATGCCGCCGAAGGTGATACTCATGATGGGCAGGGTAAGTGCGATAAGCAGGCCGCACACGGCGATGGTCAACCCGCGGGCATGGCGCATTGCCCAAAGCGGCAGCTTGTACCACCAGGTGTCTTCGATGGTGCGCGCCGTCCGAGAGGTGCGGCGCACAGACCAGGTATCGATCTTGGGGCCGAGCATGCCAAAAATTGAGGGCAGGACGGTGACCGAAAGCAGCGCTGCTAGACCCACGGCGGAAATGGAGCCATAAGCCACGGACTTCAGGAAGGCTTGCGGGAAGAGGAAGAGCCCCGAAAGTGCGACGGCGACCATGGCTGCCGAGAAAACCACCGTTTGGCCGGCAGTCGCGGTGGTGGTAGCAACGGCCTCCTCGGTGGAGCGACCCTTATCCAGCTCTTCGCGGAAGCGCGAGACCATAAAGAGACCGTAATCGATGGCTAGGCCGAGGCCCAGCAGCGTGACAATGGCCTGAGCAAAGACATTGACCTGGGAAAATCCCGCCAAGATGGACAGGATTCCCAAAGACCCCAGGATGGAGAGGCCACCGACGATAAGCGGCATGCAGGCCGCAACGACGGAGCCAAAAACCACCAGCAGGAGGATGCCCACCAAAGGAAGCGCCGCCTTTTCGGCGCGGGAGATATCGTGGGACATGCCATTATCTAGGGCATCAGCAACTGCGGTAGCGCCCGCGATTTCCACTGGGGCGGAGGTATCCGTAAGCGCGCCTTGGATGGTGCGGAAATCCTTGAGTGTTTGCTCATCATCGCCTTTAAGACCGATGGCGGCGAAAGCTAGGGAGTGATCGTCATTGACCAGGTTGGGGTTCTTCGTATCGAAGTAGCTGGTCACCGAATCAATCTGCTCGGGATACTCTGCTTTCAGCTGCGCCAAGTGCTGCTTGGCGGCGTCGAAGTTCTCATCGGGGGAGTGGAAGAGCAAGATGACATCGCCGGAGTTATCGCGGCCAAATGTTTCCTCCTCGATCTGGGCCGCGCTTGTCGACGCCGCATTGGGATCCTCCCAGCCCTCTTGGCTCATGCGGTCTTCAAGCTGCAGGCCAAAGCCCACGAAGAGCGCAAGGATGGCAGCGACAACGATGGCGGGGATAAGCCGGCGGTGCGCATAGGAAAAACGTCCCCATTTCTCAAACATTGGGGCAGCCTCCTAGCGGTTATTAAGCAGGGCCGCCAAGGGACGGAATGGCTGCAGCCATGCACCACCCTCGGGCAGGTTATCCAGATTCACGCGCGGTAGCGGTTCGCGGAATACGCCCTCGATGTCTTCTAGATCCACAAAATTGATATCCGCGTGGCCGACGGCCCAAGCGGCGTGCTCGTGGAATCCCAGGACCGTAACCGGAATCCCCGCGGCGATGAGTTCCTCCAAAGGCTCTTGGAAGTTTTGGCCATCGGCGGAGGCGACAATGACACCGGCCAGATCCGCACGAAGATTGTCGATGTGGTCGAGCATATCCGGATCTACGTCATCGTCTTCGTGGATCTTGGGCTTGGCAAAAACACCGAAACCCACGTTGCGGATGGCTTCTACCCATGGGCGAATGACATCTGCGCCGCCGGGGGTCACATTAGTAAAGACATCGGCGCGCGGTTCAGCATCAACGTCTTGAGCAAGATGTACCAGCCAGCGACCGATGGCGTCGAAGCGCGGGCGGTGTGCGGCGGTAGGCCGACCGCCCAGCAGGGAGCCTAGGCCCATGTCCATATTGGGTGCATCCCAGACAAGCAGATAGGTGCTCATTTATTTCTTCTCCCAGAGATACTCCGTAATCACATGTTCTTTATCTAGGCCCTTGCCCTCAAACTTGGTGATGACCTGACGATCTACCAGCTGCGGGCACTCCGGCCATGGCCAGCCCTTGTAATCCAGGCTTGGTTCTACTTCAACTAGTTCATCGATCCACTCGGCATACCCGGCGTGGTCGGTAGCGACGTGCAGCACACCGCCCTTCTTTAACCGGGAGGCAAAAAGATTGAGGGTGCCCGACTGAATAATGCGGCGCTTGTGATGGCGCGCCTTTGGCCACGGATCCGGGAAGAAGACGCGGATTCCGTCGAGGGATTCCGGTTCAAACATGCGCATCAAGACTTCGATGCCATCGCCGCGGATCATGCGGATATTTTCGATACCCTCACGCTCAATCTGGCCGAGCAGCTTGGCAAGGCCTGGTTTGTAGAGCTCGACGGCGATGATGTTGGTATCGGCTTCTTTCGGTGCCATGGCAGCGGTGGAGGTGCCGGTACCGGAACCGATTTCCACGATCGTCTTGGCGCCGCTGCGGCCGAACCAGGAAGCGAGATCAATGACCTCGTCTTCCAGCACGCGTCCGAGCTCCGGCCAGCGCTTTTCAAAAAGTTCATGCTGGTTTTCGGTCAGCGTGCCGCGGCGGAAAGTGACGTTGCCTAGGCGCGGGTAGTCAAGCTCGTTGTGGAAAACGGCGTTGAAGTCGGTTTGTGGCGGGCGGCCAGGGGGCATTTCCCCAGCGCGGGTGTTTTGAGAATTATCTGTGCTATTCATTGCGGCCTATTTTCCCCTGCTTAGCCCCGCCAAGCAATACGCCGCGCCGAGGGATACATGTGGCGATGACATCCCGGATATAACCAGTGGGCCCAGTTGGGGGTGGTAGAAGATCGTTTCGAGGCGGAAAAGTGGGACAATGAACCCCCAGAAAGGGGGAGTGGAAAAGGCGATTTTTAACACATTACCTTCGTATGCGCTTGGTGAAGTTCTGGTTAACGTGGTGGATATAACCGGTGTAGCAAGTTCTGCGCAAATTATTCGGGCGAGCACGTTAATCTTGAGGTGGAAGGCACAGTTGGGGCTTTTCGCTCCAATTTTCACACCCACCCTCAGGAGAATTACTAATGACCGCCACTATCCCAGGGCTCGTCGGAGAGCTGCCGACTAAAAATGAAAAGCTTATCGGCTGGATTAGCGAGAATGTTGAGCTTTTCCAGCCGGACCAGGTGGTCTTTGTAGACGGCTCCCAGGACGAGGCTGACCGTTTGGCCGGCGAGCTGGTGGAAAAAGGCACGCTTATCAAGTTGAACGAGGAAAAGCGACCTAACTCCTACTTGGCTCGTTCCAACCCTTCCGACGTTGCACGTGTGGAATCTCGCACCTTCATCTGTACCGAGAATGAAGACGGCGCTGGCCCTACCAATAACTGGGCTCCGCCTGCGGCGATGAAGGAAGAGATGACGGAAGCTTTCCGTGGCTCCATGAAGGGTCGCACCATGTACGTGGTTCCCTTCTGCATGGGCCCGATTAGCGATCCGGAGCCGAAGCTGGGCGTGCAGCTGACTGACTCCGCCTATGTTGTACTCTCCATGCGCATCATGACCCGTATGGGCGCGGAAGCCCTGGAGAAAATTGGTGCTGACGGCAACTTTGTCCACGCGCTGCACTCCGTGGGTGCCCCGCTGGAGCCGGGTGAGGAAGACGTGGCATGGCCATGCAATGACACCAAGTACATCACCCAGTTCCCTGAAACTAAGGAAATTTGGTCCTACGGTTCTGGCTACGGCGGCAACGCCATCCTGGCTAAGAAGTGCTACGCGCTGCGCATCGCTTCCGTTATGGCCAAGGAAGAGGGCTGGATGGCCGAGCACATGCTCATCTTGAAGCTGACCAACCCAGAAGGCAAGAAGTACCACGTTGCAGCCGCCTTCCCGTCGGCATGTGGCAAGACCAACCTGGCCATGATTACCCCAACCATTCCGGGCTGGAAGGCTGAGGTCGTCGGCGATGACATTGCGTGGCTACACCTGCGCGAAGACGGTCTCTACGCCGTAAATCCGGAAAACGGCTTCTTCGGCGTGGCTCCTGGCACCAACTACGACTCCAACCCGATTGCCATGCGGACCATGGAGCCGGGTAACACCATTTTCACCAACGTTGCGCTTACCGACGACGGCGATGTCTGGTGGGAGGAGATGTCCAAGGAGGCACCAGAGCACCTCATCGACTGGACCGGTCAGGACTGGACTCCGTCTTCGTCCACTAAGGCTGCACACCCTAACTCCCGCTACTGCGTGCCGATTTCCCAGTGCCCGAGCGCCGCTCCAGAGTATGACGACTGGCAGGGCGTAAAGATCGATGCCATCCTCTTCGGCGGCCGCCGCAAGACCACCGTTCCGTTGGTCACCCAGGCTTTTGACTGGAACCACGGCACTATGATTGGTGCCCTGCTGGCCTCTGGCCAGACCGCTGCAGCAGAGGGCAGCGTTGGCACCCTGCGCCACGACCCGATGGCTATGCTGCCGTTCATTGGCTACAACGCCGGCGATTACCTGCAGCACTGGATTGACATGGGTGAAAAGGGCGGCGACCGTATGCCGTCTATCTTCCTGGTTAACTGGTTCCGCCGCGGCGACGATGGCCGCTTCCTGTGGCCGGGCTTCGGCGAGAACTCCCGAGTGCTCAAGTGGATCATTGACCGCATCGAAGGCAATGTTGAGGCTGAGGAGACCGTCGTAGGTCACACCGCTCGCGCCGAGGATATCGACCTCGAGGGCATCGACTTTGATATCGAGGATGTGCGCGCTGCACTCGCCGTCAACCCGGAGGACTGGGAAGGCGATATGCAGGATAACGCCAGCTACCTCAACTTCCTAGGCTCCCGAGTGCCATCTGAGGTGTGGGACCAGTTCCACGCTCTAAAGGAGCGCGTAGAGAACGCCTCTTAAGCTCTAAGTTCAATAGCACCCAGCGACAGCACTGTTGCTGGGTGCTATTTTTGCAGCACCAACGTCAGGTTAGAAACCGCGAATTCCCGCACACCTGGCACGCGAGTTAGCCACCAAGCCCAGCTAGGGTGGTAACGGGGGAAGGCGAGTTTGCACGCGCCGGTGCGCTGTGCCCAGTGGAGGCCGGCGGAACAGGGGACGTCGAAAAGCGAAGTGCCAAAGACATTCTTGGGCGGGTGACCGTGGCGGCGGGTGTAGCGATCGCGGGCAAACTCGCCGCCCACATAGTGCTCCCACAGGCCGGTCTCGTGGCCGCCAAAGGGGCCGAGCCATACCGTATAGCTCAGGATAGTCAGGCCACCCGGGCGGGTCACGCGCAGCATCTCCTCGCCCATATCCCAAGGATTGGGGATGTGCTCAGCCACGTTGGAGGAATAGACCACGTCAAAAGAGTCATCGGCACAGGGAAGGTTGGTGCCGTCCCCGCGCACCGAGTTGCTCAAGTGGATGCCAGCCGCAGACATTTCGCCGGCATCTGGCTCTAGTCCCACATAGTGGGCCCCGTGCCGGGCAAAAGCATCCGCAAAATAACCCGGTCCGCCGCCCACATCGAGTACCCTCGCCCCGGGAAGCTGCACGCCCAGGTCGCGGCCGAGGTTATCTACCAGTGCGGCCGTATCTTCCGCTAGCCCACCGTAGAAAATCTCGGGGTGCGTCTGCTCAAAGCGAAAGGAACGCAACAGCTGCAAGGAGCGGCGCAGCGTGGCCATCTCACGGGTATGTCTCATAACCCACTAGGCTAATACCTCACAATGAAGATTCTTTTACTATGCTGGCGCGATTCCACCCACCCGCAAGGCGGGGGCTCGGAGCGCTACTTGGAGCGCGTGGGCGAATACCTCGCGGCGCAGGGCCACGAGGTGGTTTTTCGCACCTCCAAGCACATGAATGCCGCGCGCCGGGAGGTGCGCGACGGCGTGCGCTATAGCCGCGGTGGCGCCAAGTTCGGCGTGTATCCGCGTGCCTGGGTGGCGATGCTGGCAGGCCGTGTGGGGCTGGGTGACCTGCGCGGGGTGGATGCGGTAATCGATACCCAAAACGGCATTCCTTTCTTTGCCCGCTTGGTATCTGGAGCACCGACGGTGCTGCTTACCCACCACTGCCACCGCGAGCAGTGGCCGGTGGCAGGTCCCCTCCTGGGCCGCCTCGGCTGGTTCCTTGAGTCCCGGGTGGCTCCGCGTGTGTATCGCGGCGCTCCTTATGTCACCGTTTCTGAGGCTTCCCGCGAGGATCTAGAGGCACTGGGAATTAAGGGTGCGCACATCATTGCCAATGGTCTGGACCCGGTTCCGGACCATGTGCCTTCCCTGGAACGAGAGGCCGACGTGCACTTGGTAACGCTCTCGCGCCTGGTGCCGCATAAGCAGATTGAGCATGCCATGGATACGGTGGCGCAGACCCCGGGCGCGGTCCTGGATGTCATAGGCTCCGGTTGGTGGGAGGCTAACCTGCGTGCCTATGCCGAGGAACACGGCGTCAGCGATCGCGTGCGCTTCCGCGGCCAGGTGACCGAGGACTATAAGCATGCACTGCTCGCCCGGGCCGATGCCCTGCTTATGCCCTCCCGCAAAGAGGGATGGGGATTGGCAGTTATGGAGGCCGCCCAACATGGGGTTCCCACTGTTGGCTATACGTTTGGCCTGCGTGACAGCGTCATCAATGGCAAGACCGGCATCCTGGTAGAGCGCGAGGAAGACTTCGTGGCGGCCACCAAGCAGCTGCTTGCCGACGCCCCTTTACGCTGCACCCTCGGCTCCAACGCGCGCGATTTTGCCGCTAGCTTCTCGTGGGAGAAGACCGGCGAGCAATTCGCGGAATTGCTGCAAGGGCTAGTAGCGGACAAGCCATCCACAACGCGCTAAGTGCCCACGGAACCTCGGGCCGCGGCGCATCCGTTTCCGCGACTATGACACCGTCGACCACGACCACACCGACGCCGATCTGTTCCAAGCGGTTCATATCGTGGTCTTCCCACGCACGCAGCGCCGCCCGATACTGCGGCGAGGCTTGATCCACTACGGTCCCGTCTACGCTCAATTCCCCGGATTCCACCATGGCCAGCGCCTTGGAATAGGGATCTACCGCCACACCGCCAGGCACCTCTACAAGGTTGGCGCGCTCTGGAAAGAAAGCCACCCGGCCGTCAATCTCGCGCACCAGCTGCTTATCTACCCCCGTATCCCGCGGCGCGAGCACCCCTAGCCGCCCCGGAACCGGAATCAGTTGCACGGCCGCGGCCACGGTGGCTAGTGCCGCCGGCAGGTTCGGCAGCGCACCCAGCGAGGCCACATAAAGCGGCAATGCCAGCATGGTCAGCTTTCCGCTATCGCGCAGTAGCGCCGCCCCCGGTACGTGATCGATGGACCACACCAGCGCGCCGGGAACCAGCCAGAAAAACATCGCGCCGCCAAGACCAATAGCTGCCAGTATGCTCAGCCGAACGGGAACCCGCCACGCCCCGAGCAAGGCGATGATCGCCACGATGACACCGCATATCGCGAACCCGATGGCTGCCTGTGCATTCCAGATGCCGCCCAGGCGCAACAACGCGCCCCCGGTGCCGACGTGCTCTTCCGCTCGCGGGGCAAACGCAGCCACCGCCGCAGCGGTATCACCGGGCGCAGTGGGATAGAACATTCCTGGAATGGCCCACGGCAAGCACAAGACCACGCCGCCAAGTGCCACCCGCTTGCGGCAGGTCACCGCCGCGGTCACCACGGCAAAGAGCCCACCCGTAGGGGTAAGTGAAGCGCCCCACATGGCGAGCCACGCCACCCAATTGCGCTGCTTTCCGGCCCACGCGATGACCGGGAGCAGCCACGCGGCCACAGCAAGTGACCACTGGCCTTGGAGGAAGCGCTCGATAACGAAAGGATTGGCCACCGCCACCCCCATCGCGCTCACCGCGGAGGCTGTGGAGCGCGCCCAGCGCGCCGCGGTGAGCGCGGAGGACGCCGCGGCGGCAAAAATGAGCACCCGCGCCGCCCACGCGCCGCCTACTACAGCCAAGAAGCCGTCTTGCGGGGCATTGCGGGCAGGCAAACTGCCGCCGCCGAAAGCCGAAGGGGAAAGCGCCGGATGGTCAAGCAGCGCCATATCGCGCCACAGGAACTCACCGGGCAGGGCGAAGGGCCAACACACCGCGGTCACGAGGATGAAGCCCCAGGCGAGGAGTACTAGACGCTTAGCCTTCACGGTGGCGGCGCATGTACATATAGGCAGCACAGAGCAATAGGCCGACGCCGATGGCTTTGCCCGCCCAGCCGACGACCATCAAGGCACGAATGGTGCGAATGACCGGACGCACCTCGTCGAGGCGCTCCGCGCGAGTGTCATCGGACCAGCGCATATCGGCAGCGAAGATGGAGCGATCCTCCGTATCGTTATTGGCCACCATGGTGCCGGCTTGTTTTTCGTCGGCAGCGAAGAAAATCTTGATATTTTCCCGCAGATCCACGATGGTGCCGGTGGTGGGTTCCACGGAGATATCGCGGCCGACGGTATAAAAAGGTTCCACCGTGACCCGGTCAGTGGGATCTAGGCCGAGGAGCTTGCGCGAGTCTTCGTCATAGAATCGCTTCGCCGGCCCAGAGATGCGGAAGTCCTTAGCGGCCAGCTGCTTTTCGCCGCTACCGGAATCGACCGCCTCGGTGGTGATGTTTCTGCGCATATCAGCCAGGGAAATGGGCTGAATATCGTGGTGGAAGGAATAGGTGGGGATACCATCTAGCTTTTCCGTAGTGGTGAAATCCACCGCCGTGGAGGATTGTGAGGCCAGATCGAAAAAGGGATAGGAGCGCTGCTCGGTTCCGGAGGGGAAAAAGTAGTTGATGCCATCTCGCTCGAAATCTGTGCGGGCCATGCCCGTATCCACTGCCGGCAGGAGGAATTCCCATTTATCCTTAGGGGCAGCCACCGGGTAGGTGGATTCTCGGTTCAACACGGAGTGCTCGGTGATTTGGGCGAGCGGAGTCTCTCCGGCGAGCAGGCGCGATAAAGAATCAGAGTGAGCGAGCGCATCGTCTTCTGCCACCTCAGCGGTCCTGGTGTTGCGCTCGATGGTCAGCAGGTCATGGTGCAGGTAGCACCAGATGGGTGCCTTCTTTTCCTGGCACTGCGGATTCTTGCTATCGCCTGTGGCCTTGGCGCTGCCGATAAAAGCGGGCGCATCCATCCACACGCCGGCGGACGGTGCAGTGACAGTGTTGATGTTTTGGTCGAAGGCGAGGGGTCGGGTCTGATTGTTATATAGCGGTGGCACCACAGTGCCCAGCACTAAGAAAATGACGGCGGCAATGACAACCCACGCCAGTGGCGAGCGTGGCCAAAGGTAGCGTTTCATTGCAGTAATATGTCCAATCAGTTTCAGATCGATCCGGGGTTAGGAGCAAGCGTGCAGCCGCAGGCATCTGTGAAAAGCGTACCCCAGCATCTGCCGGAGCTAGACGGTCTACGCGCGGTCGCCTCCCTTGGAATCATTGTCACCCACGTGTCTTTTCAGACCGGAACTGGGTGGGGGTTTGCTGGGCGCTTCGATTTTTTCGTCGCCGTTTTCTTTGCCCTCAGCGCCTTCCTGCTGTGGCGCCGCCGTGGCTTGCACAGCTTAGCCGGCTTTGCGCGCTCGCGCGTGGCACGTCTTTTACCGGCCTATTATGCCTGCGTGGTGGCGGTGATGCTCCTGCTTCCCGACGCCCACTCACTCACCCTCACCCAACTGCTGAGCAATCTTACTTCCACGCAAATTTATGTGGTCGACGGGTTGGCCCCAGGTCTTACCCATCTGTGGTCGCTGTGCGTGGAATTCTTCTTTTATCTCTTCTTGCCTGTGCTGGTGTGGCTGCTTGGAACGCTGCCGCGGCGCTGGCGCATTGCCGCCATTGTCTTGGCAGGAGTGCTCAGCTGGGCGTGGGGATTCGTGCCCTTTGTAGCCGATTACGCCAAGGACCAGGTCAACTCGCAGATCTGGCCGCCGGCGTATGCCTCGTGGTTTGCCGTGGGAATGCTGGCCGCCGAATGCGAAGAGGCCGGCATCAGTCGGCGAGTGCAGCGCGTGCTGCGGCCGCGCTGGGCGTGGTGGCTCGCGGCGGCGGTGGTGCTGTGGGTTGCCAGTCGCGAGTGGTTTGGGCCGCAGGGGCTTATCCATCCCGAACCCGCGGAATTTTCTCGCCGCATCATGGCGGGCGCGGCCTTTGCCGCAGTCGTGGTGGTACCGGTGGCTCTAGCCCCGCGGGAGAAATCTTGGCTGACCAGCCCACTCATGCAGGCACTGGGTACATGGTCCTATTCCATTTTCTTGTGGCATGTGGCCATCTTGGGCCTGGTCTTTCCCCTTACCGGGGTGCCGCTTTTTAGCGGGAAACCCCTGGACTTTTGGGTCATTCTGGCCGTGACTGTGGTGGGCACCGTGGTGGTTTCGGCCGCTAGTTATACGCTCATCGAGCGTCCCGGCCGGGATCTTCTCCTCGGTCGGCGGCGAAAAGACAGGCCACGCCCGCGGCACACAAGCAGCTAAGCAAGAGCGAATCACCCGCATAGGAACCAGACGTCCACGGCGCGCGGGCGAGGATGGCTCCAGCCGCAGCGACTACGCCGGGGGCGAGATAGCCGCGCGGGATGGTGGTCCAGCGCACTACCAACCACGCGGCCACGGCCGCCACTGCGGCCGGCCAGCCGGTAAGGGCCAGTGCACCAAGTGCCACGGCGGCTGAGGCAGCGCCCCCACGCGGTGCGTGCCAGGCGGGCTGGGACGGGTGGCGCGCGGCCGCCAGGAGGCACAGGCCGAGCGTCAGCAATCCCAAGGAGCCGCCCAAGAGGAGGGTGGCGCGATAAACCGGCTGGGCGGTGAAGGACATATGGAAGTCGCCGGAACGGCCGGCCGGAATGACAAAAGCCTGGGTGGCGGCGTCGATCTCGCGCGGGGTGAGCTCTTCATTGTCCAAATAACCGCGCAGGCCCTTATTAAAGGCGCGTCCGGTGACCAAGAGACGGTCTTCCTCGCTGGCTTTAATCGAGTATCCAGTGGGCTTCGAGGGCTCCGGCGGGCGCCAGCCCACCTCGCGAAGGCTCACCCACGGTCCAGTGGTGCGCACGCGGTGCGTGCCGGGGCTCAGGGTGAGGGAATCGCCGGGGGAGTAGCGGTGGGCGTCGATAAGCACGGGCTTGGTGGAATCCACCTTTACCCGCATGGGGCGCGGCGCGGTGAAATCGCGGATGAGCACACCGGTATCTTGCAGCATCTGCTGGAAGAAGAATTGGTGCACATCGGGGGAGGTATCCGGCACGGTCACTACGCGCTCGACCGGCTGGCCCTCTACCCCTAGTTCCGCGATGCCGGTGCGGTGAGACAGCTCCACGCGAATGGCCTCGGTATCGCCGCCAGGTACGCGTACCTCCTGCGAGCGGAAGGGCTGTAAGTCCACGTCTACTGCGGCGCTGCCGGAGCGCACCGTAACCGTAGTGGCGCTGGTGGCCATGAGCTTTAGGCGCGGTTGGGTGAAATGACCGCGCAGCTCAATCCACCCGGAGTCATCGCCCGGCGCGGGCCACCAGGCGGTGGAGTTCTCCCCGTCCACCGCGGCCGTCGCAGACTTTTTTGGTTGGGCGCCACCGAAGGCCGTGGCATCGGCCGCAGAGGAAGAAACCGCCACGGAACCGCCGTGAGTCTCGACCTGGCTAAGAGGCCCCGCGGAAGGATAATCGCGCAGGCGGTTATTTACGTGGCTGGGGTCGTCTGCACCCAGGGGTGCGGAGATAGGGCCGTCGAGGGTGCCATAGTTGCGGTCCGAAAGCGTCGGGGTATCGGTGACGATATCGGCGTCGCGATCGACGAGCTGGCGGGTGGTGGGGCCACAGTGGGCGTCGAGAAGCGCCAAGGCTTCCCCGCCGCCGGCCACGCGGACTGGGTCTGTGGGCCCTAAGGACATGCCGGCGTGGTTGAGCAAGATGACATCGACCTCGCCGAAGCGGTGGACCTCGCCGCCAAATTTACTGGCCAGGGCCTCGTCCTCACCGGTGAAGAGATCGTGGCGCACCATGACCGCGCCGATGCCCAGGCGCTGAAGGGAGCGCACACCGGTGGCCGGATCTTCCTTGAGCGCGGCCATCACACCGTCGAGCCCACGGATAGCCTCTGGTGGCACGAGCGGAATGGCATCGCGCACGGCCCAAGGGACATCGAGCAGCGGCTGGGCCGGCTCATCGCGCGTCCACCCCCAGGTCTGCCGGGCAAAAGACGCCTCCGGATAGATAAGGGTGCGGGTATCGGCGGCATGGGTATTGATAAAGTCCGTGGCCTCGTGCCAGTAGGAGGGAACCTCCTTATACGCCCCCAGCGGCAGCAAGCGCTGCGACCATGCCGGGGAGATGACCGCGATGCACAGTAGTAACGTGAGCGCGCCTACCGTCTGCTTCTTGGTAGGCCGCAAGCTGTGCGGTAGCGGCAGCTGTGCGCAGGCGCGTGCGACACCCAAAAGCAGTGGGAGGCGCACCAGCGGGTCAAACTTATGCAGGTTGCGCAGCGCGGCCAGCGGGCCATCGAGAGCATCGAGGTACCACCCCGCCTGGCAGCCCAGCACCGCGATGCCCACCACTAGGACAACGGCCCACACACGCGGCAGTTTGGTGAGCCCGTAGATGCCCACGGCCGCGATGCCCATGGTGACCAGCACGAAGAAGGATTCGGTAGCCAGCGCATTGCCCGCCACGCGCTCGGTATCTACAAACGGTGTCCAGCTCGTGGTCCCGCGCAGGATTTCTGGCAGGTTGAGCCAGCGCGTGGTCACGCGAGCGGATTCGATGAATTCCGTAAACGGCGGGGCGTAGCGGCCAAGTACGATAAGCGGGCCGATCCACCACGCCGATACCGCCAGGCACCCTAGGATCCAGGCCGCGCCGGGTTTGAATGCGCGGCGGTAAAGCACAATTACCGCGGCCGGGGTGCAGGCGGCGATGGTGGCGGTGGCATTGACCGCACCCATGAGCGCTACGGGGATGGTGGCTGCGGCGGCGTCGCGCCACGTGAGCTTGGCATTGAGGAAGGGCAGGATGACCCAGGGGGCGAGCATGACCGGCCAGGTCTCGGAAGAAATGGCGGTCAGGGTAGAAAGCGCGCGAGGGGAAAGCGCGTAGAGCATCGCCGCCACCCAGACCCACCCGCCGCGCAGGCCTACCTTGCAGGCGAGCTTATGAAAGCCGATGAAGCCAACGCTTAAGACCACCAGCCACCACAGGCGCTGGGCCAGCCAATCGGGCAGTGGCTGGGTCAAAACGAAGAAGGGCCCTTGGGGAAAAAGATAGCCATAGGCCTGATTTTGTAGTTGTCCCAGGGTAAAGGTATCCGTATAGGCGCTCAGTGCCCCGCGGAGAAAATGCAGCGGATTGGCGGCCAGATCATGCTTGGTATCGGCAGCTGTCAGCCCCCACGGCTGCACGAGGAGGATGAGCGCTAGGGCAAAGATCCCCAGCGGGTAGGGGCGGGCAAGCCGCCCGCGGAGGGTACGCACACCTAGTTGCGGGATCCGTACTCAGGGCCGCCCAAAACCGCATCGGAAGCAGAAACCGCATTGCCTTCCGGCACGGTATCAGTGCCGGAGAACTGCGCGATGCCGATGATGGTGATGACGCCGAGCGCGATGCCCACAACAGCGCTACCGATGGCGGGGCCAAGGGTGCGCTTGTTCAAAGAATCGGTTTCCAGAGCCATGGCTAAAAATACTAGCAGCTATTTAGAAGTATTCTGCCTCATCATTGTCCGCGTCATCTTCGTTTTCCTGCGGCACGATGAAGACGGGAAGGCCGGCATTGCGCACAATCTGATCGGCGGTGGAGTTGGTCCACCAGGCGCGGAAACCTGTCAGGGCGCGGGTGCCGGTCACGATGACATCCACGTCCAGCTCGTGTGCTGCATCAATGATGGCGGAGGAAATAGTGGTGGCGGATTCCACCAAGTGGGCGCGGCCAGCCAAGCCCAGGCTTTCGGCTAGTTCGATGCCCTGGCGGCAGATTTTCAACGCTTCCTCGTAGGCCGGATCCTCTTCGACGCCGTCCGGGGAGACGGTGGACTGGTGCATTCCAGTGCGGCTGACGGCGCGGGCGGTCTGCCGGGCTACGGGTTCCCAAGCGGTGAGGATTTCCACCGTGGTGGGCCGCAGCAGCTGGGCCGCGTGCTCGAGGGCGCGGCCGGCTCGTTCGGTGCCATCGTAGGCAATTAGCATTGTCTCGCCGTTACTCATGTGGCTAGTCTACCCACCGTTTCAGACAGAAGGCGAGGAATATTGCACACTGGAAGGCATGAAAACTCCGCGCATTCTCGCCAGCCTTGCCCTCGTGACGGCCTTGGGCGCCTGCTCTACCTCCCCTCAGGAGGACGCCGAGAGTCAGGACTCCACCACCCCAGCGGCATCGAGCTCACCGGCCGCGACGCAAGAGACGCAAGAAGAGACTTCGCAGGAAGCAGCCCCGCAGCAGGACATCCGCGCCATGGCCGCCTCTGTGTTGATGCCCCCGGTCACCAATTACGACGATGCTAAGGCCAAACTGGATGCTGGCGTGGGCGGAATCTTTATTCCCAGCTGGGCGGATCCCAACCTGCTGCAGGAAGAGGGCCGCGATATTAATGCCCTGCGCCAAGAGGTAGGCCGCGACTTTGAAGTCTCCATCGATTTTGAAGGCGGGCGGGTGCAGCGTTTCTCAGAGATCTTGGGCGATTATCCCGCACCGCAACAAATGGCAGCCGAGCGTTCCCCGCAAGAGGTGGAACAGCTGGCCCACGAGATTGGCACGAGCCTCAAGGCTCATGGCATCAACGTGGACTTTGCGCCGGTGCTCGACGTCGATGGCAATGGCCTAGAGGTGGTGGGCGATCGGTCCTTTTCCACCGATCCAGCACAGGCGGGTGAATACGGCGCCGCCTTTGCCCGCGGGTTGGATTCCGCTGGGGTCAAGGCCGTATTCAAGCATTTCCCGGGACACGGCCGTGCTTCTGGCGATACCCACCTGGCCGAGGCCGTTACCCCGCCGCTGGAAGAGCTGGAGGGACACGAGTTCATTTCTTTTAAAACCGCCCTCCCTCAAGCGCCGAATGCCGCGCTCATGATGGGCCACCTCGCCGTGCCCGGTTTGGGCGATGGCCAGACTCCTGCTTCTATGCTGCCGGAGGCTTATGGCTTGGCTCGCGAGACCCTGCAGTACGACGGCCCTATTTATACCGATGACATCGGTGGCATGAAGGCGATTGCGGATTCGCTCCCGCTCGCCGACGCCGTCGTGACCTCCCTCAATGCCGGTGCCGATATGCCCCTGTGGTCCACCGAGGGCGATATCAATGCGGTAATCGATGCCGTTGTCGGTGCCGTGGACGAGGGGCGCCTGCCGCGCGAGCGTCTCGAGGATGCGGCCCGCCATGTCAGCGTTCCACCGGCCGACGTTGCAGCCGAGGCCGCACAGGACTAGGAAAAATACCACTAAAACCGTTAACCTTTAAGGCGTGAAAAAGGCAGAAGGAAAAAACGGTGCTAAAGGCTGGCTCATCGCGCTCGGTGTATTTGTCGGCCTTGTCCTGATCGCGGGTATTGCTTATGCCTGGGATGTCGCGGCAAACCAGGACAAGATTCCGCGCGCCGTTTCCGTCAACGGCGTGGACATCTCCGCCATGGATCGCACTGCCGCCGTGGAGAAGCTCGAAGATGAGCTTGCGGGCGTAGAGACCGAACCCGTTTCCGTCACCTCCGGTGACCTTCACACAGAACTCGTCCCTTCCGAATCGGGCCTTGCCCTGGATAACCAGCGGGCCGTGGACAATATTAAGGAGCCTTCCCTCAACCCTTTCACCCGCCTGTATAGCTTCTTCCGTTCCACCCGGGATATTCCGGTAGAGACCAACGTAGATGAAGCCCAGCTGCAGCCTGCCTTGGAGCGGGTGAAGAAAAACCTTTCCACCCACCCTGTCGATGGCATGTTGGAGCTTAACAACGGCGAGCTCAAGGTCACCGACCCGAAGCTTGGCCAAACCGTGGATGCCGGCTCCTTGCACAACGCGGTCACAGAAAACTGGCTCGATTCCGAGGGCGTGGACGTGGACCCAGAAGAGGTAGAACCGGCCATCAATGATGCGGCCATCGAGGCCATGCGCACCGGCGACGCCGCTAAGGCGCTGGATAATCCGATTACCTTGAAGGCTAAAAATAATGTCACGGCTACCCTGAATAAGCCGGAAATCTCCCAATTCACCAGCATTGAAAAGAAGGACGGCAAGCTCAAGCTCGCCGTGGATACCAACCGCGCGCAGGAGCTGTTGGCGGAGCGCTCTGAGGGCGCCGATGTGCCCGGTGTGAATGCCAAGATTTCCTTCAACGGCAACGACAAGCAGGTCACCCCGTCCGAAGATGGCGAAATCATCGACTGGGAGCCGACCATGAAGGACTTTGACAAGCGTGTGACCGGTGACGACCGCGAGTGGGACGCTACTTATAAGCCGGACCCTGCCGAGTTCACCACCGAAGACGCCAAGAAGGCGACCTTTAACGATACCGTTGGCGAGTTCACAACCGAGGGCTATTCCGCTGCCTCGGGCAAGAACATCGAGCTGGTGGCCCAAGAGGTCAACGGCGCTGTAGTCAACCCCGGCGAGACCTTCTCCCTCAATGGCTACACCGGCCCCCGCGGCACTGCCCAGGGCTATGTGGAATCCGGCATCATTATTGATGGCCACTCCGGTTCCGCCGTCGGCGGTGGCATCTCCCAATTCGCCACTACCTTGTACAACGCTGCCTACTTTGCGGGCATGGAAGATACCGCCCACACCCCGCACTCGTACTATATTTCGCGCTACCCCGCCGGCCGCGAGGCCACCGTTTACGAAGGCGCCATCGACCTGCAGTTCACCAATACCTTCAACACCCCGGTCCGCATTGAGACCGACTTCGGGGGCGGCAAGATTACCGTGCGTTTGAAGGGCACCAAGACCGTTGACGTTGAGTCTGTGAACAATGGCCGCTGGGCCAATACCGACCCACAGCCGATGTCTGTGCCAGGCAGCGACTGCTCGCCTTCCTCTGGTGCGCCAGGCTTTACGACGTCTGATACCCGCATCATCAAGGACCTCGGCGGCAAAGAGCTCTCCCGCGAGACCACCACCACGGTCTACGACCCGCAGCCCATCGTCCGCTGCGGCTAGTAGGCTCGGAGCCATGGAAGAGAGAACTCTGACAACGCTCATCTTTGGCAATGTGGTTATCGAATCGAACCTGCGCGGGGCAGAGCTGCGCGTTTACAGCGAAGATTGGCGCGGATATCAGCTCCGGACTGACCTGGGAGTGACGTTCCGTGCCCCGCTGGATAATATCCGTGGCACCGTGCCTCAGCGTGATATGGCCGAGCTTGTGGAGAGATTCTTGAAGCCGGCCGCCGCAGAACTAGAGGCGCACTATCCAGGAGGGGTAGAGCGGGCACAAAAAGAACTTGCCCAGTGGTTAAGCGCCACAGACTAGCAAGAAAATTCCCCCCGAAAATTGGAGCCGACGACGGGAATCGAACCCGCGCTAGCAGCTTGGGAATTTGATAGTCGGTTATTGGACTGTACCAGTACAGGGTCGGTTTCTGGCGGTGGGTATTTTCTTGGCAGCTCACAAACTGTACTATGGTGTCCGAACCAGTACAGGGTGGCAGCTACCAATACAGCTACCACCACACAGCTACCAAGTCAGCTACACAACCATGAAACCAGTAAAAGACCTGAAACTCGGCTCCATCTACCAAACCAAAAATGGGCGCTGGCGCGCTGCTATCACCATCGGCTGGGACGGTAAAGGTCGCCAGGTGCGTCGCACCGTCTCAGCTAAGACAGAAGTGGAGTGCGTTCGCCGCCGCAATGAGTTGTATCTACAACTAAAACAGGGCGCGTCCGCACCCCAAAAAATGACCGTGGAAACCTTTGTCACCCGCTGGCTATCCTCCACAGCGGTTGAAAAGTACTCCCCCAACTCACTAAGAAACGTTAAAGGTCACTGCCGGAACTACATTATTCCCACCCTCGGCCAGTACGCACTGAAAGATGTAGGGGCCGATGAAGTGAGGGAGTTAGACCAATCTGTGCGCAATTCTGGATGCTCAGACCGAACCGTGCAGATAATCCACTCCACTTTCTCAACCTGCATGGCCGATGCGGTACGCCGGGGACTCATTGAGGTTAACCCGTGCTCGCGTGTTGATAGGCCCCGTGCCGTATCCCGACCCCGCACCGCCTTGAGTGTCGACCAGGCGCGGCACCTCATTCTTCACTCCTCACAAAATGGCGACCCGCTGGCTTCATTATGGGCGGCGTATCTCTTCCTTGGTCCTCGAAAAGGTGAGCTATTAGGCCTCACCCGCGATCGGGTGTCGCTCGTTTCTGGTATGGCTCAGATTGATCTTTCGTGGGCTGCTTCCAGTGTGCCGTGGGAGCATGGTCGGGGTTGCAAGTGTGGCGGTGGGGCGGGCGCCCGGTGGTGTCCGATTAAACGTCATGCGGTGCCGCCAGGGTACGAGTGGGAGGAGCTGAATGGGTCGATGATTTTGGCTCGCCCTAAGACGTTTAAATCGCGTCGTATTGTTCCTGTTCCGTCTCCGCTTGACGAGGTTCTGAGGCGGCATATTGCAGCCACGCCTAGTAATGAGTGGGGGCTGG
The DNA here is from genome assembly GCF_037908445.1 of Corynebacterium sp. KPL2825. NCBI lineage: Bacteria > Bacillati > Actinomycetota > Actinomycetes > Mycobacteriales > Corynebacteriaceae > Corynebacterium > Corynebacterium sp. KPL2825. Next base: position 4,998 of record NZ_JBBMGI010000011.1, on the reverse strand, counting down.
TGTGGGTGTCTGAGAAAAGGTTGCCTATTCGTCCTGAGCGGGCGCTTATCAGGTGGAAGGCGGCTTTGCGGGATGCTGGATTGCCGATTGTTGACCTGCATACAGCTCGCCATACGGCTGCGTCACTTTTGCGTGAGTGTGGTGTAGGGCCGGAGGTTATCGCGTCGATTCTTGGGCATTCTAAGGTGGATACCACGTTTAATTATGTGCATGTGAATGCGGCGCAGGCTCAGCGGGCTTTGAGTGATTATTCTTCATTCCTCGGTTTGCCTAGCGGCTACAGTGAGGCCTCGGATAAAGGCTAAGGCTTCTCGTTGTAGGCGGGGTGGGAGGCGTTTGGCTTCGGTGGTGATTTCGTCGCTGAGGTTGGTGGGGGTTGTGGTTTCTAGTCCTGCGGCTTCGAATATTTGGTTGACGGGTAGGTTTACGCCTTGGGCTGCTTTGGCTAGTGCTTCTGGGGTGGCGGTGACTCTGATTTTTTGTCCGTTGCGGATGTTGATTCCGGTTTCTAATCGTCTCCACCAGGATTCGGATAGGCCGGAGCGGCGGGCGGCTTCTGCTTTCGATAGGCCGTTGTATTCTCGCGCTTGTTGGAGGAGTTGGCCGGGGAGCCATTGGTCGGGGGTTGTCATGGGCTTAGATTATCAAGTTCGTTGCGGGGCGGGGGATTTTACAAACCGGAGTACCGTATAGTACAGTTTAGTACAGGGTTAAGGAATAGCCCCGCCCTGCAAGGCGAACCACCAGTCAGAAAGGAAAACCCCTTGGCTATCTACATCAAAGGCCACCCCGAGGGACTGCTAGACATCAAAGAAGCGCAGCAATACCTCGGAGGAATTAGCCGCACTACCGTGTACTCGTACATGAACCGCCCCGCCAACGAAAACCGACTAATTAAAGCGTCCCGCCCCGGACGCAAGCTACTGTTTACCCGCCGCGACCTCGACACATTCATCGAGACGGAGCAGGCACTAGCCGCCGCAGCCTAAGCGCATAAGAAAAGCCCCCACGGCGCTGCAACACCATAAATGTGGAGGCTTGCACCAGTCAGAAAGGAAACTGAAAACCTGATGCACACTCAGGATAACACCCCCGACCACGTTAAAGCGAATGGTCTTGACCTCGCCCAGCGTGTAGTACTCCAATCCGCTGTACTCGGCAAGCTGTACGAGATGCACAAGGAAGAGAAGCGGGAGCTGGAAAAGCAGCTCGCCCCCGGCGATAAGCGCACCGTCACTAACAACCAGGGTGTGAAGCTGGGCACCGCGTCCATGAGCCAGCCTAATAAGAAAGCAGTCTGCACCGACCACTCGGTACTCCTAGCAATGGCAGACGATCACGGGCTGGAAATCATCGACGCGCTACCCGCCCCAGACGATCCGCGCCACCAAGAAATCATTGACCTGCTTTTTGAGACCCGCCCCGACCTGCTGGACTCCGGTATTTCCCGAGAAGATGAAAAGCACCTCGCAGACCACGTGCTAAAGGAGTGGCAGATTAACGGCGACCTTGCTCCCGGCTGGGAAATCAAGGACAGCTCAGCTTCCCGCATGGCTATCCGCAAGGGCACGGACGAGGTGGCTAAGGCTGCTATTGAGCACATGATCACCAGCGCATCTAACTCTCTTGCTGAAATCACAGACGGAAAATAAACCATGAGTGAGTGGATACCAGTCCCCGGCTTTGAGGGATTGTATGAGGCTAGCGACGCGGGCTATATACGGTCGGTTGACCGAAGTATTTTAAGGTCAGACGGACGCGTATACCACTTAAAGGGCCGTGTACTAAAAGGAACGGTTATGCCCTCTGGTCACCTGAGAATTGACCTCCGAAAAGATGGAAAGACAATCCCGTCCCTCGTTCACCAAGTAGTGGCCCTGGCATTTCTTGGCCCCTACCCAGAAAACAAGGAAATCTGCCACAAGGACGGGAACCCGGCTAACAACCAGCCTTCAAACCTCTACTACGGCACGCGCAGCGACAACATGTACGACGCTGCGAACCAGAAAACTCATTGGCAAACCCGTAAAACGCACTGCAAATATGGGCATCCATACACCGGGGCAAACCTCATCATGTTTGGCCCAGACAATCGCCGCAGAGCATGTAGAACATGCCGCCGCACCACTTCATGGGTGAAACGCCACCCCGAGGATAAACCTCGCTACCAGGAAATATCAGACGCATATCTCGAAAAGATCATGGAGGAACAGTAATGGCTACCGAAACAACCAAGCACCCAGATATTATTACCGCGCTCAACGCCATCATGGTGGATTTGCCTGCCGTGGGTAAGGACGGACGCAATAACGCCCAGAATTTCAACTTCCGTGGTATTGACGGCGTGCTGAACGCCTGCGGCCCCATTCTACGCAAACATGGTGTGGTGGCGGCTCCCCGCGCACTTCAGCACATCAAGGATGTGGTTCCGCGTAAGAACGGCGGCAACATGACTCACGTTCTGTTGGAGTTGGAAGTTGTGTGGCTGCTGGCGGGCCACCCGGTAGACGAGGGCCTGCGCACCGTGACGTGGGGCGAGGCTTTCGACATGTCGGACAAGGCGACCGCCAAGGCGCATTCCGTGGCGTTGCGTACCGCCTACATTCAGACTCTGGCGCTGCCTACTCAGGAACCCGATCCGGATGAGTCCTATTTTGAGCGGGGTTCGTCCCAGCCGGGTAATCAGTACCCGCAGCAGACTAACCCCCAGCAGCAGGCCGCAGCGCGTAAGGGGTACGTATCTAAGCAGGCGCAGGGCCTGATGGATGCTGAGAAGAACCACGATGTGGATAAGCTCAACTCCGCGCTGCGCTACTACCAGCAAAAGGGCGACGGCCAGCTAGTCAGCATGGCGCAGGAAACCCTACAGCGTTTGCAGCGCGCTCAGGCTCAGCAGAATGTTCAGACCGTTCTTGATGGTGAAGTGGTCGAGGAACAGAATACTGAGGCGGCTTAGCGCCTAGCGCTTTTCTGAGGGTGGCCCTGCCCGCAAGCCGGGTGGGGCTATTTTTAATGCCCTCAACGTCCCTTATACTCAAATTCTTGTACCCACTGTGTGCCTGCAAGCGCACAGGTTGGGGAGTGACACAGAAAGGAAACATGGTGAAGCGAACACCACTTAAACGCACCCCTATGAAGCGTCGCCCACGTAGGGGAGGTGCAATGCCGCAGCAGGTTTACATGCTGGTCATGGATAGGGCGCGGGGCCGCTGTGAGGCCGGTCTAAAGGGCTGTACTGGCGCCCCGGAGGAATGGCACCACAGGCAGCGTCGCCAGCGGGGGAATGATGTTGTGAGCAATGGGGCGGCGCTTTGCCACGCATGCCACCACCACATCACTCATGAGTCGCCGCAGGCGGGCCGCGAGCGCGGGCTGATTGTTCACTCGCACCACCCGAACCCTGCTGAGGTGCCGATGTGCGTACGTGGCGTGTGGGTGCTCCTCAACGAGGACGGCACCACCACCCGGACGGAGGTGCGACCATAATGGCTGCCGATATTTACGATGAAACCCGCCAGTTCGTCATGCTTCCTTTTGAGGTCATGGAGGCGCTGGATGGGGACTCCCGCGCCTTAGCCTTGTACGCGTGGCTGAAAAAATACGCCAATCATCGCACTAAGCTGGCGCACCCGTCCCGCCGCACGCTGGCGCGCCACCTAGGGTATAAATCCGCTACGCCGGTTGACCAGTACATCACGAGGCTGAAAGAGATTGGCGTGCTGCAAACATTCCCCCGATTTAAGAACGAGGAGGGGGAAATATCCTACGAGCGTTCGGAGGAGTACCCCGAGCAAACGTCGAATGGATACCGTCTACTAGACATGAGGTATACCCCTACCACTCAGGAAGTAGGGGGTGTACCTCGTGAGAGCACTACCCCTTACCACTCTAGAGGGAGGGAGTATACCTCGAGAGAGCATACAGAACTAGATCCAATAGAACTAGATCCAAGTGAACTAGATATATATGCCCCTGAGCGCTCTGAACGAGGTGAAGACGTGTTTACTTCGCAAGACAAGCGCGCATCTCAGCAATCCACGCACGAGTCTGAGTTCGACGATTGGTACACGGATTATCCTCGTAAGACTGGTAAGGGCGCGGCGCGTAAAGCCTTTATCAAGGCTCGTAAGAACGGTGTGGAGGTAGATGTCCTCAAGGCTGGGTTAGACCGCTCTAAGCGCTCCTGGGCGGTTGAGAACAGGCCGAAAGATAAGATGCCTTACCCGGCAACGTGGTTGAATGCGGAATCGTGGGATGATGAGGAAATCACGGTGGAGGATATTCGTAGCCAGCAGGCTCCGGCTGCGCAGCAGAAGAAAGATTTTGTAGACCTCCTCCATGAGGATAGGCAGCGGAATACTACCCCGCCGTTCGGTTGGGAGTCGCGAGGTGAGCTGCCGTGGTAACTCGCATCAAGTCGCGTGAGGAGGCGCGGGAGCTTGCGGCAAACGTGCTGCAATACGGCAAGCGCCTGGCCCCTGATAGGTTCCCACCGCCATCGGTTGAGGCAGTGGACGCGTGGGCGAGCGTCTTGGAGGGTATGCCGTTCCCGACTGAGGTATGGCCCGAGGCCGTGAAGTTGTGGGCTACGGATCTAGTGGGTGACCGTATGGTGACTCCTCGTGAGATGAAGCGGGCGGCGAAGCTGGTGATTGAGCGTTGGGAGCACGATCCGGTTAAGAAGCGTGAGTTGGCAGCACATCGTGAGCGTTTGCGTGTGGAGCGTGATAGGCAGTTGGCTGAGGGGACTTTTGGCCGAGTGCGGGGGTATAGGCCGTTGGAGGTTGAGGCTCCGGTTTCTCAGCCGAGTGTGGAGGATATTCGGGCTATTGCTGGCCGGTTGAGGGCTGCGCGGGGGTAGTTGGTTGGGTGAGTTTGTGCTCACCTCAACCCACAATTTTACAAAAAGTAAACAAGGGTAGAGAGTGTCTGATGGTTTGTGTGTGGGTTTCCAACCTGCATAAGGAGATAAGCCAGAATGACTACTGTGACAAGACG
>NZ_JBBMGI010000010.1:0-114950 GCF_037908445.1 Corynebacterium sp. KPL2825 | reverse complement strand
AATGGCCGTGGCCTACCCCGACCGCTTCGACAAATACCTATAAACCCAGCCCCACACACAAACAACTTGACACGCTCCAAGGGTATATACTAATAAACGTAAGCAAGAGAGCAAGGGGCTGCAACCCCAAGCAGAAAGGAAACCATCATGAACTCCACCACCTACTACGTCACCTACCGCATCACCGAGAACAACAACACCACCACCCTCTCCGCAAACGGACGCAGCGCACACCTCGGAAACGGCGTCTACGTCACCAAGGTGCAAATCATCGAGGGGTACACCACCGCAAACAAGGCAACGTTCGAGCGCATCATCAAGATGAGCACCGAGAACACCGTTGAGGTAATCGACTGGGTAGACACTGCGGTTGACTTCATGGTTCCGGCCTAACGGGAGTGGAGGGGGGCGCATTCCACTAATCACGCCCACACACTGCCACCTGCAAGTGGCGCTCACCTCAGAAAGGAAAACAAAATGGGACTAATCACCGCCACCACCTACATCGACGAGGCCACCGCTTACAAAATGGAGGTGCAGGGCACTACCGCCAGCATCGAATATGAAAGCGGCGTGACGGCCCCCGCGCTAATCGAACCGAAGCTCAACCGCTCCACCAACGAGTGGGAAGTCACTGTCACCGTCTTTGAATCTAGCCCAATCCGAAGCATTACAAGCCTAGAGGAGTACCTAAACGAGCTAGACGATGTTGCGAAAGCCGCTGACGCATTCCGCACCGCCCTCAACATGAATCACCGACCACAATCCGCATAAACCCATAATCAACGCCACCTGCAAGTGGCAATCACCTCAGAAAGGAAACACCGTGGATACCCCAATCCTCGACAACCTCATTTTTTACTTCACCGCAGCAATCACCCTCATTGGTCTGCCCGTGCTTGTAGGGGGCCAGTTCTGGACTCTCCTGGCCCCGTGGGCTGGTGTACTGGCCGGGGCGGCCACGTTCTACCTATCCGGCTTCTGCTGGGCGCGCCTCCTCGACCAGATGGAAGATTCTGCCGAATATGCGGACGTTATCGACCTGAACCCATACACCATGGAGGAGGGGGAGAACGTTGCTTAACGCACTGATTGATATTCTCTCCACCGCCTACACCCCAGACGGTGGAGTAGCAGACCCTAACCACCCGGTTTATGCGCTCCTGTGGGCGCTGAAACTAATCGCAGGGAGCTAGACATGGAATACATCATCATGGCAGCCGCAACGGTAGCGTTCATGGCATGGTTTACGATAAGCGTTTTCATTTGCATGTTCGGTTTCGATGTATTGCACGATAGTTGGACGGGTGGAGTAATTATTCTCCTAGTGGGTGTCGCATCTTTCATCGGTTGCATCGCCACGATGTTCTACGTCATAGATTCTCACGACGATAACAGTGAGCATTGCGGCCCTGGCACTGAATACCGCGAATCGCGCCACTACAACCCCTCCACGAAGAGCACTCACACTGATTGGTGGTGTGAGGTCAAGTGAGAATAGGCGGCATGTTTGCGGGCTATTCCGGCTTAGAAATGGGGGTTATGCAGGTACTTGACGCGGCCCCCGTGTGGTTTGCGGAGATTGACCCCGCCCCGGCCCGCATCCTCCACCATCACTACCCGCAGGTTCCCAACTTGGGTGACGTAACCCGCGTGGACTGGGAGGAGGTTCGAGATAGCCAGCCAATCGACATTCTTACCGCTGGCTATCCGTAGCCGTGCCAACCATTCTCTCAGGCCGGGCACCGTAAAGGAACCAACGATGAAAGGCACCTTTGGCCCTATGTGTTCGACGCAATTAAGCATCTTCGACCAAGATTCGCATTCTTTGAAAACGTCCGAGGCCACCTCACATTGGGACTCGCCGAAGTGCTGGAAGACCTTGCCAGCATCGGGTGGAATGCACGGTGGGCATGTGTACGAGCATCAGATGTTGGTGCCCCGCACCACCGGGAGCGGCTGTTTATCCTTGCTACCAACCCCGACAGCATCGGACAGCAAGAGGGCAGATTCACCCGCCGACCAGCGCCGGAAATCACCTGGGATAACGACCTGCTCGACACACTGGCCGGGCTTAACGATGCCACCAACATCGACCATGAGCTAAGGCTTCGATGGGGTGATAGTGGCCCTGCCTGTTTGGCGTGGGCTTGCATTCTTAACCGTGATATTCCGCCACTGGTGATTGATAGCCCTGATAGGTGTTTGCATCCTCGGTTTGCTGAGGCCCGTGCGGCGACTAATCCTGAGTTCATTGAGTTCATGATGGGTTTGCCGGAGGGGTGGGTTACTGGGGTTCCCGGTCTTACTCGCACTCAGCAGATTAAGGCTTTGGGTAATGGTGTGGTGCCTTTGCAGGCGGCGTTTGCTTTGAGGTCTTTGTTGGGGGTGGTGGAAGATATTTAGCCATTGTCCACCCCATGATTTTACAAACTGTAAACACTGGTGTATGATAATAAATGTAAGCGAAAGAGAGAAGCTGCAACTTCTCAAAAAGAAAGGAAACACACATGGATGCTTATACCTGTAGCAGCGCCCTCCACCTCGACCAAGCAGCACGCAGCGAAGACAACTACCACAACTGCGAAGTTATCGCCACCCTCTGGCACGAAGACGGCCCCGACACCACCCACGGACTACTTATGAGCGCCCCAATGGAAGATGACCGCCCCGACTTCATCACAGCATGGGACGAGGGCTACTACACCCCCGCAGACCCAGCAGCTTTCAACGCTGCCATGAGTGACCAGCCAGAACTGGGCGAACTGGACTACTGGGACGGAGTCAGCGACGAGTTCGACAGCATTTACCCACCCAGCAAATTGATCCTCGAGATCCGCGCCCAACGAGAAAACCAGTAAAGCGCCTCCCCTAAGCCAGCGGACGCCACCGCTGGCAACACCACCAACAAGGAGAAAAACTAATGACCAACCTTTTTGACTGCATCGCCAACAACACCGCCCGCTACTTCACCCACCAGGGCATCAACTGCATGACACAGATGGGTCCGTTCACCATCAACGGCTACATCGAACTGCCAGAAAACCACCCATGGCTTAATTCCCCCGACATGATCGAGGTGCACCCCGACATCGAAGTTCACGGCGGAATCACCTACCACGAAGGCCGCGTAATCGGCTTCGACACCAATCACTTTGGGGATGGACACCACCCCGAAGCTGAGCTTGCCGATCTAGTGTCGCCCATCTTTCGTGGACACGTCTGGACATGGGAAGAAGTCGAAGCAGAAACCCGCCACCTAGCAGACCAAGCAAAGGACACAAACCATGCCTAACCCCACCCGCCAACAAATCATCAACGCGCACGAAGCGCTAGAGGAACTAAAGAACGTAGCGCTGAGCGCAGCCGACTTCTGCGGCGACACGGAGAATTACTTGGCATGGAAGAGCGAAATTATCGCTGCCCTCCCACCCAAGCCGCGCCCCACAATGGCCGAGGTTGAATGGGACGATGATAAGCACTACCTCGCAGAAGCAGAGCACCCTACATTCGGCAAGGTCATCATGCTTGAAAGGAGCGCTTGCCCCGGGTTTATACGCTTTGCACGCGCCAAAGAAAATGAACCCACTTGGCAGGCCGCAGAAGAGAAAACACTCACCCCGACTGGCAAGCGCTACACACTCACGGAGGTACAGGAATGAGGCAGGAAAATGTACAGGCAGTAATCCAAGCGCTATACGCCTACGCAGAAGCAGCACAAGGGGAGTATTCCTCCTTGGACGGAAATGATATCCAACAAGACATGTGGAAGATCGCCAACGTCCTAGAGAGCGCCGAAACCTGCACAGTAGAAGAGCTACTCCGCAAACTGGAAATCACCAAAACTGATTTCGGATATGAATGGGAGCAATACCAATGACTGACTTGAGCATCGACCACCTAAAGCACCTACTGGCTGAGGAGCGGCGCAGACTCCCCAAGGTGCGGTGGACGTACAAGGGTGCCGCCGCCAGCAGTATTTACCACGATTACCCCAGCAAACACGAAGAGATATATGGGGTGAGGGAGGAGATGGAGGTTAGCCGTCTTTATACACTCGCCCCCGAACTAGCCCGTGAACTGATCATCCTTAGAGACGCGTTGGAGGACGTTATCGAAATCTGGCGGTACGTCAGCACTGACCCTCGCCGCACCCCAATGGAGCAGAATCTTGCTGCGAAAGTTGTAGAGCACATCAAAGAAGCATTAGGAGAACACGATGCCTGACCTCACCACCATGCACCTCAAGTGCCTACTAGAGAAAGCCACCCCAGGCCCGTGGACCGTAGAGGACGACGGTTACGACATCATCGTCGGCAACGCTGAAGGCCACCGCATGGGGTGGGGAGACCAGGTGCGCTTCAAGTTCGAGGCCGGAGACAAGAAGCACGACCCACAACTCGCGGCCCTCGCCCCGGAACTCGCGGAAGAGGTCCTACGCATGCGGAACGAGCTAACGAATCTCCAAGAAGAAGCACGCGCCGCAGCAAAAATCCACGCAACCGGTCCAACCGCACAGCGGGTATTCGACGCCCTAGACACCACCATCAACCAAATCCTAGGAGACCACGATGAGTAAGCAAGACCGGGCGGCAAAAGTAATCCGCACATGGCAGCAGCGGCATAAGAACGTGATGGATAGCAACCCAGACTGGGCCGCTCAAAACCTCGCAGGAGACCTCAACCAAGCAGGACTACTCGCGCCAGACCTGCCGGAGGCGAACGACCTAGACATTTCCGCCCCTGACGAAAAACTCTGGCTACCCTGCGGCCCCACAGGCCCAAGCGTATGGGCACGACCCGGCGGCAGAGTCAAGGTGCGGCGCATCGAACCCGGCGACCTCACCCCCGAAGAAGCCCGTGGTGTCGCCCACGCCCTACTCGCAGCAGCACAATACGCGGAGGAAGAATGAAACCCCTCGCAGACATGACCCCACAGGAAAGAGCACAATGCCTAGGCTTGTGGTGCGAAGACATACACGGCGACCTATTCGTCTACCTGGGAACACCAACATTAAGCATCGCCCACGACGAAGAAACCGGCGCACCAATGGGCACATTCATCAACCCCCAGGAACCTTGCACCATCGAAGCCCCACTCGCAGCATTCGCCCCGCGCTTTGACCTACCCCGCGCCTGGGCACCAGACGGACAGCCGCCAGCAGGGGAATGGGAGCACGCTCACATCCCCGCCCTAGGAGAGTCCACACGCCGATGGGTAGGGGAATGGGAGGAAGCATGAGCCTCTGGTATGTCTACAAAGACCGCGAGGATAGGGCGCGGCAGTGGTTCGCCATACCCATCCACGCGGAATGGTGGGAGAAACCCCAAGGTCGGCGCTTCCCCCAATGGCACATGGCCCTCGACTACGCCAACCGAATGGCTGCTGGCCTCCGCCCAGAAGAGGTCATGCTGAGCTAATCGCGGAGATAATTAGAGATGAAACAAGAATGCAGGGTAACCGGCTGCAAACGAGTCCCCAAGCTCACCGGACACGGCTACTGCCATAAGCACGTAGCCGCCCTGAATATCCATAAGCAGAAAGTACCCGCCGCGCAAGCCCACCAGCGCCTGCAAGAAATCATAGACCGTGGCTTCACCCTCACGGAAATAGCCAGAATAACCGGCGTTAACCGATCCACGCTAAGCCACCTCAACAACCAAGAGGAAAAAGGACTTAGACGCGATACCTACGACATGCTTAGCAAAATGGATAGGGTACAAGAACCGGCGCAGGAAGTCTGGCCGGTTAGGCGTAGGGTTCAAGCCCTGCTCGCTGCCGGGGTGAGAACGAGGGAAATAGCTGAGGCGTCCGGCGTATCAATCAGCGTCATTCAGAACATCGCCTTTAGGAACAAGGAGGGCGTTTACCCCGCCACGGCTGAGGCTATTAAAAGCGCTTACGAGAAGCTGAGCGGCAGGCCAGTGAAGCCAGTAACGACCAGCATTAAATACCGGGCGTGGGCGTTGCCGATGGAGTGGGTGGATATTGACGATCCGCACGAATCGCACGAGCCTGAGCGCAACCGACTCCGCCTCACAGCGAAGCAGCCCACCCCGCTAGTCCAGTCTCGTATTCGTGAACTAGTTGCATACCACGGCGACTATAAGACGGTTGGCGAGATTGTAGGCATGAGCCACCAGTTACTCGCCCGCATTGAGAAAGGAACATCACGCATTGAGGAGATAGAAAAACGCTGGATACGTAACGCATGGAGACAGATACCCACGACTGCCGATGTGAAAAGATAGGAGGTATGAGCATGAGTGAGCAGGAATTGCAGGCGAAGAAGCAGCGGGCTGAGGATGAAGCCGTGGCCGCGCATCAGGAAATCGTCGAGCTACATAATCAGATCATTGAAGCGAAGAAGCGCCGGACGGCGGCATTCCGCAGGGCTAAGGTTGCTGGGGTTCCGGCGACTACCTTGGCGCGCCGGTTGGATATTTCCGCCCCGTTAGTAACCCGCATCTTGGCAGGCGACAGGTAAAAACCATTATGGGGCTGCAACCCCAACCAGGCGGGAGTTGACCGCCGCACCATTTCAGAAAGGATACACACATGGCACACACAACCATTCAAGGAAATCTGGGCAAGACCCCAGAACTAAAGCAGACTAATCAAGGCAAGCCCATGACGCGCCTCAATGTGGCGTGGAGTGAGCGGCAGCGCGACCGTAATGGCGAGTATTTTGACGGGCCGACCGTATGGGTCTCTGTCACTGTCTTTGGTAAGCAGGCGGAGCACGCCTGCAACACATTTTCCACGGGAATGAGGGTCATCGCCACCGGCGACCTGAAACCGGAACTATGGAACTCTGACCAGGGCGAGCAAACCGTGTTCACGATGCTGGCGAATCATGTGGGTGCGTCGTTGATTGGCCAGGATGTGGCGATTAGTAAGTCCTCCCCGCAGGGTGGGGGCCAGCAGGGCAATCAACAAAACGGCCAGCAGTATGACCCGTGGGGTTCTCAGCCACGGTCCGAGACCGGTGGTTTCGGTGGAGGGGGACAGGAACCTCCGTTCTGAGCGGCGTAAACACTTTTTAGTGGGGGTAGAACACCCGGCGCATGTCGCTAGGGTGTTCTATTCTCATTCGTGTCCCTGTTCGATGATTAGGAGCGAAGCATGGCCCATATTAGCACCCCTACCGGAACGATTACGGTTTCTAACTTCATGGATGATACGCCCGGCGACGAGTACTCCACTATCACGCTTGATGCTGGTGGTGCGCAGTATGACCTCAGCCGTAAGGAAGCGTCTCAGTTGATTGATGCCTTGCAGGAGAATCTTCTGGCGGTGGGGTAGCCGAGGGCACCCCCAACCTGTTCGGTAGAATGCCGTTCCGTACACCTGCGCGGTGTCAATTGGTACACAGGTGCGGACGCATAACAATAGGCACGGTAACCCCACAAACACCATCATGGAGCAACCGTGCTAACCCGAGCTGCCTGCCACAAAACCAAAAACCTTGCATTCATCAACCCAACCTCAGCTAGCCCTAACGCTATAGCTGCCGCCCTCAAAATGTGCGAGCACTGCCCAATCAAAAAGCAATGCGCACAAGACGCCCTCACATCTGGCAGTAGCCTCAATGACGGCTCAGTACTCCCAGCCTCCGACGTTATTCAAGGCGGGGTAGTGTGTTATGGGGACTACGAGACCACCGTTAAGCTCAGTCAGGTTGCTGGGCACGCAATCCAACTAGGTGGAGTTGAGCACCGCAATCAGGCCCCAGACCACTGCCGTAACTGCCACGAGCCGATGGTTCAATGGCACCGGGCGATCACCCCAGAAGGGTATGTGAAGCACTACGCGAGGGGCTTCTGTACGAACTGCCGTGCTGCCTACACGCGCTGGAAAAAGGAAAACAACATCACCTCAGCACATCGTGGGCTGCGGAAACCAATCGACCGAAAGCGGCACAGCGCCCCGGCTAAAAAGAACCGCGTCATTACCGTCCAGCCAGCATTGTTTGAGGTGGGGGCATGAGCGGCTACCCACCGATGATTATGCGGTATCCAGATGATTTAGAGTTCTGGAAGCGTATTGAGCTGCCGTGGACTAAGCCGCCTTTGTCTATGAATGATGCGGCCCCGGCTTCTCGTGGTGCGGTGTATGGCCGGGCGGCGAAGAAGCGTGAGGTTCAGGAGTTGCTTCATCTTCTTGGTCGTGGGCTGAGTATGCCGGAGGGCAAACGGTACCTTTTAGTGCAGATGAATTATCGCGTGCCGGATAAGCGCCGCAGGGATACCGATAATGTGACCGCTTCGAGCAAGCCGTTGATGGATGCGCTTTCTGGCGGGTCTAAGCGTATTCCCGGTTTGGGTTTGGTGGATGATGATACGCCGTATTTTATGGGTAAGCCTGAGCCTATTTTGTGGCCTGCTGTTCGTGGTGAGCGGGGCGCGATGTGGGTTGATTTATGGGTGGCTGATGGGCCTCCGGCTCCGTATGAAAGCTAACCAACCCAACTAATTTTACAAAAAGTAAACAAGGGTATATACTAATAAACGTACAGAGAAAGAGAAGCTGCAACTTCTCCACTCAGAAAGGAAACACCCCATGTTTAACCATAATGGGCGCCACTGGGCACACAACATCACCAACCCCATATCAGCGTTAACACTCATCGCCCTCTATAGGGCTGAGATTGAAACCCTGTGTGGTGAGTCCGCATGACCCCGTTGGAAGCTAGAAAGCATCTCGCCCAGGCAGACGCTGGGGGCCGCGTCTCTCAAGACGTTGCAATCGCCGCACTAGAAGATGTGGCTGGCCTTCGATACGAGTACGCCGCCCAAATATGGCGTCCTCTCATCGGAAAGTGGCTATTCCCAGGGTCATTAGGTTTGTGGGAGAAGCCCCACCGTGCCCGCTGGTATGCGCTTGCCTCCACGGCTGAACGCCTGGCCACTGAAAAGTATCCAGGAAAGCGGGTGCGGGTTGTAGCTCGCGTCTATGGCCAGCCCATGCCGGTGGGGGAGCCTGCATGACCGCACGTTGAATCATCCACGCACGGGTGGGGCGCGCATACCCACGACTGGCGACCAGCTAATTCTAAGACACCACTAGCTGCAACACCACAAGACAATCACGCGCCTAACCGCCCCGCACGGGCATACATAATCACCCCTCAAAGCCCATGAGCATCAACGAGCTGAAACCAGCAATACAACGCCTCAGTGAGGAAGAATTTCACACCCTCACCAGCTGGCTAATCTGCACGGAAAAGGAAAGGAGGGAACATGCCAACAAGGAGAATCCCCACCGGACGCACCGCCGTATTCTGCGAAACTGACGGCAAAATCAAAGAGCTACGCATCTACCGTCACAGGTGGAGAGCTAAACGACACCTCAAAACCCTACGTGATGCCGGGGTAGATGCCTGGCTCGTGCCAGAGATGAACACCGTATTCGACGATTAAGACCACACCATGAACAACCCATACAACACCGAAGTGAAACCCCTCCGCAAGAACTGGTGGAACGAAGCTAAATGCCACGGCGACGATCCAGAAAAGTACGACCTGGGGCGCACCAGAACACCCAACAAGGAATACGCAGCCTACAAGCTATGCAAGGGCTGTCCGGTCATTGCTGAGTGCGCTGCTGATGTTCTGGAGCACAATAATTACGGCATAGTCCGGGCCGGAATGTGGTTTGATACGTGGGCTATTAGCCCCAGCAGGGACAGCATGAACGCTGAGAATGTTGTTCGGGCTAATCGTAACGAGGTGAAGCTCCGCCGCTTGGCGGCTGGGTTCCCGTTGGAGGAGGCCGATCCTGAGCCTCAGTCCCACGTCACTGTTTCCATCGCAAGCTAATTTTTTTAGAAAGAAAAGGATACCAACTAATGATTTCCGTGCCTTACATGTTGGAGTATGGGGCTAAGCCCCCGCGCCGCGCTCACTATGAGGATGCTGGGTTTGACCTGGCGACATTGGAGGAGGTGCGTGTTCCTCGTAGTGGTCACGTGATGATGGATACCGGCGTGCGGGTAAATATCCCGGCTGGATATGTGGGCAAGCTGTTTGTGCGTTCGTCGGTGGGTGTGAAGCGTCACGTGTGTTTGTCTAATGGCACGGGGATCATTGATGCGGGGTACACGGGGACAATTAAAGCGAGTTTGCATAATACGGGCGATAAGCCGGTGTGGTTTCGTGAGGGGGAGTTTGTGGTTCAGTTGGTGGTTGAGCCTTTGGCGGGCGCTGAGTTGGTGGGGGTTGATTCTTTTGGTGATGTTGCGCGGGGCGAGAATGGGTTTGGTTCTACTGGTTCGGGACTGAACTAACCCCATAATTTTACAAACAGTAAACAGTGGTGTATAGTAATACATGTAAGCAAGAGAGCAAGGGCCTGCAAGCCCACTAGAAAGGAAACACCATGAGCAACCCAACCTACGCACCCACCGCCCCCTACACCGGCGAATACACCATCCAACCAAGCTACAAAATCACCGACCAAGGAACCGTACCCGCCACCGACTCCCGAACACTAATCAACAAAGACGGAAACATCGTCGGATACGCCTGGCACAACGCCCCGCGCCACACCGCCCACATCACCAGGATCACCGCTGAGGGAGAGTACAGGATCTCCCCCGTGCCCTGCGACACGGAAGAAGAACTGGATGAAGTAATCCGCGAGGTATTTTAACCCAACATCAGCCCGACTAGCAGGCACCGGGGTTCAAGCCCCCGGATGGGCACAAAGCCAACTGCAATTGGCTACCATCCCGCCGCGTCACTCAGCGGCAACCAGAAAGGAAACGCCATGACCCAACCAACCCGCCAAGAAATCATCCGAGCGTATAAGACGCTTAATGACCTCAGAATCTTCCTAAACGCTAAGGGAGATCTTGACTCTGACACCATTAAATACACCATGAGCGTCATTGAAAAGGCCCTCCTACCTAAACCGCCTGAAACTATGGCCGACATTGAATGGGACGATGACCTGCACTATCTCGCGGAGGCAGAACACCCCGACTACGGGAAAGTAATCATGCTGGGCTTAGAGATGCACGGCCTAATTGATTTCTTCACCTCCTCTGACCACACGAAAAGATGCCTCGCGGTCGAACGAGAAACCCTTACCCCGACTGGTAAGCGCTACATACTCACGGAGGTGGAGGAATGAGCACTGATTACGACCGGCTGCGCGCTGGTGTGGAGCAGTTGCGGGAAATGTGCCTACTGGAGCGCGATGCCGCATTCCAGGACACGCCTGTGCGCGCAGGCGCAGTCGTCGCTTTCGGCTACTGCGCCGAACAGCTCACCAACCTATTAGACGGAGACCACCAATGACTGACCTCACCACCACCCACCTGAAACACCTACTTGATCAATCCACACCGGGGCTGTGGAAGTTCGACGAAAAGCAAGAATGGGAGTATGTAGCAGGGCCGGGGTATCCCCCTATGCTTACCTACGACGAGCACATCGTGGAGGACGGCGACGGGAAGTTCCTGTTTGGTCTTGGCAATGACAAGACTCTTGTAGAGTGCCCCGGTAACCTGCGACTCGCAGCCCTAGCCCCACAACTCGCACAAGAAGTAATCAACCTACGCGACGCGCTCGGATACCTCGTAGAAGAAACACGCCTCGCCGCCGAAAATAGCCAGGATGTAATAGTCCAAAAGAGAGTAGCCGATGCCATAAAAACCACCGTCGCAAAAATCCAAGGAGACCACGATGAGTAATGTTCACCAGTCCGCAAATGCCATCGCTCTCGGCCTCCGAGCTGGACAAAACCCCACAGAAATTGCCGAATTTCTACAAGAATTAGACCTACTCGCGCCAGAGCAAAAAGCCCCACACCCTAATCCACCTATAGACGTACATAAACCAGCATGGGAAGTTCCAGAGCTTCCTGATAAATGGGTATCCGCATTCATCAATAAGGTCTGGATAACAGATAGTCACGGGTGGGGAAAATCAATGACCACCGACCAAGCCCGCAACCTCGCCCACGCTCTATTTGCAGCAGCCGACTATTCAGAAAAAGGAGCGTCGAATGGATAACACGGCTAAGGCAGCGAAAGTAATCGACCGTCACGGCTTTGACCCTTGCCGAGAGCCGGAATGCATTGCACAAGACCTTGCAGACGCGGGCCTAATAGCGCCGGAACTGCCAGAGCCGGATGTACGCGACATGATCGACTGGTGGACCAGACTAGCGAGTGTGCTGTTGGATGAAGACGGCGAACGAATATCAATCATCTTCGATAATCACTGGGTTAATGCACCAAGCCCCGGCCATGTCCGCGAACTCGCCCTAGCCCTACTAGCAGCAGCTAATTACTTGGAGGAAGCATGAGACGCTGGCGAGTCTACAAAGACAGTGAGGATGAGGGATGGCGATGGGCTCAATGGGTAGCGATACCCACCCGCGAGAATTGGGGGGAGGAACTTCAAATCCACCGCTTTTCTGAATGGCACATGGCTATGGAATACGCCACCCATCAAGCCCAACAATCCCCGAACATCATCACCATCAAAGACCCCAGTGGCGAATTCTGCGACCTAACCGCTAAAGCCAACAACCGCTACAACGACCAACACTTTATCCACCTCAAAGCAGGCGACGATACTTTTATCCTCGCGCCCCACGAATGGAAACCACTAGCACGCTTCCTACTCACGGAAGCATACCGCCCGGAGGAAGCATGAGCGTAATCATTATCGCTGGGGCGTGCGCAGCCCTACTTACTCGCTTAGCTGAGCACTAGCCAGAGACCGTATAAGCGCCTGCAAGCGCCCCATATCATCGGAAAGGAAACGCCACAGTGGACACCCCAAACCTCTACACCGTATCGCCCGGCCTCACCTTTATACCCACCGGAAAACACCCCACCGGCACACTCACCGGAGACTTCTACCTAAACGGCAAACGCCTCACCCACGGCGCATACCGACCCGACATTAACGAGGTGTACATAACGTGCGGCGAATAGTGTACCCGGCTAAGCAGTACGGCCCCACAGAAATCAACAACCTGCACAAGAAACACCGGGCCTTTAACCGCCTCAGCGCTGACCCAGACGTGGCCGAAAAAGTAGATACCAGCATCTGGTTTCACCCCTACCACCTAGACTTCATTGAGCGTCTAGCTGAGCACAGGGGCGTATCCATAAACGCGATGATGATTGAGCTGCTTACGTGGGGCATGTCCACGAATGTGCCCCCGACTGTTTCTCACGGGTTGGTGGTGGGAAATGCGGAGGGGTGTACATGTAGGAGAGTCCGCATCCCGCAAAAGGTGTTGCAGCACCTACGCTGGCTGGCATACGAGCATGACACGACCATGAGCTACATCATGTCGGTGTATGTGGCCTCCTACATGGTGAAGGTTCAGGCAGCTAAACAATCAGCCTGACTGCCATAAGAGAACTCATGGAAAGATTAGACACATGAAACCCCGAACCCGCCGTCCTCGTAAAGCCTCCCCTGCGCAACGCGAAGAAGCCCTACGACGCCGCCTAGAAGATCGCAACGCCGAGATGGAGGATCGGTACTACTCGGAGCAGCAAAAGTGGGTACAGCGACTAAATACAGCCACAACACGAGCCGATAAAGACGAAGCCGTGGCGCGCCTCCATGAGCTGAATGAATGGTTTAACCATATCCGCACTCGCCGCTCGCAGGCTGAGCTTGAAGCTAACCTCCGCCGCGCAGCCCGTAATGAGGAAGCCGCAAAGAAGTGGCAGGCGATCCTTGCCCGCGAGAGGAAGCAGTACGAGCGCGAACTACGCGAAATAGCCCGTGAAGAACGTCGCGTGAACCGGGAAGCATCCCAGGTGGCCACCTCGGCTATGCGGAACCCGTATAAGACGTGGGATCGCAGGGATGAGCGGCAGTATCAAACCCACGGCGTGAGGAACCCAAGGGCAAAGCGGGAGCCACTTAAGGAGAACTGACCGCCCGGCGGGGTGGGTAGCTTTCTGAGCCATGACAACAAAAGACACAGCCAACATCGGGGAGCACCAAACCGTCCCACTCCTCGACCTCAACCACTACTCCAAGAACCCACGCCGGGGCGACGTACAGGCCATTAAAGGCAGCATCGTCGCCAACGGAATCTTCCGCCCCGTAATCGTCAATAAGGGCACCTACACCGACAAGCCGAACGAGATTCTGGCCGGTAACCACACCGTGAAAGCAATCCGCGAGCTTGCCGAGGAAAACCCAGACGATCGCCGCTGGCAGCAAGTAGAGGTTTGGATGGTTGACGTTGACGCAGAGCGCGCCGCCCGCATCGTCCTAGCAGACAACCGCACCGCCGACCTCGGCTCATACGACAACGAGGAGCTGCTGGGGTTACTGAACATGATGGACGGCGACCTCGACGGCACAGGATACGACGAAGAATACCTAGACAGCCTGGAAGAAATAGTCGAACTAGAAAACTCCACCCAAGATCCCAACGATGAAGATGCTGAACCGGAAGCTCCCCCGGCTAACCCAATCTCAAAAACAGGCGACGTGTGGGTTCTTGGCCCTCATAAACTTCTCGTCGGAGATGCTACTGACGTTTATGCAGTAAAAGACATGATGAGCGACGATCGAGCGGACTGCATTTGGACAGATCCGCCATACGGAGTGAACTACGTCGGCAAGACCAAAGATGCGCTCACCATTCAGAATGACGAGACCACCGATCTTCCAGACCTACTTATGGCTTCGTTTAATTGTGCTGTGGAAGTGTCGAAGCCAGGCGCACCCATCTATGTCGCCCATGCCGATACTGAAAGAGTCACTTTTGAGGGGGCGATGATTGAAGCGAACATCATCGTTCGACAAAATCTGATCTGGGCTAAAAATACTATCGCCTTGGGACGTAGTGATTATCACTACAAGCATGAACCCATCCTGTATGGATTCACCCCAGGAGGCGAGGGACGACTGGGACGAGGTGGTGACAGGTGGTATGGCGATGATAGTCAATCCACCGTGTTTAACTTTGACAAGCCAAGCCGAAACGCAGACCACCCAACCATGAAGCCCCCAGAGCTGATTGTGGCGATGCTCAACAATTCACTGCCCCGTGGAGGGATAGTCCTAGACCTATTCGGTGGATCTGGCTCTACGATGGTGGCCGCACACCAGCATGGTTCAAAGGCTCGACTTGTTGAACTAGACCCTAAATACGCTGACGTTATTTGCCGTCGATTCCAGAAACTTACAGGAACGCTCCCCAAGCGGAATGGCAAAGAATACGATTTCTGCTCCGACGATGAACAATAACCGCCACTCAGATCGCTAATCTGACCGCACCGGCTCATGCCGCACACTACCCGGCATGAGCACAACGCAACCAGCACACAACCACATCACCGGCGAGCTGCAACACCTACCCATCGAGCAGCTCCACAACTACGCCCGCAACCCCCGCAAGGGCAACATTCCCGCAATCAAGAAAAGCCTCCACCAGCACGGCCTATTCAAACCCCTCCTCGTGAATACTGGGGCACAAACAGGGGAAGAATGGGCCGTCCTCGCCGGTAATCACACCCTCGCCGCGATGCGGGAACTCAACCAGGAAGCGCAAGACGCGGGACTACAGCCCCCGCACCCAATGGTGCCGTGCTACATCGTAGACGTAGACGAAGCCCAGGCCGCTGAGATTGTCCTCGTAGACAACAAAACCTCAGACGAGGCCACCTACAACAACGAAGCCCTGGCAGACCTCCTCGACTGGCTCCCAGACCTCACCGCCACCGGCTACGAACAAGCCGACCTAGATGCTCTCCTCGACGGGCTGAACACCACTGAGGAACTACCCGACGAGGACACGCCGGAAGAAACACCCTACGCGGACTTCATCACTGTTCGACTGCAACTACCCCCACACCTCGCACAGCAATGGCTGGCGCACAGCATGGCATTCGACAGTGCTGAGGAAGCCCTAGAGCACCTACTAGACCACGGCCCCACCACGGAATGAGGAGCCGCACCGCGTGGTGCGTAGCGGAAGAAACCCGCCCCGGCCAGTTCATCATCCTGTCTGAGCACCAGACGATTAAGCAGGCACGCGGGACGCTACCCCACCACAAAGCAGGCGGGGCCACCAGCCCGAAAATCATTAAGCGCACAACCACATGGGAGGTAATACCGTGACACTCACAACCCCAAACCATGCCACACCACAAGACACCATCGACGCGATTAACTGGAATACTATTGGTGACCAGGTAGACAAGGACGTGTGGGACAGGCTGACCAGTAACTTCTGGCTTCCAGAAAAGGTGCCCGTATCGAACGATATTCCCGCGTGGAAGCTCATGGACGAAGCGGAGCACTGGGCCACCATGCAAGTATTCACCGGCCTCACCATGCTCGACACCATGCAAGGCACTGTGGGTGCGCTGAGCCTCATGCCGGATGCAACAACCCCGCATGAGGAAGCCGTGTACACCAACATAGCTTTCATGGAGTCCGTACACGCTAAGTCCTATTCCAATATCTTTATGACGCTGGCAGACACCCCAACGATTAATAAAGCATTCAACTGGGGTCGTCAGAATGAGCACCTACAGTACAAAGCGCACCGCGTACTGGACTTCTACAAGCGCGGCGGCGCCAACATGCGCAAGGCTGCATCCACCCTCCTAGAATCCTTTTTGTTCTACAGCGGCTTCTACCTTCCGCTACGTATGGCGGCGCACTCTAAGCTCACTAACACCGCTGACATCATCCGCCTAATCATCCGTGATGAAGCCGTCCACGGCTACTACATCGGATACAAGTATCAGCAAGCCGTGAAGCAGTTACCAGAAGCTGAGCAAGCTGAGCTACAAAGCGAAGTGGTAGACCTCCTCCTAGACCTCATGGACAACGAGGAACACTACACACGCGAACTCTACGACCCGCTGGGCTGGACTGAGGACGTGCTTGCATTCCTCCGCTACAACGCCAACAAGGCGCTCAACAACCTGGGGTACGACGCTATTTACCCGTCTGACATGTGCCAGTTCAATCCTGCCGTGATGACCTCCCTCAACCCGGGGGCAGATGAGAACCATGATTTCTTCTCCGGCTCCGGCTCCTCCTACGTGATCGGTACCGCTGAGGACACCACCGACGAGGACTGGGCGTGGTAGCCGTGAACGCCATCAACCCCCAGCACTACCAAGGATTCAGCAACGGGGCACAACCCATCGACATTGCCGAACACGTGGGCTTCAATCTCGGCAACGTTATCAAATACAGCGCCCGCGCAGGCCGCAAAGACAACCGCCTACAAGACCTCCACAAAGCCCTCTACTACCTCCAACGCGAAATCCAACGAGAAGAAAGCAAACCACGACCGTGAAACAACTACGCCAACACTGGCCCTACATGCGAACAGTAGACAAAGCCCTAATCATTGTCCTTGGGGCAACCGCCCTACTCACCCTGATACTCCTCATAATCGACCCATCGTTTGAGGGGTTAGGGGCCACCATCAGCACTATCGCTATCTGGTTACTCACAACTGAGCTGGAAATCAGCAGGGTTGAGGCCTACCTACTCCGCCGAACAGTCACATCGCTACTTAGGCAAAAGTACACCCACCCCGAAAACTGGTAGCGCCCACACAGAAAGGGAAACACCACACCATGACCAACATCGTCACCCCACAAGTCCACCTGCTTGCTCATACCAAGATTGATGAGAAAGCAATCAGTGAGTGGATGGGCATTCAGGACGCATCCACCGACGCGGAAACCTTGCTCACGATGGCCGGGCGGAACTGTTACCGGAGCTTCCACCGCCCTAATGAAGCAACCTATGACGATGCGGACTACCTACGCCGCACACTAGGCGACCAAGGCCACTGGTCGATTGCCGAGCACGCCACCGCCACGTTGTACTTCACCGGCGTGTCCCGCGCATTCCTCACCGAGTTAACCCGCCACCGCCACCTGTCATTCAGTGTCGAATCCCAGCGCTTCATCAACGCAAACGACGCAAACATAGTCCTCCCGCCAGCGGTGCGAAACATCCCTGGGCTACAGGAGGATTGCCGCATCTCCGCCGAAGCAGCAATCTATGACTACGTCATCATTAAGAGCGGCCTTGACCACCTGCCGAAGAAGCAACGCAACGAAGCAGCACGCGGCATCCTCCCAAACTGTGTAGAGACCCGCATGGTAGTCACCGGAAACCTCCGCGCCTGGCATGAGGTAATCCAGCGACGTACTCAGCCCGATGCCGACGCTGAAATGCAGGAAGTCATGCGACTAGCCAAAGACCAGCTGCACACCGTATCGCCCACCATCTTCCCCCAGGACAACTAACCACCTGACCGCAGCGCCACACCCACAACAATCACCACCATGACGCTGCAACACAACCAAACCGCCCTAATCCAAGCCCCCTACATGAAAGAAACCCACATACTAGGAGACTGGGCACAACACGCCGACAAGGCAGTAAAACACCTCGCCGCAACCGGCAAACCATTCACAACCGACGACATCCGCCAACACATCCCCGACGGCCTCACACCCAAGCACAACAACGCTTGGGGAGGCCTCCTAATCGCCTGGCGGAAACGAGGAGTGATACGGCCAGTCGGCTACCACCAGTCCCGACACACGCCACGCCACGGTGGACTGCAACGCATCTGGCAAGGAACCAAGTCCAAATAATAGGGCACCTTTCGCTTAGACCACTGCCCCCAGCTATAAAACCCAAAGGAGACAACATGCCACCACGTAGAGGAATGACCCCCAAACGCGCCGAACGAGCCGCCAAAGTAGTCGCCCTCCACGATGGCGGAGCCACCTTTGAAGTAATCGCCAAGCAGCTAGGAATCAGCAGAACCCAAGCCCGCCTCGACTACGACAAAGCAATGGACGAGGCGAAACCCGACGCGGCCCGAACCGTGTTCGCTAAACTTGACCGCCGCTACAATCGTCTCCACGCCGCCTACTGGAAGAAAGCGTTGGAGGGTGACATTAAAGCAGCACGGCTGATTATTGATGTGAATACTAAGCTCGCAGCCTTGTGGGGTGTTGAGGGTGCAATCAAGCTGGACGTTGAGGTTACTGGCGGTGAAGAGTTCTCCTCCATGATTACTAACATTCGCCAGACGATTGCGGCTGAGGCTGAGGTGGCGGATGGGGACGATGACCTCGCCTAGCTTCCGGCTGAGCCGTAAACAGATCACGGCGATTGGGAAGTCCACCCACGCGCTGAACGTGTGGTACGGTTCCGTCTCCTCGGGTAAAACCTTGGCGTGGCTGATTATGATGCTGGCTGAGATTAAGCAGGCAGGCCAGCACGGGGCTATTGTCATTGCGGGCAAGACGCTGGATACGGTGTACCAGAATATCTTTTACCCGCTTATGACTGAGCCTATCTTCGCAACAGCGGCCCCGTATATTCACTACACGCGCCGCAACCCCACAGCTAAGATATTCGGGCGTGAAGTCATGGTCATTGGCGTGAACGACAAGGGCGCTGAGGGACGCATCCGTGGTGGCACGTTCCAGCTCCTGTTCTATGACGAGTTGACACTATGCCCGCAGAATGTGTGGGAGATGCTGTGGTCTCGTATGCGCGCTACTGGCAACCCCAAGCCCCCTCGGGTGTTTGCTACTACCAACCCCGCAACCCCAGCGCACTTCCTCAAGACGGACTACATTGATAAACCAGTCCAGACTGACACGTATGCTGAGCTCTTTACGATGGAGGACAACCCGGGCCTCACTCGTGAATACATTGAGCGCATGTACGCCTCCTACAGTGGACTGTTCTACCGGCGCATGATTCAAGGCGAGTGGGTGTCTGCCGAGGGGGCCGTGTTTGAGTCGTGGGATCCGGACGTGATGGTTACGCCACGCGCTGAGGGTACTGTTCTGGCGGTGGGTGTCGACTACGGTACGAATCACCCCACCGCAGGCTATGCTCTCACCGTCACCGATGATGGTTTACAACTCTCGCATGAATGGTCACCACAGACGAACGGGATGGGTGGCCGTACACGCCTTACCGATATGGAGCTGGCGGACAGTCTGGAAGAGTGGTTAGGCGAGCTTCCTAACCAACCCAAGGCCATCTATCTTGACCCTGCCGCCGCATCATTCAAAGAGGAACTACACCGCCGCCGCCTTACCGTCGCCGCCGCGAAGAACAAAGTTGTGGACGGTATCCGCACCCTAGACTCCCTATTCACCAACGGGGTTCTAACCGTCGCTGAGGATTGTCCCCGCCTGATTAATGAGATTCCTGGCTATAGGTGGGATCCGAAAGCAACGGAGCGGGGCAACGATGCTCCTATTAAGGAAGAGGACGATCACGTCGACGCGGCTCGCTATTGCACATTTTCTTCCCGCCAGTTCTGGATACGTCACGTTGAAGCGATGCGTGACCGCACATCGGCTGGCCCCATAATGTGACCCGCAGGCAATAACACCCCACTGCCGTTTGGCTTCACGTGGTTGTGTTGTAGTCAGTAAGTTTCCTATACCACCCGCGCTTATGCTCGCCGATTCTCAGTACGTGGGAGCCAATGTGGTGCCGCTGGGGAAACCGCCCGCGCCGGAGGGTTGTCACTACAAAGGCGCTCGGGCTTCCCAGTGGTTGCGCATGTGTTGTGCTGAGACTCGGTTGGGTGGTATTCCGCTTAGCACTGGCGGTTGATGGATACTGCGGCATCAGCAATAGGGGGTGTTGTTGTCTGCACCCCACAGGGGTTATCTTGCGGGCTGATACGGCAGGTGCTGGATATTGTGGAGGGGTTTGCAATCCGTATGGTTGCACCTTTCGGAAGTAGTTAAAGAATCACCCTAAAGGTGCCGTATCTTCGCCGCACACGGTTCACGACCGGGATAACCCGCTCAGCTGACCGCCCTCACAGCAGGGCGACACTAAGCGCATCACTCGGCCACAATAAACCCAGGGAGAAGCACAAGCACATGAGCATGCCCGAACCTAAATCATCCTGGCCGCCAAAGGAATACGAGGCGGCTATTGAATCCATCCGCCGCGACGATGCGCTACTCAACGGCCAGTTGGATGTGATTAACCAACGCCGCGCTCGCCAGTACGGGCCGGAACCTTACCAGCATCGTTCGCAGTATAACGGTGGAATTGTGGGTAAAACCTCCCGCGCTTTCCTTGGCCGACCCCCAGCAGATAGGGCTAAGTCTCACCTGGTTACCCACCACCTGCCGGTAGCTGAGGAGCTAACCACCGCCCTTGCTGACTACATGGCGGGTAAACCACCGCAGGCTGAACTAGCCGCCGAGGATGCGGACAACACCCAGGCGGCGGAGGCGCTGAACCGCCTCGTGACTTCCGACGAGTTCGCCGCCCAATGGTGGAACGCTGTGTACAGTGCAGGCTCACTGGGTTGGGTGTTTGGCCGTGTGGTGTGGAATCAGAATGTTCAGCCGCACCCGTGGATTGAATGGGTCGATGCCGATAATGGCATGTGCCAGTTTGAGAATGGGCGTCAATCCTCCATCCTGTTCTGGGACACCTACAAGGAGGATAAGGGCGATACTGTGTTCCGCCTTTTCCAGGAGCACACCCCAGGCCAGATTGAATACCAACTGTATAAAGGCTCCGAGGATAATGTTGGCTTCGCTGTAGACTTCAGCCAGCATGAGTGCGCTAAGCACCTCATGGAGATTGAGGGACTACAGGACGGCACTATCCTCAAGACTGGTGCGGAGTCCCCAACCGCCCACATGCTGGCGAACTACCACCCCAAGCGGCAGTGGCGACACGACACTCTGTTGCGCTACTACTCCACATCGGATGTGGCACGTGGTGCCCAGATCTTTGAGGACATTGACCACAACTGGTCTCAGCTCCAGCATGAGGTGGAAGCGGCCCGTGGTCGCCTATTCGTAGACGAGCAACTACTCGACACGGAAGGGCCGGGACGTGGTGAGTTCTTTGACTTCATGCGTGACGTGTTTAAGACTCGCCCGAGTATCACGGCTGAGGAAAAGCCCACGTTTGAGCAGGTGCAGTTTGATATGCGCGTGGAGCAGTACCTGACGCTTATCGACTCGGATATTCGTAAGGCCGTGTCGGCGCTTGGCTTGTCACCGTTCACGGTTGATATGGATCCGCAGGCGTCGGGTGATATGACCGCGACGGAGACCCGCGCCCGCACTAAGCGGACACGTGCCACGGCGGCTACCAAGTCTCGTATGGAGCGTGCTCACTTGTCGGCTATCATCACCGCCTATCTTGAGCTGGACGCTGACTTGAACGGGTATGCTCCGCCAACCCAGCCGGTGCTGGTGTCCTTGCCTGACCAGATTGAGGTCAATGAGAACGAGCTAATCAACGCGGCCTCGCAGTCGTATGCGGCTGGCATCATGTCGTTGGAGACCGCTGTGCGTAAGCAGCACCCCGAGTGGACTCCTGAACAGGTCGAGGAGGAGGTTCAGAAGATTAGGGAAGATGAACGCTCCCGTAACGCTTTCGACCCGCTGGCGTTAGCTCCGGGCGACGAGGCGTTTAGTACTGGTGATGATGGTGGCGAATCCTAAACAGACTGCGGTGGATGCTCAGCGTCTCGTTGAATTGTACGAGGAGACTGAGATGTTTCTTCTCGTTGCGGTTCGGGATGCTGTGCAGGCCTCACTGTCGTCATCTGACCCGGTAGCGCGGCAGCGGGAGCTGAATAGGCTACTAGATAAGGCGCAGGCCCGCCTCAATCGTGTCGGCAGGCTAATAGGCGACCAGGCTGAACTGGTGGCGTTGGGGGAGTACGTGACGGCAATTGAGGACGTGTTTGAGGAGGTGGCGAAAACCCCGCCCGAGGTTACCGCCTCGATTGTCGCATCCTCCGCCGCTGGCGAGACCGTGGAGGCGCTGCGCTCTCAGCATATTATGGTTGCCCGGCAGGTTCGTGACGTGTACCAGCAAGTAACCGCCACCACCATTATGGCGGCCGAGGTAGGAACCGAATCGCACGTCAAAGCGATGCAGTCCGCCCTGAACAGGTTTGCCGACAAAGGCATAACCAGCTTCGTGGACAAGGCTGGCCGTAAATGGTCAATGGACGTGTACACCGATATGGCTGTGCGCACCATGCGCAACAACGTGAAGCAGCAGGGGCACCTTGACGGGTACCGTTCGGCTGGGGTTGAGCTTGTGCGGGCTTCGTGGCACCCGGCCTCAGCACCCCAGTGCTTCCCGTACCAGAATCAACTGTTGGCTATCACGGGTGATGCGGGGCCGCGTGTAATGACTGACCCGGCTACTGGCGAAACAATCACGGTTGAGGTGAAAGAGCGGCTGGATAAAGCAATCGCTAATGGATATCACCACTGTAACTGCAAGCACAGAGATTCTGCCTACACCCCCGGCGACCCAACACCCACCGCACCCCAGGCGAGTGAGGAAGAGAACGCTCGCCAGTACGAGGCTAGTCAACGCCAACGCCAGATTGAGCGGAACATCCGCAAGTGGAAGAAACGAGAATCAGTAGCACTAGATGATAGTGAGGCCCGGTCGGCTAAGAGTAAGGTGCGCCAGTGGCAGGCGGAGCAACGCGCCCACGTCAACTCTCATTCTTACCTGACCCGTCTACCGCACCGCGAGCAGGTGCGTACCGGTGACCGCACAGCTCGTTAGGTGATACTCCCAACCGTGGAGCGGACAGGAGCCGTCCACGACGATTCTTTTAACCGTTACGGGAGGACACCAACGTGAGCGAAGTACAAAACACGACCACCGACCAGCAGAACAACAATCCCCAGGGCGGTGGAACCGCTGAGACCCAGGAGGACCAGCAGGAAACCACCACCCACCACGAAGAAGAAACCGAACAGGCCAACGAGTCTGAGCGTGAAAACTTCGACGTGGAAAAGGAACTGAAGAAGCTGCGTAAGGAGTCGGCGGCGCGTCGTACCAGCCTACGTGACGAGGAGAAAAAGAACGCTGAGCTAACCAGCAAGTATGAATCCTTGAACTCTAAGTTTGAGGAGATGCGTGGCTTTCTCGCCAAGCTGTCTGGTGCCGAGGAGGAAGCAACCCCGGAGCAGCTAATCGAAAGCTACAAGGAGAAGCTGGAAGCTCAGCAGCAGGAGAATCGCCAGTTGCGTGAAACCACCGCGCTTAATGATGCGGTGGCTAAGGCCAAGGGCGACCCTGCCCTCACAATCCCGTATCTACGAGGTTCCAATGCTTTGGCGAACCTCGACCCGTCCGCTGAGAATTACGCGGCCCAGGTGGCCGACCTTGTTCAGGAGACGGTGGACGCTAACCCGAAGCTACGCGCCCAGGCGGCGCCCGTATCTTCCGGAAACACGTCCAACCCGACCAATAACAGTGGCCCCCGCAAGTACACCGTAGATGACCTGAACGACATGAGCGCTCAGAAAATCTACGAGCTGACTGAGAAGGGCGAACTGGAACACCTTTACAAGAAGTAGGAGACACGCATGTCTGTTGAATCCTTTATCCCTAAGCTGTGGGCACCAACCCTTGAGGTGCCTTACCAGAACTCCCTCATTTACGCCCAGCCTGGTATTGCTGACACTCGTTTCCAGCCGCTGTTGCAGAACTCCGGCGACACGGTACACATCAACTCCATTGGTGCGGCGAACATCAAGGTTCACGACCGTACCAAGGATCTTGTCTACGATGATGTGGAAACCACCGACGTCAAGCTGGTGATGGACACCGAGCGTTACTACGGCTTCCGCGTCAACGACGTTGATGCTGTACAGGCCGCTGGTGACTTCCGCTCCGCCGCAACCAACGAGCACGGCTCCGCAATGGCAAACAAGGTTGACACCGACATTGCAGCAAAGCTCAAGGACGGCGCAGGTAAGAAGATCGGCTCCACCGCCATCTTTGACGGTGCCGACTTCTACCGCCCGGACACCGACCAGATCACCGCGTGGGATGCGCTGCGCCGCATGGCCCTGGAGCTGGATAAGGTGTCCGCACCTACCGCCCAGCGTTGGGTTGTTGTCGGCCCGAACTTTGGCTCCGCACTGCTGGCTGACCGTCGTGTAACTCAGGCTCACGCCGCTGGCACTGACATTGTGGCCCGTAACGGCCTGGTTTCTTCCCTGCCTCAGCTGGGTCTGAACATCTACCAGTCGGTTAACGCTCCGGTTACCGCTGGCCGTGAAACCATCATTGCTGGTGTGCCTGGTGCTTTGGCTTACGCTTCTCAGCTCCGCACTCTTGAGGCTCTGCGTGACCCGGATCGTTTCGGTGACCTGGTTCGTGGCCTCATGGTTTCTGGCGCTGCCGTTGTTCGCCCCAAGGGCATCGTCACCTTGGAGGCTGACGTTAAGGGCGGCACTTTGGGTGGCGGTTCTACCGCAAGCCCGGCTGCCTAAGCCCTTGAATCCCGCCCCGCTGGTGGTTTGGTGATTGTCCAGTAGCACTGAACTGCCTGTGTGGGTGTTGGGGGAGGTGAGGATAATTTACTGCCCTACACGCCGTTAGGTGACCCTGCGAGGGGTGGCGTGTGGTGTGGTGGGTTATTCTCCCTCCCCTCCTTTTTGTATTTACTGACTATTCTTTTTAGGAGGGCCTGATGCGCCTGTATATGAACTACATTGACCGGACTGAGCTACTTAATGACGCGCCGGATGGTTTCTACGATGGGTTGGATGATGCCCAGCTCGACCGGATGATCAGCCTTGCTTCTGCGATTATGCGGCGTGAAACCCGTGGCGCTTTATACGCCGTTGACGAGGCTGGTATGCCGACCAATGAGCGGATTATTGACGCGTTCAAGTACGCTACTAGCGCTCAGGTTCAGGCGTGGGTGGAGGCTGATATTACCGACCAGCTGAGTACGGGCGGGGCCACGTCTGAGGCGCTGGTGGCTTCCTCGTCTAATAATGGTTCGTCGGTGACGATGGATTATTCCGAGTCTACTAAGGCACGTGAGCATCTGCTGAGTGGTGGTCTCGCGTTAGGGGCGTTGTTGCTTCTTGAAGATGCGGGCCTTACCAGTGGCAAGCCTTGGCTGGTGGTGTAGCAGATGGGACGTAATAATCGAGTGAGTGACACACTCCGCGACCTATGGTTCCGCCACGAAGTACAACTACAGGGCGAGGAGATCCGCACCATGCGGGGCACCACCTTTAAGCCGGGCGAGACTGTTAAGGCTTCCATCAATATGGAGAATCGCCGCACCCTGAACCAGCACGGGGAGGAGATAGTGGCGGCTGGCACCATCAACTGGGATGTTGACGGGCCACTACCCAAGCCGGGTGACGTGCTCACCCTACCGGAAGATTTTGGGGCTAAGACCCAGCGGGAGGTTGTGTCCGCCCGGCGTGCCTACACGGGTACTGGACTAACCCCTGACCATGTGGAGGTGACTATTGTATGAGTCTTGAGTGGAATGGTGAAAGTATTAAGAACCGTATTCAGGGTTCGACGCGGGCGGGTGTTGTCTCGGCGGCTCATGTTGTTGAGGCGGCGGCTGTGAACCTCACCCCGCTTGGTGAGACGGGTAACCTCCGCCAGTCGGCTAGTGTCATTCCGGCTGAGAAGCAGGGCCGGGAAGTTGCTGGTGGTGTGCGTTATTCGGGCCTGCCGTATATTCGTCGGCAGCATGAGGAGGTCACGTGGAACCACCCGCGAGCGGGCCAAGCTAAGTACTTGGAGACGGCTAAGA
The DNA here is from genome assembly GCF_037908445.1 of Corynebacterium sp. KPL2825. Taxonomy (NCBI): domain Bacteria; kingdom Bacillati; phylum Actinomycetota; class Actinomycetes; order Mycobacteriales; family Corynebacteriaceae; genus Corynebacterium; species Corynebacterium sp. KPL2825. Next base: position 88,348 of record NZ_JBBMGI010000010.1, on the reverse strand, counting down.
ATGAGAACGCGGATAGGGTGGCCCAGATTCTTGCGAACCATATTAGGGGGGCGTTCTAGATGGGCGAGTTTCACCAGGATAACCTGCACCGGCCATCGTACCGGCAGGGTTTGGTGTATGACATTGCTGAGTATTTAGCGTCGTGTGGGGTGTGCGCATCGCCTGATGGTGACCAGCGTGCGCCGGGTGATCTTCCTGCGGTGTTTGCCTACAGGCTGGAGGATGAACCTGATAGGGCAATGGCGGTGTTCAATATTACGGTTGACGAGGAGGCGTCGGACTCTAACCCCACAGTTCGGTTCAGTCTCGTGTTCCGTGGCGCTCCCCGCGACCAGATAACACCAGTGGAGGATGCGGCCCTAGCGTACAAGCACCTCCACGACCTCACCGACGTGAAGTTGACCGCAACCAGCGGCTTTCTATCTTGTAGGCGGGTCATAAATGATCCACCACTACTGGACACCAACGATCGCTGGCACGCCGTAGACACCTACACGGCCACACTGCTGGCACCACCTACTACTCACTAGGAGCACAGCATGGCTAACACTAAGTTCGCTACTGCACCCAATTCCTGCGAGCTGAACAAGCAGCTCAACCGTAATTGGGCATTGCAGGTTAAGCCGGTAGGCGCTGACCCGGCAGAATACAAGTTCGTTCGTGGCGTCACTTCCCTCTCCCCAAACATTGAAACCTCCACCGTTGATGCGTCCGATATTGACTCCAACGGCTGGACTTCCGAAGAAAAGACCTCCCGTTCCCTCACCGTGTCGGTTGAGGGCCAGTTCGCCCGCAAGGGTGACCTCGACCTTCTGACTGAGGACCAGCAGCTGCTGAAGATGACCGGTGAGGAGCTGGGCGCGGACGGCAAGGTTGACTTCCGCGTATGGCGCACCGACATTGACGAGGGCTGGGAGGGCACCGCCACCAACAGCTTCACCTCTGGTTCCGGTGGCGCTAATGACTTGCGCACGTTCACCTCTGACCTTAAGTCCTCGTGTGAACCGACCCGTATCCACTCCGTGGCTAAGGGTTCTGAGCGTAAGGAGTCCGAGCCGGTGGATGTTGAGGAACTGTTGTCGGTTATTCACCCCAAGGGTGTCCCGGCTGAGGAGGGTTCCAATAATGAGTCTGGCGAAACGGATTCTGAGACTGGTGCCGCTGGTGAGTCCGCTGGCGGTTCTGAGGCCGGTGTAGCCGAGTCTGAGGCCGGTTCCGAACCAGGTGCCGCCGCCTAACCCCGCATCTCGCGCTAGTCAGCGCCCCGCAAGCCCACAATGGTTTGCTGGGGCGCTTTCTTCATGCCCACACGGTTGACCGCGTTACCACTCAGGCGACACTATTCCACGTCGTAAACACAACCAACACACAGGGAGGCAACCCATGACCGATTTCGGCCAGCTCGACGAGCAGCTAGACGCATACGACATTTCTTTCACCTTTAAGGGCGAGGAATACCACATCACCCCAAGCGCTGAGCAGGTGCTGGAGTTCCACCGGGACTATTTCAATGCCCGCAAAAAGGGTGACGATGATGGCATGGGTGTGTGGTCTCGTGTCGCCCCGCTTCTTGGTTCCAAGTTCAACACCAAGACTGCGAAGATTACTGGCGGTATTCTTGCTGAGGTCATGGAGAATGGTGCCTCCTACTCGCAGATGGAGCGCCTAGTGTCCGCTGTACATTTCAAGTACGTGCAGGGCGATGATTTGGCTAAGGCATACTTCTCGACCGGCGACTTGGGAAAAGCAGTGGAGCACCTAAAGAGCAAGAGCAACGACTCCCAGGACGATTAGACGATCCGGAGGGGTGCTGGCGTGACCAGTGGGACAGGCTCAGGCGTGACCCTGATGGTTGGGCATACGCGCCAGATAGTGACCTGTGGTACAACCCATATCCCGGCGCTTATTCCGAAAGTGATCCGGGTGGTGGCCCGCCAGACCTCTACATTCTAGAAACGTTTGGGGAATACGTCCGCGAGTGGTGGGCTGAGCAGGTGCAGCCCAAGCCGGACGTTGATGAATCTGCCCTGACGTGGCCGTCAATGTTGTCCCGCTGGGATGATATTGAGACGGACTTCCAACACTTTTTTGGCATTGATTTTGGTTCAGGTGTTCTGTCTAACCGCAAGTGGCGTTGGTTCAGAATACGCCTAGTAAGGCTCCTAAGTGAGGATACCGCTATTGCGCGGGGGCTGGGGCTGAGGAAGCAACCAACGCTGAAAAAGGAGTAACGTATGGCAGCGCTTGATCTAGGTGATCTTGGTTTCACAATCAAGGTTGATACCGGCGATTTTGATAGCAAGATGGGCCAGGTTGAGCGCAAGGCCCGGCAGGTTGACCAGTCGCTGGAAAAGACTGGTAACAAGAAGATTAAGCCCACGGCTGACACCTCCGACATTGATAAGGTGGAGCGTTCGGCCCGTAAAGCTGATTCCGCTCTGGATAAGACCAGTAGTAAAAAGGTGACCCCAAGAGGTGATGCCTCTGGTCTGGATACGCTTGGCACTGCCGCGTCTAAGGTTTCTTCTGAGCTGGATAAAGCGTCTAGTAAAAAGGTTTCGCCTAAGTCTGACTCGGCTCCGTTGGAGCGTACTAGCAGGGCTGCGGACGACGCATCTTCGAATATTGATAAGGCCGCCGCTTCCGCCGATAAAGCTAGTGAGTCTTTTTCTCAGGCTGGTTCATCTACCGACGGGTTTGCCTCTAAGCTGCGTGGCACGGTAGGTAAATTAGGCGGTTTTGCTGCCGGTGTTGCCGGTGTTGCTGGCGCAGCCGAGGTCATGCAGAACGGCTTTGCTAAGGTCACCTCTATTGAGGACACGACCCAAGCATTGGGTGTGATGATGGGGTCGGCTGATAAAGCCTCTGGCTTCATGGACAAGCTCGTCGCGTCCAACATGAAGTCTACATATTCTTTTGATGCGTGGGCTAATGCAGGCAAGACCCTTGTCGCTTTCGGTGTTGATGCTGAGCAGGCTAGTAACACGGTCACCGCTTTGGGTGAGGCCGCCGCCGCTACAGGTAAGGGCGAGGAAGCCCTTTTGAGCATGTCCGACGCGTTTGGTCAGGCTGCCGCCTCTGGCAATATTTCCATGGAGACTCTGAACCGTCTTGCCGACGGTGGCGTGCAGGGCCTCACGATTCTGGCTAATCATTTCGGTGTCACGACCGATGAAATGCAGAAGATGATTTCCAAGGGCGCGGTGCCAGCCCAGGAGGGCATTAAGGCTCTCACGGACGGAATCATTAAGGGTTCCGATGGTGCTGCTGGCAAGGTTGAGTCCCTGTCTGGTGTTATGGGCAAGATGGCGGAGACCACGTCCGGCACGTTGAAGAATATGGGCGCTGAGCTGAATAATACGGCTGCCGCTATTTTTGAGAAGCTGTCGCCTGCTATTAAGGCTGGAGCGGATAAGGTTCGTGTTGGGGCGCAGAATCTTACCGCTTGGATTAAAGATGTTGACGTTTCCCCTTTGGTTAAGATGGGTGAGGCTGTTACTAGCCTGCCGGGGCCTGTTAATGATTTGGCTAAGGCTTTTGTGGCGCTAAAGGTAGCTCAAGCGGCCCTTAACTCTCAGATGGGGCAATCTGCCATATCTAAAGTTACTTCCCTTAAGGAATCTATTTCTGATTTCGGCTCCACTATGGGAAGTGCGTACACCGCCGCCGCTACTAGTGGTAAGAAATTCGCTAAGACTACTGGTGTCGTTAAGGCCAGTATGGCAGGAATTAAAACTGCCGCAAATGGGGTCATGGGTGCGCTTGGCGGCCCGTGGGGTGTGGCTTTCATGGGCGCTGCGGCTACGGTGTCCGCTGTTTCTAGTGCGCATGATAAAGCCAAGTCGGTTCAGGAAGCCTATTCTCAGTCCACTAGGGATGCGGCTCAGGCTCAGGATCAGCTTAACGCTTCGTTGGCGGGTACATCTGAGAAGCTAAACGATACCCAGCTGAAGATGGCCTCCACGATGGTGGAGAAAGACCTCGGCCAGATGAAAACAATGGCTGAGGAGTACTCCGGCTTCATTAACGCTGTTGAGGCCCCCGACCTGTCGTGGTGGAAGCAGGGCCGCTGGTCTAGTGAGTGGCGCGAGTACAATAACCAGGTTAATGAGTCTAAGGACGCGTATGCGGCTATTGAAAAGGCCGCTGGCGAGTTGAAGATTCCGATGGAGGATCTGAACCGTGTCGTGGCTGAGGGTGGCCCCCAGTACGACAAGCTCATGGCTTCGCTGCGGTCTGGTGGTGATGCTTCTCAGGCTGCTGCGGATCAGCTTGGTGAGGCCCGCGATAATATCCGCCAGTCTGTTGAGGCGGCGCGTGAACTTGACCCTGCGGCAGCTCAGGCCGCTGCCGGTATCTCTACCTTGGCTGACTCGTCGGCTAGTGCCGAGGATAAGCTCTCGGCGCTGAAGTCCACCATGCAAGCTATGGGCCTGATGGCTCAGACTGCGGACGAGGCGAATATGCAGGCGGCGGAGTCCATTGAAGAGCTGGGCAATAAGATGGAGGGGCTGGTCAATCAGGATATTGGCATCGGCTCCGAGCTGTTTGACGGCGACAAGTTGAATTACACCAACGAAAATGCCCGCGCCTTGTCGGACACGCTGAGTAGCATGTCTGACGAGCTTATGAACGTTGCTATTGCTAATGGTGACGTTCAGGGCATCTGGGAGATGATGGGGCCGCAGCTCGATACTCTACGCGAGCAGATGGGTCTTGCTGGCGCTGAGTTCGACGAACAGTGGAGCCACGTTCTGGAGTCTTATGGCCTCGCGCCGGACGTTATTCACACGCTGGTGGAGCTGGATGGTGCTAGTGAGGCTGTGCAGTCCTTGGGTGATGTGTGGGCTGCCATGTACCCGTTGGAGGAGGGCACAACGGTCAACATTGACCCGCCTGAGCCTGCCGTCTTGGCGGCGATGGATGAACTGGGCATCAAGTATCAGGAAATTAAGAATGATGCTGGCGAGGTCATTCAGTACAAGGTGACCGCCCCCAATGATGAGGTTATGGCTGATTTGCAGTCCATCACCACCAAGATGGCTGAGATTGATGATGAATCAATCAGTATCGAGACCATCATGGACACCACCCCTATTCAGATTGGTAAATCTGAGGCGGATGCCCTACTGAGGGACTTGGATATTCAGAATCCGTCCCCAACTGCCCAGCTGGTCATTGATGAACTGTTGGCTAATGGTCAAATCGCACGTGGCGATTTGGAGTATCTAAACCAGCAGTCTGCGCACCCTAGCGCTGATTTGGATAAGACCCTGTTGGATGCCGGTGTGAATACTGCCCATTCCCAGTTGCAGGGCGTGGACGATCACAACACCACCTCGGATATTAGGGGTAATAACAGTGACCTTTCTAGCAAGGTCAATACTGCAATTAACCTGATTAACTCCGTGCCCTCGGTTAAGGTAGTCAGGTTCATTGGTGAAAAGGTCGGCAACTGGGTTGGCGGTCTATTCGGCCATGAGCACGGTGGACGCATTGGCCTGCCGGGCTTCGCTGCTGGTGGTGAGATACCGGGGCTTGCTGTTGGCGGGTTCCCGAACGCGGCCCGCACCGTAGGAAACAATGCGGGCTATAAACTCCCCACCACCGGGCCGGGTACTGAGCAGGTTGATGGTTTCCTCGGCGTGGACAATATGGGGCGGGCTGTGGCTCGTGTCAACGCTGGTGAGTGGGTAATCAACAATAACTCTTCCGAGGACTACAACCGCACCCTGCAAGGAATTAACGCGGGTAACCCGAGGATGATTCTGGCCGGTCTGGCTACCGAACTACCCGCATTGGCGGATGGTGGCCGTACTAAGTCCGCTGAGGTTATTGAGCAACTACAGCCCTACAACAACGGGCCGTATGTCATGGGCGGCTTCTCCCCGTCGTCTATGGACTGCTCCGGCGCGGTGTCTGCCGCTGTGAATACATGGCTGGGGCTTAATCCGTTCGATTCTCGCATGTCTACCGTGACCGAGGGTTCTTGGCTGGCAGCTAAGGGCTTTAAGAATGGGCGCGGTAATGGTAGCGAGCTGGTTGTCGGCTGGTATGACTACGGCGGAGGCGCTAACGGCCACACGGCGATGATGCTGCCTGACGGCACGTTCATTGAGTCTGGCGGTAACACGGGCCAGGGCTTCACTATTGGTGGTGCTGCCGGGCCTTTGGACGGTCGTGGCTTCACGAACTTTATGTACCTGCCGGGTTCTGATGATGGTGAACTCACGGGTGACGGTGGCGTCACAATGAACGGTAACGGCACCGACCTGAGTATCAGTGATTTTGGTGGCGCTTCCGGTGGTGGCGGCGGTAAGCGCGCTTCTCACAAGTCGGTGTCCGCACCGTCTGTGGGGAAGATGTTTGATGCGCCTGGTTTCGCGTCTAATGTGCCGGGCGCGACTGTTGGCGGTGGTTTGAGCCGTGGGCAGCGCGCCCAGGCCTATGCGTATGGTCAGCAGGCCGGGTTGAGTAAAGCTCAGATTGATGGTGCTTTGGATTTTGCTAACCCGTTTGTGGGGCAGCAGTCGTTCCGCCAGGAGATGGGTGAGCCTGCCGCCAAGCAAGTCCTTTCTATTGCGAAGCAGTTGGAAAAGACTATCGGGCGGGGTGGTATCGCCGCGCAGGTTGAGTCCGCACTGGACGCTAAGACCCCTAACTGGGATGTGTGGCTGCGCGTCAATGATGAGACGTTGGATGCGTTTAACGCGCTGGGTGAGGCGCAGGCTGACCGTAAGAACGCCTCGATGGATATTACCGAGGCGGAGGAGAAGCTGGCTGAGCTTCGTAAAAAGGCCTCCAAGTCGGATGAAGAATCGACCGAGAAACTGGCTGAGGCGTATAAGAACCTCGACAAGGCGAAGGGTAAGGAACTCACCAAGTCCTATACAGCCGATAAAAAGGCTGAGGATATTGAGAAGGCGGAGAAGAAGATCCGCGAACTCAAGGACAAGACCTCCGAGAATGAGGTTAAGGCCGCCCAGCAGATTGCCGAAGCTGAGCAGGATTTGGTTGATGCTCGTGAGGAAGAGAAGCGCGCTATCCGTGAGGTTGAGCAGGCGCAGCTGCAATACAACACGGCGTTGACTATGGCCCCGATTAAGGCTGTGGCTTCCCTCACTGACCATATTGCTGACGGGTTGGGCACTGTTGCGGACACGTTGGGCATCATGGCCGAGAATATGGAGCACGCTAATTCTGTGGCTGATGCTCGGCAGAAGTCTGAGCTGGATAACATTAGCGCGCAGCGCTCCGCTATGAACGCGGCCTCTAAGCTCCGCGAGTTGGAGCGCGAGGGGGCTAATGAGCGTCACGCCGAGACCCTGAACCAGCAGCAGGCCGAGTTTGATTTAGCTATGGCGCGGCATGATTACAACTCCGAGTATGCCGACCTAGAAATCAATCTGGCGGAGTTGCGCACCAAGGGCATTCTGGATGTTTCTCAGCGGGCGCTGGATACTGACCGGCTGGCGATGATTTCTGCTTCGTCGGTGGCTGTGGCTGAGAAGCAGTTGGAGCTGTCCCGTGCTCAGGCGGCACAGAATGAGTTTAACCGGCGCATGCAGATTGAAGAGGCCACGTATGAGCTGAATTATCAGGAAGAAATGGCCCGCATTCAGCATGAGCGCCTAGAGGTAGCTACCCGCGAGATGGCGAACGCTGCCGCTGAGGCCGCGAACACGTTGGGCGCGTCGGCTTCCGCTTTGGCTCGTGAGCAGCAGGGTAAGCAGAAGCAGGCTAAGGGTGCGGCTGGTGTTATTGCTGGTTTGGCTCAGTTGGCTGGCGCTGGCGCTATAACCGCCGCGTCGGGCGGTGCCGCAGTACCGGCTGCGATAGGTCTTGGTGTTGCTGGTTTGGCATCCCTTGTGCAGGGTAGTACCAGCATTGTTGAGGGCCGGTCGCAAGAAAAGGCGTATAAGGAACAGGCACGGGAGGAATATGACAAACTTTCTCGTGATGATAAACGACGTGTTGATGCGGCCCGTGCCGGTCTGGTGGTTGGTGCATTAGCCGGTGGTGGTATTGGTGCCGCTGGTGGCACTTCCGATGATGTAGGAAGCATGTTTGATGCGACATCCGGCGCGTTTAATCTGCCGCTGTATAAGAAGCAGATGGAGCAGAAGTATGGTGCTGAGGCCGCTGAGCTTTTGACTAATAAGGCTAAGGCTGAGCTGGATCGTCGGGAGCGTAAGGCTGAGATTGAAAAGGCCCGCGCCGAGTTTGATTTACACAAGGAGAATGACCCGCAGGCTGAGGCGCTGGCTGAAATGCAGAATACTTTGCAGCGTCAGCTGGACGAGTTGCAGCAGGAGAATAAGCAGCTTGCTGGGGTTAATGACAAGCTAGATCAGGGTAATAAGTCGGTTCTCATGTCAATTGGCGGCTCCGGCTGGGGTGCCGACGCGACCGGGGGCATGATGCTATCCAAGCGTGAGCAGGGCTTCGGCAACATCAGCCGTGAGGATGTTGGCGAGTGGTCTTCCCTGAATGTGGAGAACGGGTGGCTGACGAATGGTCTTATGCGTCCGATTGTTGATTCCGTGGCGGATACGGCTGCTGATGCTGCGGCGGCTGGTCGTGACATTGTTGAGGGACTGCCGGAAACGGTTGTTGATGGTTTGTATGCCCGCCAGTTATCCGGGTCGGATGTGGTGCCGGGTGCGTTGGATGCGGCGCGGCGTTCCAGCATGGCTAATGAGGAGGCCCGCCGCCAAGCCGCTTATCAGGATGCGGCAAGCCGAGTACTCAGCAGCATGGGCGGCGACACCACCAATATTGATACTCAGTTCACTGGTGCCGTGACGGTAAACGCCCAGCTGGAGGACAAGGTTATGGCTGGGTTGTCCAGCATGGTTAAGCAACGTTAGGAGACGATAATGGGCCGTATTTGGGACAGTAAGTTTCGCATCACCCTGTGGGGTGTGGACGGGGAGCCGGTTGCGCTTTCTCGCCCCCGTAAGAAGCGTGAAGGTATATTCCTAGCTGAGGTGCCGGATAACCTATCGGGCTTCGGCAAGTCGCATATTTGGGACGAGGCTGCCGGTGTATGGCGCGGCACCCGTGTGGATACCAATAGCGTGAAGCTTGAGATTAGGGTCAAGTCTTCCGATGTTCGCACGACGGTGGATAGGCTTCTCAGCTCTCTGGGCGATGGTTCCCAGCCGGTGGGATTGTCTGTCATGTCGGCCGAGTGGGGCTACCGCTGGTTCAAAATGCGCTTGTCTCAGGTATCCGATGTGAAATGGTTTCAGTCGCCGGGCGGGGCTAAGTTCGCCGTCTTGGCGGTTCAGTTGGAGTTTGCGGATGATGTGTCGCGGCGGTTCACCGAGCGGTTGGAACTCACCAAGGGGAGTGAATTTGGGGCGGTGCGGTTCCGCGTTGATGGTGACCAACCCGTGTGGCCTAAGTTCACCGTCAAGGGCAAGCACGGCGGTGTTCGTGTCCGCCTGACCGCTGAGGACGAGTGGCAAGAATTGCCGTACCGAGCCGAGGGCTGGGCTATTGACTCGCACCCCCAACGCCGCCACGTGACCGACCTTTACGGAAACCCGGACTTTAGCGCCGTGGTTCCATTCTGGCCGATGCCCGTGGAGGTCAAAAAGAACATGGGGGAGGTGCAGGTCGAGGCGACTAGCCCCGGTAATGATTTCAGTCTAACCATCGAGTGGATACCGGAGTTTAGCCGAGCATGGTAGTAAAGCACACCCCCCGCCATGAACAGATTGATGCCCGCGTGTGGGACGCGTTCATGTCGAGGTGGTGGCCGCTCGCCCCGTGGCAAGAGCTCAGCTTGCAGGGGCGGGCGGATTGGTCTGTGGATACCGGCTCGTTAACTCTATCTGCTGACCATCCTCAGCTACCACGGCTGAGGCAGTGCCGCCACGTGCCGGTGCCGGTGACGTTCACGATTAACGGCGTGCATTGGGACGGGTACGTGGAGTCGGTTGAGACCGGGCAGAATGAAGATGGTACTCAGTACGCTCAGGTTAATTTGTGGTCTGAGCATAAGCACTTTCACCGCATGTTGGCTCGTTCTACGGTGGCTTCTGCGGCTGATTCTTCCGCTGAAACTGTCACGTCTCATATTGGCGAGTTGACGCACCGGCTGGTGTCTCGGGGTGCTGTTCGCACTGGTCTACCCACCTATATTTTGGTGGAGTCGAATGGTGACCCGGTTGAGGTTGAGGTTCGTACTGAGGACTATGTGGCCGATATTCTTGACGAGCCGCTGGCGGGTTCTGATTCGTTTGTTGAGGTGCGTAAACTCCTGCCGGGCCAGGAGGTGCCGGGTGTGGGTACTGTGCGTTTCTACACGGGTGTTATGGAGCGCCAGTGGATGCGTCAGGAGTTGGGTAAGGGTCGGTGGCCTAACGCTCAACCTAATGCCCGTATTTTTGGTGACTCGCTGCCGGTTGAGTCACCTGCGATGCCAGATCATTCGTGGAATGGTGACGGTCGTATCCGGTTTGGCGATCTTGAGGATAAGGATACGTCGGGCATTTGCTGGATTCCTTTTGAAACAGTGGTCAATAGGCCCCTTGGGTATTATGAGATGGTTGACCCTGCGAAAGTATTTGTGGTGTCTCGTGGTGAGGTGCCGGACTTGGCGGGTGCTCAGGCTCACCGCCCGCATTTCGTTACCGAGTGGAAGCCGGGGACGTTTGTCGAGGGGCGTGTGGGGAAGCTCAAGCCATGCGCTGCTACTGGTCTCCTGCGTACTGTGGATGGTGAGAAACTATCCTACAGTGCAGCCTTGTCATACATTGGTGACGGTGCTGCTTACGCTTGGAAAGATGGCGTGGAGTGGGTACTCGCCAACCCTGCTGATTTCGCTGAGGACAATAAGCGGTACGAGGCCGAGGGTGAGAACCAGAAGCAAACACCGGGAACTTTCGTGTGGCAGCACCAGGGCCGTGACCGTCGTGGTGTGGTCTTTTCTTCCGCCCCCGGTGGTGGTTTGCTGAAGTGGTCTACTACTGAGACGGGGCCGGATGGTGCAATGCTTATTGGCGGTGGGCAGTTGGATGCCCAGACTATTGCCGCGCTTGAGTCTGGTGTTCTGAAGCCCAAGGGTACCGTGGGGACGATTGATGCAGATAGTGCCGCTGCTTACCTGCCGGGGGCTGCTGGCTTCCCTAGCGAGGTTGAGAAGCTAGACATTGATGTTCAGCCTCACGCCACAATTGACGGTACTGAGGTGTCGTTTAGCAAGGCTGGCGGCAGGGTGGATATTTCCCAGGCAGGGCCGTTCTTCTTCCGTGAGAAGTACATGAATCTATCTTCTATGGGTGGTGCTAACCCAACGGCTGAGATTGCTCGCGAGTGGGCGCGCTCGCAGGGAACCACGTCTATGAGTTTGGCACCTGGACACCATGAGACGGTGGTGTTTGGCGATGATATTCGCCTACCGGATGGGCGCGTAGTGCCCGGTTGGAAGCCCGGCGATCGTGTGAGCTTTGTGGATAAGACCACGCGGGTGTCCGAGGTAATTATGGGCTACTCGCTTAAGTCGTCTGCTAATGATGCGTTGAGGGTGGAGCCTATTTTAGGCCGCGAAGTTAATGGCGTGCTGGCTTCGTTGGAGCGGAAGATTAAGGCTCAGGAGAAGGCGGGCCGTAAGGCTTTGTTGGCTCCATCTCGTAAGGTGCCGAAGCGTGCGGTACAAGAGATTGTGGATGATTCTGCCGATAAATTGTCTAAGTCTTTTAACGAGTCGTATGAGCGGTATTCTGAGCGGCTTACTCAGCTTGGTAATGAGTGGCGGCAGGAGCTTCAGGATGGCTTAAGCGCGGAGCAGCAGGCCCGTGTGGAGGCCTTGCGTAAAGAGCAGTTGGCGCGGGAGCAGGCTGGCACAGACCTGCGGAGCCAGCTGGAAGAGCGTCTTGGTGAAGCCGTTGAGGGTGAAGCTCGTGACCGACAGAAGGCCATTAGTGACCTGTCTGAGTCTTTTAGCACGGAGCTGCAAACATACGGCGAGTTGGTTAAAGACGCTAAGGATTATGTTGACCCTGCTACTCAGAAGGTGGTGGATTTCTGGTCGGAAGAGAACCAGAATTACTTTAACCAGGCTGTGCAACTCACCTTGTCCGCTCAGGATGCTTACAACGATGTCAACAACATTAAGTGGGTATCGCAGGACGCGTGGAATGCACAGCAGGAGCAAATCAATGCTCAGCAGCAGAAGATTAATGAGCAGCAGCGTTTGTTGGATGCTGCGCAGTCGAAGCAGGCTGAGCTAACTCGCCAACTCGCGGAGTCCAATAAGCGCGCCATCAATTTGCTTGCTTTGCAGAATCACGGTGCTTTGTACATTCAGGATAAGTATGTGCTTCCTGCTAGGAAGTGGACGATTTTAGATTTTAGTGGCGTGCGAGGTGAGCTTAAGGGCTGTAGAAAAATCGGAATTGGCGGGACTGGTACAGGTTTCGAATTTTTGTCACCGGGGGATTGGGACATTCGACTGCGGGTTAATATCCCGGATGGTGAAGCGATTGTTGGTACTACTACCGGATTACGCTTGACGGTCATGCCGAAAGATGGCAGCGCTAGTACCGATAGGGCTACATCTTATAGTTACAATAATGCTTTTGATCAGACGCTGACTGTTTATTTGACTGCTTCCATCCCTGAATCCGGGTGCTACGTGTATGCCGAGGGATACGCATCTACGACTTCCGGTAACTCTAAGTGGTGGCCGTCGGATACTGGCCCTGAGCTGACCGAGTTTTCCGTGCGCCAATTGTCATATCCAGAGCTTAGCTAGCTGATTGAGGAGTTCTAATGCCAACTGTTGAGGGTAATTTGTTGTTTGTGTCGTCTCGTGCGGCGCAGGTTAATGAGGTGTGGGTGCGTGCCCATGCGGAGGGTGCGGTCACAACTGCGAGATAGAGGTGGGGTGATTATCGTCTTCTGTTATGTGGCTGACCGTGCAGTATTTTCCAGTCTCAAAACTTCGTCCATAGGGTGTTAAAGCACCGCCTTACCAGCCGCTTCCGACCGCACCCCCTACTTAGGTCAATATCTCACCCATGAGCGTATTAGAGACAAAAGGGGTGTGAGAATGGAGCACGAAATTAGCTCTAAGCTAACCGGGCGGTTTGTAGACGATGATGATCTAGTCCGCACCGGCAGGGCGTGGGTAGAGATTGACGGTTTCGATTTTCTGCATATCCCGGTGCCTACCGGGTTTGATAAAACGATGAACGTTTTTGAGGACCAGGTGAAGCAGGTTGCTAAGGATGCGGCGGCTTCCGGCAAGTATGCTTCTGCGGCTAAATCCTCGGCTTCTGCTGCTGCGGCTAGTGCTGGTAAGGCGGCTGATTCTGAGGGGCATGCTTCTAGTAACGCCCAGAAATCACAGGACGGTGCCCAGCGTGCTGAGACAGCGGCGGGTAAAGCTGGTGAATCTGCGGCTAGTGCTGCAAAGTCGGAGCAGAACGCGTCCGCCCAAGCATCCAGCGCAGAAGATAGCGCGGGTGCCGCAAAGGATAGTGCAACGGCTGCTGAGTCTAGCGCTACGGCGGCATCGTCTAGCGCGTCTAAGGCGGCTAAGTCCGCTAATGATGCGGCAGGCAGCGCCACCAGCGCTAAGCAGGATGCTGACCGAGTTGCGAACATTGCGGACTCCACCTCGTGGGATGGCGACAAGCTCACCGTCAACGGACAAACCAGCCCATCACTCACCGGGCCGCAGGGTGAGCGTGGCCCGGCTGGCCCGCAAGGCATACAAGGCCCCAAGGGAGCAGTAGAGCCTGGCGAAGTTGTGCCACTACCTCGTGGTGAAATGATTCCCGATTCTAACCCTGATGTTCAAGTCGGCTGGTATTTACAGTGGAACGGCGGAGCAGCTGTATTAACTGTGCAGTCTATTAAAACCTCGCAATCCTCACCTTATGGATTAGTGATTGGTGATGAGTACCTGCCGGAGGATATACGTCCCGCGCAGCCCGTCTATGGAACTGTATTCGCCGACGCGGGCGGTACCGCACACGTTAACGTTATGCCAACGGGAATGGTTACGTGGGTAGGACTAAAACCAGGGGTGGAATACAGCGGAATTATTGTCTGGGCCATCGGCTCGGACGTGTCTGCTATGTCTGGCCCGGCTGGCCCGGCTGGCCCGCAAGGCCCTCCTGGTGAGCCGGGCGCAGATGGTGCAAGCACCTGGGAGGATGTTCAGGACAAGCCCGCAGCTTTCCCACCCGAGGACCACAAGCACACGTCCGCAGACATTACTGACGCTGCGAACTATTTTGGCTCACCAGCATTCGCTAACCGACTGGTTAAAACTCACCCCACTGGGCACCTTCACGACGTGAACGACCCAAGTGAGGACAACCAGCTAACACGCAAGGCGTACGTAGACAAAGTTGCGTTCCCGCGTGAGGTTAAGTCGATTAAGGGAGCGGTGGACCTAGACGACTACAAGGAAACCGGCTTGTATCACTGGGATCTAGACCGTGACGCCAAGGCGAGTAATAACAACCCGAACAACAGAGCGGGCCTACTTGAAGTATTCAACCCAAAAACTGGGATGACTTACCAGCGGTACACTGACTACGGTGTCCAGAACAACATATGGACGCGTGGTCTCTATAACGGTAAATGGTCAAGCTGGGTTAAGGTCTCCCAGGACGGTCACAAGCACACGATGTCTGACATTAGTGACCTCCCCTCTGTTTCGAAGGGGGCGTCAGCTCACTCAATCGCACAAAGGAACTCAGACGGCACTCTTTACGTTAGCGAACCGGCTTCCAGTAGTCATGCCGCGAATAAATCCTACGTGGATACTGCGCTGGGTACGGCGAAGGCATACACGGATGCTCTTATCGTCGTGGGGAACACCAACGCGAAAGACGGCAAGCTACACATCGTCTACGAATAGGAGCAGGAATGCCTATTTATTATCAAGGCCGCAAGGCCAAAGAGGTGTGGCACCAGGGCCGCAAGGTCAAGGAAGTCTGGCACATGGGGCGGAAAATCTACACGTCGTTCAAGATCCGCGTGGTCACAGTGACCATGAAACCGGGAGGGGTTTTCTCCTCCCCTACGTGGGACACTGGCTCCGTCACCGGCGACAGCACGCTCGTGCAGTCCATTACAGAAAACGGCCTGTATCTCACGGAGAACGCCACCTACACCCGCACCGACGGGGGAACCAGCGGACTGTCCGCGAATGGGTCTGCCGTCCGCGCAGGCGAGCTAATCCCTAGGGGAGTGCAACTTACCGGCACGGCAGGAACGTATATTTTCACGGAGCTAGCCCCGACCGGGTCACGTAAGCCTATGGAGGTCATGCCCACCACACCGGGGCGCTACGACGCGAGGGATTGGCTGCGCGCCATGGTGCAGAAGTACGGGCTTGACTACCAGACTGTCACGGAGTTGCCGTTCGATATTGACACGGGCGAGGCCACCTTAATGAGCAATATGTTCTACGGTTGCTCGTCGTTGACTAGCGTGCCCCAGTTGGACACCAGCCAGGTCACGGACATGAGCAACATGTTCAACGTCTGCAAGTCGTTGACCACTGTCCCCCAGTTGGACACCAGCCAGGTCACGGACATGTCCTATATGTTCTACATCTGCAAGTCGTTGACCAGCGTGCCCCAGTTGGACACGGCGCAGGTCACGGACATGAGCAACATGTTCTGGGGCTGCAAGTCGTTGACCGACGGCAACGTGGCCCTCACGGTGAAGCGCAAGGACGCAAACACCGGCTCAATGATTTCCGAATCCGGCCTAACCCGCGAACCATTCCTCACCATCAAATAAGGAGAAAATCGTGACTCTGCAAGATACTATTAGGGCCCTCCCTGACGAGGAGTTCGCCCAGCTGAAATCGTGGATTGTCACCATAGAAACCGAACCGGAGATTTCCACCGAGCAACCAGCGGCCCCCGCATTCAAACAACCCTCCGGCAGCCACGATGCCTACAAGCAAGGTGACCGCGTTACCTACAACGGCGCGGTTTACGAGTCCACCATCCCAAACAATGTGTGGTCGCCATCTGATTACCCGCAAGGTTGGAAGAAACTCTAAACCACACCAACCGACCGCGCCCTCCGGGGCGCTTTAATTTTGCCCAAAGGAGGGCGAAATATGGTTACTCACCCAATGAAACAGGGCACCTACCAGGTGTCTAGTGGTTATGGGCCACGCTGGGGCACGTTTCACGCCGGGCTAGATTTCGCCGCGCCTATTGGCACGCCGATTTATGCGGCGGCTGATGGTGTCGTGGTGGAGGGCCGGGAGCGATACAACGTGTCCGGATTCGGGTCGTGGATATGGCTCGACTGCCAAGACAGCGTGGGTAAGGATTTTATCTATGGTCACGTGAAGCATGACGGCATCATGGTTAAGGCGGGCGACCGTGTACGTGCAGGGCAGCAGATAGGTGTTGTAGGTAACGAGGGCCAGTCCACCGGGGCTCATCTTCATTTTGAAACATGGGGGTCGCCGGGACGATTAGGCGGCGCTCACCAAGACCCAGCCCCGTATCTCGCGGGCGCGGCACAGCCCGGCGAAGCTGTGGCTCGTCCTGTGGGGAAGCAGGGCGGCACGCTGCACGGGGTGGATCTATCTGAGCATCAAGACGGCATGAGCCTGAAACGCGCCGCCAGTGAGGGGATTGACTTCGCGATTATCCGCACCACGGACGGCACCTACAAGGACAGGTGCTACCGCTCCCACCTTGAGGATGCGGAATCAGCCGGTCTTGTCACCGCTGCTTATCACTACTTGCGTAACCCCAGCGAGGGCACGACGGTGGCTCAGCAGGTGCAGGCTTCCCTTGAGGTCATGGGGGATAAGAAACGCCCGGTGTGGATTGACGTGGAAACCCCGGCTGGTTTGCATGTTGACCATATCCGCCAGTGCAAGGCCGAGTTTGAGAAGCGCGGGGTGCGTGTTATCGGCTGTTATTCCTACGTGCCTTACTGGGAGGGCCGCATCTCCCCACACGAGCCGGACTCCCACGAGTTTGGGGCCTTTTGGGTAGCTGCTTACGGGCAGAACCGCACCGGCACACCCCGCACAATTTACCCCGGCGACCAGCACCAGCAATGGGACTACCCGCTAGGCAATCAAAAGCCAGTCATGTGGCAATACGGCAGTAATGCTCAGGTCGCTGGCTACACCGTGGACATCAACGCCTTTAGGGGCAGCAAGGCGCAACTACAAGCGTTATTCACCGGAAAACCGGCACCAGAAGAGGAACCATCGGAGGAAGAAATGAACAAACTCTACAAGCAGCTCACGGCTTTTATCAGTGGGTTTTTCGGGCCGCAGTTTGATGCGATTCAGGAAATATGGCGGCAATTAAGGGGACCCTCGGGTAACGGCTGGGAGCAATTAGGGCAGAACAGCAAGGGCCAGAACCTCACGTTGGTGGACGCGGTGGCCGCGCTCCGATCTGACGTGGCCCGCATTGAGAAGAAGCTAGACGAAA
The DNA here is from genome assembly GCF_037908445.1 of Corynebacterium sp. KPL2825. Lineage (NCBI taxonomy): Bacteria > Bacillati > Actinomycetota > Actinomycetes > Mycobacteriales > Corynebacteriaceae > Corynebacterium > Corynebacterium sp. KPL2825. Next base: position 70,895 of record NZ_JBBMGI010000010.1, on the reverse strand, counting down.
AGGGGAAGAAGTAAATGGGTAAGCACTACAATCAGACGGTTCTGAATTCCGTGTCCGAGCACGTGGCTGAGGCTGTGGCGGTGGAGCTGCAGGAGCAGCCGTGGTGGCTGCGCTACAAGGGCACCATCATGCTGGTGTTGCAGGCGGTGGCGTGGGTTGCGGGCGTGATTCCTGTCTACCTTGCAGACGCGCCGGAATGGACGATTCTGCTCGTGGGCGGTATTGGTTTCTTCGTCACCACGCTAACTAACCGGCTAACGGTTGATGGTGTCACCCCGTCCATGGCACCGCGCCTAGCAGACCAAGCCGACCGCGCCGAGACTGCCAACACGCCCGCCTCCCTGCCGGTCTACACAGGCCCCACCACAGCAGGGGAATGAGCATGGATTGGAAAAGATTTAAGCGCCGCGCCGCACGGTGGCTCGTCTCAGACGCTGCCGGGCTGATGATTCTGGGCAGTATCTCCATCGCTCGCGGCATGTCCTACACACCGCTGCTGGTGAACCCAGAGCGCAAGCCGACGCATTTTATGGAGAGCGTGCTTAACCCGCCCTCGTGGGCTGTGGTGTGGCTGCTCATGGGTGTGCTGTGCGTGTGCGCGGCAAAGTGGCACAAGCTGGTTCCTGCCGCCGTTGGGGCCGTCGTGGGGTTGCATTCCATGTGGGCGCTCAGCTTTATTTTCGCTACGATTCTCGGTGACCTGCCTCGCGCTTGGGTGTCCTCCCTCGGCTATATCGGCATCGCAACCATGACCCTCTACGCCTACGGACGCGGCCAGACCGGTGAGCTGAAAATCGTTGACGGGAGGTGACGATGATGCCCGTAGACGGGCCATTGGCTACCATCATCGTCGCCGTAATCGGCGTGGCTGGAACTGTAATTGGTAGCGTGCTGACCGAGAAGAACCAGAAGAAGAAAGCAGAGCTAGAAACTCGCGGCCCGGAGTGGGAATCGTTTACCAAGTCCATTCGTGAGTGGACGAATGAGCAGCTGGAAGCCCGCGATAAGTCCATCAATGAGATGCGGGTGGAGATTGCTGAGCTACGCGACAAGTTGGAGGTGTGGAAAAGCCGGTATTTTATCGCCGTGAACCATATCCGCCAGTGGCGGCTAAAGCACCCTGAAAGCGTCGCCGATATGCCCATACCCAACGAGCTGGAGAATGATTTTTAGGCTGACCCTCACCCCACGCGGGTGGGGGTCTTTTTGGCGTTAAAATTGGCGCAGATACCGTCAGGGTGACGAAAGTTCCCCTACTCTCGATACCTCCATAAATCCCCTAAACAGGTATCCTAATGTTACCCACGTCACCGTAAGCCCTTATACTTAAAGTATGAAAAAGACAACCTTCACTCTCTCCCTCATTTCAGTGCTCCCAATCCTCACCGGGTGCTTCACCCCAGAAGATTCGATCCTCGACTGGACGGCAAGCGAGGCCCGCGATAAATGCCACGAACGAGTAGCCGATAAATTGAAATCCCCATCCACGGCTGAGTTTGAAAAGGACTCTGAATACACCTCAGAAAAAGAAATGGACGGAACAGTCTGGCGCATCCGGGGGCACGTTGACTCTCAGAATGATTTTGGCAGCACTGTTCGATCTGATTGGAGTTGCGCTGTGCAGCCCCGTGAGGATGATTCGCCCATCATTAGTGTTCGGGTGAGGTAGCTACCATTGCAGCTACCACGTCTTTAGTACATGGTGAGTATAGGCCCTCCCTTGCCTAACTATTTAGGCAGGTGGCGGGCCTATTCTTGTGTGGAGCCGACGACGGGAATCGAACCCGCGCTAGCAGCTTGGGAAGCTGCAGTTCTACCATTAAACTACGTCGGCACTGCGCGCTGGTGCGCTCCGGCCTACTATACACCTTGGCCTTCGGCATGAGTAGAATTGGGGCCGTGCTTCTTTCAGATCGTGATATCCGTTCCGCCATTGACGCCGAAGAATTGGGCATCGAGCCCTTCGACAGCGAGCTTATCCAGCCCTCCTCGGTAGACGTGCGCCTGGATAAATATTTCCGCGTCTTCAATAACTCGCGGTATACGCATATTGACCCCAAAGAGGAAATGCCGGATCTCACCACCTTGGTGGAGGTAGAAGAAGATCAGTCCTTCATCCTGCACCCAGGCGAGTTCGTCCTCGGTGCTACGTTGGAAAAGTTCACCCTGCCTGCGAACTTGGCTGGCCGCTTGGAGGGCAAGTCTTCGCTCGGCCGCTTAGGATTGTTGACCCACTCCACCGCGGGCTTTATTGACCCAGGCTTTTCCGGTCACATTACGCTCGAGCTTTCTAATACCGCCAACCTGCCCATTGCCCTGTGGCCGGGCATGAAGGTGGGACAGCTGGCGATTTTCAAGATGACTTCAGCAGCTGAAAGCCCTTATGGCACGGGTTCGCTGGGGTCGAAGTACCAAGGCCAGCGTGGCCCGACTCCATCGAAGTCTTACCTGAATTTTCGATAGGCTTAAACCGGTATTCACATAAGGCCTTTAAGATAAGGCCTTATGCGTATGACTGTAATCGGCACCGGATACCTGGGTGCAACCCATGCTGCGTGCATGGCCGAGCTCGGCCACGAAGTACTAGGCGTGGACGTAGATGAAAATAAGATTTCCGCTCTCAAATCGGGCCAGGTTCCATTCTATGAACCGGGCTTGCCCGAGGTTCTGGGGCGCAATATCGAGGCCGGACGCCTCGATTTCAGCACGGACTACGAAGAAGCAGCCGAGTTCGGCAACCTGCACTTTTTGGGCGTCGGAACTCCGCAGCGCCGTGGTTCCTACGCGGCGGATATGACCTACGTTAAGGCCGTTATTACGGACTTGGTGCCCAAGCTCAAGGGCGATCACATCATCTTCGGTAAATCTACCGTCCCGGTCGGCACCGCCGCGGAACTCCAGGAACTAGCCAATGAGCTTGCCCCAGAAGGCACCACCGTGGAAATTGCCTGGAACCCGGAGTTCCTGCGCGAGGGCTATGCCGTCAAGGACACCATCACCCCAGACCGCATCGTGCTCGGCGTTGGTGAAACCAACAATGAAAGTCGAGCTGAAGAGGTCGCGCGTGAAGTCTATGCCCAGCCGCTCTCGCAAGACACCCCATTTATTGTCACGGACTGGCAGACCGCGGAGCTGGTCAAAGTCTCCGCTAACGCATTTCTAGCCACCAAGATTTCCTTTATCAACGCAGTCTCCGAAATCTGCGAGATTGCGGGCGCGGACGTGACCGCGCTTGCCGACGCCATTGGGCTCGACGAACGCATCGGCCGCAAGTTCTTAGGCGCCGGTCTCGGCTTTGGTGGCGGTTGCTTGCCTAAAGATATTCGCGCCTTCATGGCCCGCGCCGGCGAACTTGGCGCCGACCAAGCGCTGACCTTCCTGCGCGAGGTAGACGCTATCAATATGCGCCGTCGCGACCGCGTGGTAGACCTTGCCAAGGAAGCCTTCAATGGTTCTCTGCTTGGTCACCGCGTGACCGTGCTGGGCTGCGCGTTTAAGCCAAATTCCGATGACGTGCGCGATTCGCCCGCCCTTTCCGTGGCCGGTTCCTTGTCCTTGGCCGGTGCGGCAGTAACCGTCTATGACCCAGAGGGTATGGACAACGCCAAAAAGGTATTCCCCACCTTGGATTACGCCGCAGACACTGATGACGCCCTGAGCGAGGCCGAGCTGGTGATTTTGGCTACCGAGTGGAAGCAATTCAAGGAATTGGATCCGCAGCAAGCGGGCCAGCTCGTGGACAATAAACACATTATCGACGGCCGCAATGTGCTGCCTGTCGCGGATTGGCAGCAGGCAGGCTGGAAGGTTGAGGCCCTAGGCCGCACCCTCTAGGTTCTCAACTGCCTAGATACGAAAGGCTGAGCAGCGTCGATGCTGGCTCAGCCTTCCGCTTAGGCTTAAGCTTTTGTACGCTTTGGCACCGTGAAGGCCGCAATGGCCGTAGTGATGGGAACCGCGAGGGTCAATGCCATCGCGCCCACTCCAGAACGCAGCAGCTCAGTAGCGACGAGATCGCTGCTCAAAATCTGTCCGGCAGGGCGTTCTGCTGCGGTAATCAGCATGAGCAGCGGCAAGGTCGCGCCGGTATAGGTGAGAATCAGCGTATAGACCATGGAGGCAATATGGTCGCGGCCCACCTTCATTGCGGAGAGGAAAAGCTGTGTAGGGCGGGCATCAGGATCCGCTTCGTGGAGTTCGGTAATGGTGGATGCTTGGGCCACGGCGGCGTCGGCAAGGCTGCCCAAGGCGCCAACTACAAAGCCGCACAAGAGCACGCCCACGATGGATACATCAGGCATATAAAGAAGTAGCTTGAGGTTGTCCTCAGAACTGTAGCCCTGCAACTGCGAACCATCGATAGTGGCCCATGCCAGCACCGCTGCGAGAATGAGAGCGGTGAGGGAACCACCCACCGCCGATGCCGATTTCCAATTCAGGCCGTGGACAAGAGGAACGGCGAGCAGAATGATGGCAGAGCAGGCTACAAGGGCGGACCACAGGGGATTATGAGCGTCGATAAGAGCGGGGACGAGGAACGCAAAGATCACGCCTAGGCTGAGCGCTAAGCCGATAAGGGCGCGTACGCCATGCCACGCCGCAAAAGCGATAATGACGACGGCGACGATAACCGCCCACAGAGCTAGGCTTCCGGTGCGCTGATAATCAGCAAAAGCATAGGACACAGCGCCGGAAGGGTCATCTGCCTTAGAAAGAACAATCTTGTCGCCCGGTTTAAGCTGCGGATCGCCGGCATTGCCGTAGGTGACCAATTGGGTCATGCGTCCTTCGTCCTCGCCGGAGGTGATATTGACTAAGGCGCGGTCGCACTGCACTTCCTCAGACCCAGGAATGAGCGGCGGTTTATCAAAGGCCTGTCCAGTAAGTTCCGATTGGCAAGCAGAGTGATCTGTCGTGTCGACCGTGCCCTCGACCTGTGGGTGGTTGAGGGCATAGGTTTGCTGAAAATCGGTGGAGGTGTGCTCGGAAGCTGGACTCTGAGGCCACAGCAATGCCATGCCCGCAATGGTGGCTATAAGCGCTGTGACGAGCACGCCGAGCAAGGCTAACCGCCATGGATGGTGAGCTAACGAAGTAGAGAGCCGACCCCATGAACTTCGAGTCGGCTGAGGCTTAGGTGCCGCAGAATGTCTTCCCATGCACCATATTGTTATGGATTATTACTATCATTAGCAACTGGCGGGGAAGAAAGCTACTGCTTATAGCTCACCAGGAAGTTGCCAAGGCGCTCAATGGCGTTTTCGATCTGGGATGCCCACGGCAGCGTGACTACGCGGAAGTGATCTGGGTTCGGCCAGTTGAAGCCGGTTCCCTGAACCATGAGGATCTTTTCCGCCTTCAAAATATCCAGCATGAGCTTGGCATCATCATGGATTTCATACACATTCGGATCCAGGCGCGGGAAGAGGTAGAGCGAGCCCATGGGTTTTACCGCGGAAACGCCGGGAATCTCATTGAGCTTCTCGTAGGCGATATTGCGCTGGCGCAAAAGACGCCCGCCGGTACCAGTGAGCTCGAAGATGGACTGCCGGCCACCCAATGCCACCTGGATAGCGTGCTGCGCCGGTACGTTCGGGCACAGGCGAGTTCCGGCCAGAAGCTCAAGGCCTTCGATGAAGCCACGGGCGTGGTGCTTAGGGCCTGTAAGTACCATCCAGCCGGCACGGTAGCCACACACGCGATAGGCCTTGGATAAGCCATTAAACGTGATGGTGAGAAGGTCAGGGGCTAGCGAAGCGATGGAGATGTGTTGCGCGCCGTCATAAAGAATGCGGTCATAGATCTCATCGGCCAAGATGAGCAGATTATGCTCGCGGGCGATGTTGACGATCTTCTGCAGTACTTCGCGCGAGTAGACCGCACCCGTTGGGTTATTCGGGTTAATGACCACGATGGCTTTGGTCTTATCCGTAATCTTGGACTCGATGTCCTCGATGGATGGATTCCAATCATCCTCCTCATCACACAAGTAGTGCACTGGGGTACCACCTGCCAGGGACGTAGCCGCAGTCCACAATGGATAATCCGGTGCCGGGATGAGAACCTCATCGCCGTTATTAAGCAGCGCTTGGGTGGTCATGCTGATGAGCTCGGAGACGCCATTGCCCAAGAAGACATCGTTGATATCGAAGGGTGGGAAATCCTCCAGCTCGTAGCGGGTAACGATGGATCGGCGGGCAGGAATGATTCCCTTGGAGGTGGAATAGCCCTGGGAAGTAGGCAGGGCGGCGATCATATCGCGCATGATGACATCGGGTGCTTCGAAGCCGAAGACGGCCGGGTTACCGGTGTTGAGTTTCAAGATGGTGTGGCCATCGAGCTCCATGCGTTCCGCTTCCGCAGAGACCTCGCCGCGGATGTCATACGCGACGCCCTTGAGTTTGTCGGATTGGTCAAAGATGCGGTGTTTGGGAGAAGTCATGGGAATATTGTGCCACGATTCACAGCTGCACAAAATGCTTCAACACCGGCGATGACTATTTTTTATTCCACTCGCTGAATTTCCGCTTGGCCAGATCCATGGCTTGGCCGGTGATTTCGCCAGCTTGCATACGGCGATCGGCCCACATCTTTTCCTCGATCATTTTTTGCTGCGCGCGCTCATGCGCCGTGAGAGCGCGAATCTCGCGCAGCTGCTGCCGCTCAATCTGGCGCACGGATGGGGCGTGCCACGAGGAGGGGCCGACCTTGGCGACGTAGAGCATGATCCACAAAATTGGAATGAGGGCGGCTGCCACCGCGCCCCCGAGTAAAAGCCATGGGTTGCTCATGGTAGCGCTCAAGAAGATCAGAGTGGGGCTTGCTACTGCAAGCACCACAGAGCCGGAAAGGGCAGTGGCAAACTTTGGTTTCTTTCCTGCATTATGCGCACGGGTGACGTCTCCCCGAGAATAAATCTTGACCTCGTGGGAACCACGCGCCGGAATATCTTGGAAGACGGGCACGAGGTCTTGGTGGGTGCTAGCGCGCATGACATCGTCCGAGCGGTCCTCGAACTCCTCCATGGTTAACCGGCCTTCACCCACGGCGCGGGCGAGGTCATTGATGGCATCGTTGCGCTCGGAATCGGACAGGCGCAGAGTCCGATTGACAGGGGAAGAACCAAAGTTATTACTCACGTTTTCCAGTCTAGGAAAATTCTGCCCTTCCAGGGACGTGCTCTCAGCGAACGCAGCCTATAGGTCCTTGGATTCAGCGTCAGGAGTCTTCTCGTCCTTCTTTTCTTGCTGGTTCCCGCCCACCAAGCTGGCCAAGAAGGGGAAGATGGCGACGGTAAGCGCTCCACCGGAGACGAAGATCGAGGCATTCTCCGGCTCCATGATTCCGGAATTGACCGCCAGGGACGTTACCGCCACGATGATCGGCAGACCGGTGGCGGAATACAAACCTACTTGGAGGCGCTCGCGGAAGGTTTCAATATCAGATCCGGTATGCCCAACATTTTCGCGCAAGAAGACGGGCAGGCCACGGGTCACCAAGATGAGAGCTGGAATGCCCAGTACCTTCCACGGATTATGAGCGATGGTGTCCCAGCTAATGCTCATGCCAGAGACCACAAAGAAGACCGGAATAAGCATCGAATAAAACACCACATCGAGGCGGTGCTCTAGGCGGCGGTGGAACTCATCCGGGATAATACGGTTCAAAATGATGCCGGCAGCAAAAGCACCGAGCACAATATCGAGTTCAAAGACTGCGGTAACGGCCATAAGAATGGCCAGAATAAGGATGATAAGACGCAGAATCGTTTGGTTGGTTGAACCTGCACCAGAGATAAAGGCGGTCTTTACCCAAGGGATCGTTGATGCGATAGCCGCTGGCATGATGGCGACAGCAACGGCGATGATGATGAAGAACAACAAAATGATCATCGTCGTCAGCGTGGAACGAGTACCCAGCAATAGTGCCATTGCGGTAATGGGGGCGACCTCACCAATGGCACCGTGAATCATCACAGAGTTGCCCACCTTGGTGCCCAGAATGCGGTCCTGCTTCAGCATCGGCGTGAGCGTGCCCAGCGCCGTTGAGGTCAGTGCCAAGGCGACCACGATGGCACCTGGCACATTATCTACCAGGAAGTAGGCACCCACCCCACAGGCGAGGGCACAGATTGCCCAAGTGGATAATGCCGTTCCGGCTTCCTTTGTTTTGAGGGTGGAGATTTGAATTTCAAAGCCCGCGAGGAGAAATAACGCTCCCACGCCGAGCTCCTTGAGCATTTCGATGCCTTCGTCCTCGGCAGCGAGGTCGAGCACCGAAGGACCAATAATCATGCCGAAAATCAGCAAGAGGGCTACCGATGGAAGACGGTAGCCCAGCATATAAGAGATCAGCGGCGCCAGCAGGGCGGCGGCCATGATCCAAGCGAAAGAGACGAGGGAGTGTGTATTTTCGGTCGCGCCTGCTGCTAGCAGTAGGGCATCGGTGGGGAGTCCCGCATTAAAATGCATGGACTACAGCGTACGCACCCATGCCCCTGCGCGCCTACTCAGATTCAGGCGGCTGTGGCGCGCTTTCCGACGCCGGCGGTGCCGGAGCTGCAGGCGGCGTCGGTGCCGACGGAGCAGAAGGTGCACTTGGCGCAGGCGCAGCCGGTGCGCTTGGAGCTGCAGGCGCTGCGGGTGTGCTCGGCGGCGTTGGAGCGGCTGGTGCTTTCGGTGCAGGTGCTGCTGGGGCACTCGGTGGGGTAGGCGCGGTCGGTGCGGCGGGAGTTGCCGGCGCTTGGGGAGCTTGCGGTGCAGCTGGCGGCGTCGGTGCCGATGGAGCAGAAGGTGCGCTTGGCGCGGGTGCTGCGGGCGCTGCGGGTGCGTTCGGCGGCGTTGGAGCGCTTGGTGGTGTTGGAGCGGCTGGTGCTTGTGGCGCAGGTGCTGCGGGAGCTGCCGGTGCTTGGGGAGCTTGCGGTGCAGCTGGCGGTGTCGGCGCTGATGGAGTAGAAGGTGCACTTGGCGCAGGCGCAGCCGGTGCCGCAGGGGCGGCGGGCGCGCTTGGTGCCGAGGGTGCCGCGGGTGCGCTTGGGGCTGCCGGTGCCGAGGCGGAGGGGGCGGGAGCGTTAGGAGCGTCGGAAGTGGGGGCGTCGGCAAGCGGGGCATTATTGGTGCCGGTGGACTTCTGGTGGCGCACCGGAGTGGCAAGGAAGGCCTTGGGGTGGGGCTCTGGCAGGGTGCCGGCCTCATCGAGGGAAATGGAATTGCGCAGCATAACTGCCACGTCATTGACCTTGGCGGCGGGGGTGGAATCCTGCGCCAAGGACTTCACGCCGCCGGTCATCATGACATTACAGAAGGGGCAGCCGGTGGCAATTTCTTCCGCGCCGGTTTCCAAAGCCTGTTCGGTGCGGAAGTCATTGATGCGGGTGCCAAGCTTTTCTTCCATGAACATGCGGGCACCGCCGGCGCCACAGCAGAAGGCCTCGTCGCGGTTCTTGTCCATCTCACGCAGTTCCACGCCGGTGGCCTCGAGCAGCTCGCGTGGGGGATCGAAGACCTTGTTGTGGCGGCCGAGGAAGCAAGGGTCGTGGTAGGTAATCGGCTTGCGGTTCTCCGGCGTGCGCGGCACCGGCTTGAGCAATCCTTCGCGCACCAGGCGGTTGAGCAGCTGGGTGTGGTGGAAGACGTCAAAATGTCCGTCAAAGTCCGGGTACTCGTTGCGGATGGTGTTAAAGCAGTGCGGGCAAGTGGTGATGATCTTGCGCTGGCCCTCCGGTACGCCGTCAAAAGCATTGTTGAGGGTTTCTACGTTTTGCTGCGCCATCATCTGGAAAAGGAACTCGTTGCCGGCGCGGCGGGCAGGATCGCCCGTACAGGTCTCGCCAGTGGAGAGCACACCGAATTTCACACCAGCTGTATGCAGCAGGTCTACGACCGCACGGGTGGTGCGGCGGCCGTCATCATCGTAGGCACCGGCGCAGCCTACCCAGAGTAGGTATTCCATATCGGAGAAGTCCGTCTCGTCCTCACCGATGATGGGCACATCGATGCCATCGGCCTGGGCCTCATCGATCCAGGCGCGGCGCTCAGAGTTATTCCGGCCCCACGGGTTGCCTTTGTTTTCCATGTTTTTGAATAGGCCGGTGAGCTCAGATGGGAAGTTCGATTCCGCTAGCACCTTAAAACGGCGCAGGTCCGCGATGTGATCGATGTGCTCAATATCGGTAGGGCACTGGTCCACACAGGCGCCACAGTTGGTACATGACCACAGCACATCATCATCGATAACTCCGGCCATGGACAGCACATCTACGCCTTCATGCGGGTTGTAGTTATCCAGCGCTCCCTGGCGCAGATCCATCATGAGCTTCTTGGGACTGAGCGGTTTTTCGGTATTCCAGGCTGGGCATAGCTCCTGACAGCGGCCGCACTCGGTACACGAAGTGGAATCCAGCAGCATCTTCCAGCTGCCCGGTGTGATGTCCTCTTCCAAGTCCGGGGTGGGCAAGGACTGCAGTGCCTTTTCACCGGTGGCATTGCGTTGGAAGAAAATATTGAAAAAGCTGGTGAAGCGGTGCCACATGACGCCCCACTGGAAATTGCGGGAGATAAAGACGATAAACAGCATGCCGGACAGCAGCTTGAACAGGGCGAAGAAGCTCACCAGGGCCGGTGACTCGGGGAAGAGCTTGGCCAAGTGGATACTCAAGAAATCCGCCCAGGCGGAACCGCCGCCGTAGGTGGCGATCTTGGTGGACTTTACCAAGATCATGCCGAGGCCCTCGGAAAAGACGATGAACTCTACCCAGCGTGCGGAGGCGGTCTGGGAGTTGAAGAAGCGGCTGCCACGCTCGGTATCGCCGAGCTTGAGGCGCACACCGATGAGGAAGCCAATGCCGAGCACCGTCGCGATGCCCAAGACTTCTTCCACAAAGTGGTAGACCGGCCAGTGGCTGAGCCACGGCCAGCCCTTATTCGGTGCGAAGGTTTGGATATAGGCCTCGAACCACACCAGGATGCCGAAAAGGAAGCCCACCATCACCAGCCAGTGGGCGGCATTGACCAGAGGTTTTCCCTTGAAATGGGAGTGGCTAAAGACCTCTGCCAGCACGCGCCCGACGCGCTTTACGGGGCTGTTGGTGCGCTCTAGTTGGGTTGGTCCGCCCGAGCGGATGAACTTAATGAGCGCGCCTATGCGGGCGAAAAAGTATAGCCACACCGGAATCGATGTGGCTATAGCGATCCAACCGGACACGGTTGTCATTCGTGCTCCTTCACTACTGATGCTCCACGTTGTTATCTACCTTAAGGCCTCAAGGCGCAATCATGGGAGTCAGTATTCAGTAACTATGAGTGAAGGGATAAAGGCCTTAGTAGTGGAAGCCGCCTTCAGCTTCCGCCTTCTCAAAGGCGCGGGTAGCAATAGGAACCATGCGTGCCTTACGCGGGAGGATGGAGAAGACGCCACGGACGGCGCGGGAGAAGATCTTGAGCTTGCGCTCATCCTTCTTGGTCCACTCCCAGCCAATCTTGTTGCGCAGCTTGTCTGGAATCATGCCGATTGCAACCCACAACAGCAGGCGGGATGCGTAAGGTGCAACGGGCTTCCACAGCCAGTTGGGCACCTTGGGATCTGGGGTGTCGAGGGTAAGGCCGTTGATGATGCGGGAGCGCTCGATGGTCTCGCTGATATCGAGGTTTTCGATCATGTTGTCCACGTACTCTTCAAATTCAGCGTACGTCTTGGGCGCATCGTCGGGCTCTGCAACCCCGTAGAAGGTGTACCAGGTACGGGTCTCCTGGAAGAGCTGCTCGCGCTCCTCTGGGGTCAGAGGATCCATGAAGTTGCCGGCCAGCTGGTACGGCATAGCAGCGAAGGTGGCGTGTGCCCAGTAGTAAACATCCGGGTTCAGCGGGTGGTAGCGGCTTCCATCTGGGTGGGTGCCCTTGATGTCCTTGTGGAAGTCACGAATCATGACGCCAACTTCTGGGCCTTCGTAGATCGTGCGGATGATCGGGAAGGCGGAGCGAACCAAGCGCGCAACCTCGTTATCGAAAACGTTGGAGTGCTGCACTAGAGACCGGCTGATGTCACGCTGGGCAATCTGCAAAAGACCAGCAGACAGTGCGACGAATGCGGAGCGCCAGTCACCAAAGCGCTGCCACAGGATGGAATCCGGACCCAGCTCAGGCAGGTTATCGGTGTTGTTATCTGCAGTCTGGGTGTGCTTGTCGTTTACAGTGCTTTCAGGATTGCTCAGAGTAGTCATTACGCCTCCTTAAGGGCAGTAGCGGACTTTTGATGTTTCTGGCGTTCGGACGAGGCGGACTCAGGGGCGTAGTTGGATGCTCGCTTGAAATCATGGGCCGGTGCATCGAACCCTGCGAGCACTTCGCGGATTCCGCGTACAGTGCCGGGCTGAACCAACCATTTATCGTGCTTGACGGTTAGTTCGCCTGGTCCACGAATTTCGAGCTGGCGGACGTAGCGGCGGCAGTGATCGGCGCGGGCTTCGATGACAGCTAGTGGGCGACGCTTGAGGTAAGAGTCGCGCGGGGTGGGGCCGTCAACAAAGAGGGCATTAGGCAGCCCAAATACCTCTACACCGTGGTGGAGGTACATGTCATCGACGCTGGCCTTTGACCGTCCCGGTACGGAAATCCACGGGGATTCCTCGCCGGTGGCGCGAATCAACACATCGAAAGCTTGGGTTTCCTGACCGGAATCACCGAGGTAGGAGATTTCCCATTTGCCTTCTGCTCGGTCGAACTCGGCACCAGTAACGGCGGTGGAACCGCGGAACTCGGCGCCACTGGCAGCAACAGCCTCTTCAAGGTGGCGTATTACAGAAGCTGGCGAGCCATCAGTTTTGGTGAGACGGAGGTACGGGGTACGGAAGTGGTACTTCCGGGAAACCTCAGTGGCTTCAGCGGAATTGAAGTGACCGCCGATGTGTGGTTCTTGTTCAAAAAGAACGGTGTCGAATCCAGAGAATGCGCATTCAGAAGCTGCGGCGCATCCGGCTACTCCGGCACCAACCACTGCGACAGTCGGTCGGCGGTATGGCTTGAACATACTGTTCCTTTCGAGTTTCACAGGGCGCTTACTGGCCGCTGTGTGTTGTGCAATTTATGCATTCAGCAGAACACATTTCTGAGTATGTTGTGATCGTACACACATACCCTTTGAATGTGAAGTGAGTTACTGAATTTAAAAGGTGGCTGCTTATGCTGCGCAGTACTCAGGGGAGGAAGCGCAAGGCCTTTCCTAAGCGCAATGCGGAGCTCAGCAAAGTGCCGTAGTACTTATTGGGAAGCCAGCTTGGCCCGCGCATCGGCATGATCCTTTGCGAGGAGATATTCTTCGCTTCTGTATATTTGGTCAGACCCTCGTGGCCATGACGGCGGCCAACACCGGACTCCTTGACGCCACCCAACGGGGTGGAAATCGAGGCCCATGTGGAGGCGTAGCCGTCATTGATGGTCACGCTGCCTGCATCGATTTTCTCAGCGATGCCCTGCGCGGTCTCGGGTTGGCCGAATACAGAGGAGTTCAGGCCGTAGGGCAATTTATTTGCCTGCTCGATGGCCTCTTCGACATCGCGCACGCGTTGCACGTACACCACAGGGCCAAAGACCTCTTGCTCTGCAAGCTCGGCGCCTTCACCCAAATCAGTGAGAACCGTGGGTTCAAAGTGATAGGGGCCAATATCCGGGCGGGGCTTGCCGCCAGTAATAACGGTGGCACCCTTATCCACCGCATCGTCGACAAAGTGCTGCACCACATCTAATTGGTTTTGGCCGATGAGTGAACCCATCGTGTAGTCCCAGTTCAAACCGGAACCAAGTTTGATGGACTCGGTTGCCCGGCGGAATGCGTTAATGAATTGATCGAAGATGGCATCGGGTACGTAGATGCGTTCAATCGACACGCACAGCTGGCCCGAATTGGAAAAGCAAGCGGTAGCGATGGTGTCAATATGCTTGTCGATGTCCGCATCCGGCGCGATGATCATAGGGTTCTTGCCGCCCAGTTCTGCGGAATATCCAACGAGGCGCTCGCCTACAGTGGTACCCAAAATCTTGCCGGTCTTGGTGGAACCGGTAAACATCAGGTAATCGCAGCGTTCGGAGATAGCGGAGCCGACGACTCGACCGGAGCCGGTAACGATCTGCAGCAAATCCTTCGGCAGTCCTGCTTCCCTCAAGAGGTAGAGGGAAATCAGGTTAGAAAACGGGGTGGATCCATCGGGCTTGGCCACAACGCCATTGCCGGCAAGTAGTGCCGCAACGGCATCGGAAATGCCCAGTGCTAATGGGTAGTTCCATGGGCTGATTTGCCCCACAACACCCTTAGGAACTCGCTGCAAGTGAGTTTTGGTGATGAGCGGAAATGCGCCCGGCTGCTTCTGAGTGGCCAGTAGCTTTGGCGCATTATTTGAGTAATAACGCGCGTTATTTAGTACATCGAGTACCTCATCAAAGGCGGCCGTGCGGTCCTTGCCGGTTTCCAATTGGATGAAGTCCGCCAACAGCTCGCGGTGTTTAGCCACGAGGTGGTGGAAGCGCTTCATTACCATTACGCGCTGCTTAACGTCGGTATCGGCCCAGGCCTTTTGGGTCTGACGCGAACGGCGGAAAGCCTCATCTACGTCTTCTTCGGAACCTACTCCAACCCAGCCTAATTCTTCTTCAAATAAGGGGGAGTGGACCGCTTTGCGTTCGCCTTTATCCAGCGAGCCGGTGGAGTAGTTAGTGGTGAGATGTTGTAGCTCAGTTAGTAATTGCTGTGGCAAGGGCCGTTCTTGTAGACGGCGTGGTAAAGACATGTAATGCACGCTCCAGAAAGATCAATGAAAAGGTTCGTGAGCTAAAAAGCTCACGAACAATTGGGAAGCCGGTGTGTTTTAGAACGGGCAGCCGGCTGCACGGCGTGCGGCTACTGCATCATCGGAATCCGGCTTGTCGGTAGATTCCGCGGTGGCAGCAGAGTCCTTAGCCTGGGCGGCGTTGTAGCCTTGGATCTTCTTCGGCTCCTTGTACTTGCCCTCGATCATGCCGTTCTTGATCATCAAGGAACGACCCGGCTCCATGTAGCGCTTGTCCTCAGGGAGGTGGTCCATGATGAAGCGAACGGACTTAGCGATGCGGTCGAAGCGCTTCTGGTCGCGCTTGGTCCACTTCAGATCCAGGATGTCGCGGTACTTCTGCGGCAGGGTAGCCACAGTCAACCAGATGGCGCTGCGCATAATGGGCTTCCAGATAACCTTCCATACTGCCTCTGGAACGCCTTCCGGAGCTTTGACCGGCTCTACGCGTGCGGTGCGCAGTGCGAAGTCAACGGTCTGGTTGCGCTCGAGCACGGTGTCTGCCATGTCATCCATGTACTTGATCAAGTCATCGTAGTTATCGATGACCGGACGCTCAGACATGCCGTACTTATCCCACCAAGTCACGCCCTCGCGAACGATTTGGTCGCGCTCTTCCTTGGTGAACGGGGTACCGAAGAGTTCCTGGGCGTAGATAACGCGGTAGACGAAGGTAGCGTGTGCCCAGTAGTAAGTCTCCGGGTTCAGGGAGTGGTAACGCTCGCCATTTTGCAGCGTGCCCTTAATGGTGACGTGGTAGTCGCGGATGCGCTCACCGATGTCCCCATCATCGTAGATGGACTCAATAATCTGCGGCGTAGAGCGCTGCAGGCGAGCGAAAGGCTCGTCGAAGAACTTCGAGTGGTCCAAAAGGGATTGACCAATCGCTGGGTGCATATTCTGCAAAATGCCGGTGTAGCCGCGCAATAGCTGCAGGCGGTTATCCGAGCCCCACTTCCACAACAGGGAATCCGGGCCCAAAGGAGCGCGGCGCAGCTCGCGCTTTTCTTCCTTCTTGTCCTGAGCGTTTACTTCTTCCGCACCGGACTGAGTGGAATCAATGTGGGTATTTTCTTCGTTTGCCTGTGCATTTTCGGGTTTCAGTGAGTTGGACAATTCGACCCTCCGTAGTCGATAAAATCTGATGGTTGTGAAGCGTAACACACACCGGTGCACACTTATTACATGGCGCACAAATTTGGGGGTACAGTGTTGTGTGCTGCAGGTTTAGTGGGGGATTGGAAGTTGACAATGGCAGGAGTGCGATAATCTTCTTTAAACACATGATCTGGGCTACACCGTTGCGGGCGTATTTAATTGCACCCCTTTTTGTGTGACGTGTCTCAGGTAGTGCTAACGTGTGTTCAAGCTCATTTTATCAGTGGATTGCGTAAGTCTATTTCTCATCGTGGGCTTGTATATCTCTTGCCGCGGTAAAGAGTGGGCTGAAAATTCACCGTAGACGGGGGACGCTGCTAAAACAGGCAGCTACCCCGCCTTTTCAATTCCACAGAAAGGTTCCTTCATGGGCAGGATTAGTATTCCAAAGTTTGCAACCGCACTGGCTGCCGGGCTTGCAGCTTTTGGTGTAACAGGTTTTGCGGTAGCCCAAGGTGGCTTGACCGCTAATATCGCACTTTCAGGAACCTTCTTTAAGGTGAACATGAGCCACCTAGAGGGCGAAGGATTGTCGATCTTCGTTGATAGGGACAAGATGGGAGAAGAAACCATCCCCGCCGCGCGCTTGAAGTTTGAGCACGCCGTGGCTTCCAATTTGTGCCTGTCCGCCAATCTTCCTGATGTCCCAGGCATTGGCGAGACCACCTTCGCCCTCCGTGCGAATGGTGATGACAGTGTGGAGGTAGAGAATCTCTTGGTTGGTGCTACCGATATTAAGGGTCAGCTGGATCTGACGAATGCCAACGTGGGTGTTGACGCCAGCCAGGTTAATGACAAGGCAGATCCAGGTTCGTGGGGATTGTACGCGCAGAAGGTGACCCTGAGCGCGGACGATATTCGTACGACCTCGGTGGGAGCAGAAAGGCTCGCTGCCTCTGGTGTGAATGTGACGGTGAAGAGGGGAAGCAACAACAATGGCTGCTAAGTCTTCTGATGATGAGACTTTGCGCATGCCTGCGGTGAACGAAACCGGTGCCGATAACGGCGAAGCTGCACGCAGCGCCCAAGATTCCACCCATGAGCCGGCCGAGAAAACCGCTGGCGAGGCCGCCACTGGCACTGATCACGCTAGTGCTGCGGAGACGAAGGCCGACGACACCGCTAAGGCTGGCGCTGAAGCCACGGCCGCGGCGGAAAGCGATGGAGACAACGCATCGCAGTCGGTAGCGGATGCGGTTAAAAGCGCTGGTGAATCGCAGGACTCCGCAGCGAATAACAAAAATGACAAAGCCGTAACCCGAGTGGCTCCTAAAGAGAGCTGGTGGAAGCGGTTTAAACACTGGCGTAAGCGTCGTCCGTTCGCGGGTGGATTGTTGCTTATCTTGTCCGGCATCGCCATCGCAGCGCCGGCCTATATTACTGTGCGCATTTCTGATCTGTTGGTCATGATTTCCACGGTGTCGGGCGTTTCGACGCTCCTTATTGGTGCGGCACTTATCATGTTCGGCCTTGGAGCTTGGTTTCGGCAGGAGACCTCGTCTTACCTGGGTGTTTTAGCCATCTTGGTGGCGATCATCGCGCTTCCCACCACGAACCTGGGCGGCTTCGTGATCGGCAGCCTTTTAGGCATTATCGGTGGTGCGCTCTCATTTGCTTGGCAGCCACAGGATCGCCAGAAGTCTCCAAAGAAGCACAAGAAGAAGAAAAAATCCCAGGCCAAAGAGCTGGCGGGTTCAGTATGAAGCTATTCAGGCTGAGCTCACTACCGCGTCGTCGCTCCGCTCGTGTGGTAAAAGGTAGTGTGCTCGCAGTGCTCTGCGCTTTTACCGCGGTGTGTGCGGTGAACCAACCTGAGGAAACCCGTGCGCAGGAAGGCTTGGCCTTAGCGCAATCTGAACTCAGCACGGTGACTGCTGATAATGTCACCCTGACTGGAAACGTAAGCGCCTCGCTTATTACTGTGCCTACCGCACAGGGTGAACAACGAGCACTGAAACTCGTAGGTGACAAGTTGGCCGCGCGAAACCTCGCGTTGACCCTGCCCGCGGCTGTGGGGCAAGGCAAGCTAACCACTGGTGACGTGGAAACCACCGTCACGGACGGGCCGGTCACCGTCCTGACCACTGGACTACAGACAACGCCCGCGGTGGTGGATCACCCCACCATTCCGGTAAACGTCGATTTATCCAACGGCGATCTCAACGCGGTGCTTGATCAATTGGGCGTTCCCGACCCGCACGTGGTGCCCGATGCTCCTATCCCCAACGTTTTGATGGAGCACATTTCGCTACAAGATGTCACCATGGAGCTGGTCAACCTGCAGGGCGCTAATTTGCACGCCCCGCAGGTCCAGCTCAACGTGCAGTAACCACGCTGCAGCTTCCATTTAAGCCTTATTGAACTGCGATTGGTGCAGGCACCAATAGGCGCCCTGGGTTTCAAGGAGATCATCGTGCGAGCCCTGTTCGACGATGGTGCCGTTTTCCATGACGAGGATGAGATCGGCATCGCGAATAGTAGACAAGCGGTGGGCGATGACGAAGGAGGTGCGATCTGCGCGCAGTGCGTTCATCGCTTCTTGGACGAGTACCTCAGTGCGGGTATCGACCGAAGAGGTGGCTTCGTCGAGAATGAGCAGCGCGGGCTGGGCCAAAAACGCGCGGGCAATGGTGATGAGCTGGCGCTCGCCGGCCGAGATGGCGCCGCCGTCTTGATCGATAATGGTGTCGTAGCCCTCGGGCAGCGCGTGGACGAAGCGGTCCACATAAGTCGCTTTAGCTGCGGCGATGACTTCCTCATCCGTCGCGTCCAAGCGGCCGTAGCGAATGTTGTCCATGATCGACCCTTTGAAAAGCACGGCGTCCTGGAGCACCATGCCCACCTGGGAGCGCAGCGTCTGGCGGGGCATGCGGGCGATATCGTGCCCGTCAATGAGAATCTGACCGCCGTCTAATTCATAAAAGCGCATCAGCAGGTTGACCAAGGTTGTTTTGCCGGCTCCGGTGGGGCCGACAATGGCCGCGGTCTGGCCGGGCTCCACGCGCAGGTTGAGGCCGGTGATGAGTTCTTTATCCTCCGAGTAGGAGAAATCAACGTCTTGGAACTCAACGAGTCCGCGAGCGCGGCCGGGGAGGTCCTCGTCGGTGGTGTCGGGGGATTGTTCTTCGGCGTCGAGAAGCTCAAAGACGCGTTCGGCCGAGGCCACGCCGGATTGGACCTGCTGCATCATGCCACCAAGCTGGCCCAGCGGCTGGTTGAACTCGCGAGAATACTGGATGAAAGCAGTGGCTGCGCCCAAAGTCATGTGGCCATTAGCCACGCGCAGGCCACCCAAGACCGCGATGGCAACGTAGGACAGATAGGACAGGAACTGCATGATTGGCATCATGCTGCCGGAGAGGAATTGTGCTTTTGCCGCGGAGCGGTAAAGCTCTTCGTTGCGCTTATCAAATTCCTCCGTCATAGCTTCTGTGCGGCCGAAGACGATGGCAAGGTCATGGCCGGAGAAGGATTCTTCTACCTGGCCATTGAGCTGGCCGGTAGAGCGCCATTGCGTTTTGAATTGGCGCTGTGAGCGGCCGCCGATGACCCCGATGACTAGGGCGGTAAGCGGCAGAGCTAGGAGAGCAACCAGCGCGAGCTGCCAAGAAACGCTAAACATCATGATGGTGATGCCGATGACCAACAGAGCGTCATAAAACAGCTGCGAGAGTGCTTGCTGCAGTGCCTGCTGCACGTTGTCGATGTCATTGGTGGTGCGTGAGAGGATATCGCCGCGCTGCTGGGAATCAAAGTAATTCAACGGCAGCGCATTAATCTTGGCCTCTACCCGCTCACGCAGGTCAAATACGGTATCCATGCTCACCTTGTTGAGAATGGCGCCCTGCCACCATTGGAAGCCGGAAGAGACGATGTACATCGCGATTACGGTGATGATGAGCGTGCCCAAGCGGTTAAAGTTAATGCCTTCGCCAGGGATGAGATCCATGGCGGAAGCCATGTCCGCGAAGCGGTCCTGTCCTTGAGCGCGCATGCCATCGATGGCTTGTTGGGCGGTTATATCGGTGGGAAGGTTACGGGAAATAACTCCGGCGAAGATGACGTCCATGGCCTTGCCCATGATTTTTGGAGCCACAACGGCTAAGAAAATGCAGACAACATTCATAGCTGCCACGGCCCATAGGCTGCGCTTAAATGGAGCAAGCAAGGAAAAGAGGCGTTTGATGGAGGGCCAAAAATTCTTGGCTTGGCGGGGTGCAGATTCCCCCATGACGTCAGGAGCGTTATCCGTGGGCTCGGCGGTGGAGGCGGTATTTTCAGCCATTAGTTCTCGCCTCCTGCAGCAGCGGCGGTTTCTTGGGAATCAACAATTTCTTGGTACACCGCGCAGCGATCGAGAAGTTCTTCGTGCGTGCCACGGTCAACAATGCGTCCGGCATCGAGTACCAGGATTTGGTCGGCATAGCGGATAGAGGCCACGCGCTGGGCGACGATTATGCTGGTCACCGGTTGCTCACGCTGTGCGAAGGAAGCCTGCATTGCGGCGCGCACCTTGGCATCGGTAGCCACATCAAGGGCAGAGAAGGAATCGTCGAAGAGATAGACCAGCGGGCGGGCGACCAGCATGCGCGCGATGGATAGGCGTTGGCGTTGGCCGCCGGAGACATTGGTGCCACCTTGAGCGATAGGCATGTCTAGGTCCTCCACGAAATCCGCCTGGGCTACGCGCAGCGCCTCCCAGAGCTCCTCATCGGTAGCTTCTGGGCGACCAAGACGCAGGTTGGAGGCCACCGTGCCGCTAAATAGGTAGGCCTTTTGTGGAACGATGGACACGCGCTGGACGATGTCCTGGCGGGCCAGGGAGGTGGTAGGGGTGGCGTCGATAAGCACTTGGCCCTCGGTTGGGACATAAAGGCGCGGGATAAGGGAAATGAGGGTGGTCTTGCCCGCGCCGGTCGAACCGATGATGGCCGTCGTGGTGCCGGGCTGGGCGGTAAAGGAAATATCCTCTAGCACCGGTGCCTCTGCGCCGCTATAAGAAAAGCTGACATTGCGGAATTCCACTGTGCCGGCGGACGTCGCCGGTGTTGTGGTGGACTCCGGTGGGGTAATGGACGGCTCATGGTTGAGAACCTCAGTGATGCGGCGGGCGCAAATGATAGCGCGCGGAAGCATCATAGCCATGAATGTTCCCATCATTACCGCAGCGAGAATCTGCAGTAAGTACTGCAAGAATGCGGTTAGCGAGCCGACATTGACTAGGCCGTCATCCACGCGGTGACCGCCAAACCACAGCACCGCGCCCGTGGCCACGTTGAGGATCACCGTAATGAGCGGAAACATCACCACGAAAAGCCGGCCGATGTTCAAGGACAGGCGGGTAATGTTCTTATTTTCCTCGGTGAAGCGCTCGGTTTCATAAGACTCACGCACGAAGGCGCGCACCACGCGAATGCCGGTAATTTGCTCGCGCAGCGTGCCATTGATGGCGTCCAGCTTGTCTTGCATGGAGCGAAAGAGTGGCATGAGGCGGGCAATGATGACGGAAATCGTGCCGAGCAATACCGCCACGGACACCCACACCAGCCAGGACAGCCCGGCGTCTTCGCGCACGGCCATGATGATGCCGCCGATGGACATGATGGGTGCGGTCACCATGAAGTTCAGCATCATCATGTAGACCATTTGCACCTGTTGGACGTCATTGGTGCCGCGGGTAATAAGCGTAGGTGTGCCAAAACGGCTCATGTCCTCAGTGGACAGGGAATTAACGTGGCGAAAGACTTGGCTGCGCACATCCCGGCCCACCCCCATAGCGGTGCGACTGCCGCACCAAACTGCGCCGATGGCGGTGATGACTTGGGCAAAGGCTACGGCCAGCATGATGCCGCCGGTGCGCCAGATGAAGTCCACATCGCCCTGAGACACACCTTCATCAATGATCTTGGCATTTAGCGATGGGAGGTACAGCGTGGCGGCCGTGGATAGAGCCTGAAACACTAGAACCGCTATGACATATGGTGCATACGGCGCGGACCGTGTCCAAAGGATGCGAAGCAAATCCATAAACTTGCGACTCTTTCATACTGAAGCTATCTAGCTGTGCAAGTTTATATCTGCTTTGCGCGGCGGCGCTAGGGCTGGGCGGGGCTTAAATTCCCACATGCGCCAGCTGCGCGCGGGTGATGACGCTGTGCCAATCCTCGAAGTTTTCGAGGGGAGCGCACAGCCCTTCCCAAGTGGTAACGGCGATGCCCCGGGCCTTGAGCTCTAGCAGGAGCAGTTCGCGGTCACCAGCGGCAGCAAGGCGATGGATCTCGTTATGGGTGATATCGCCGTCGGACCCTACGCGCACGTTGCCGATCAGCCGGAGCCGGGGAGTGGTGCCGGGGCCGCAGTGGGATCCTGAGACGGCGTCGGCAAGCACGCCCGCGAGGCCGGCAAAGCGTCGAAGTAGACCGAATGGTGCGGTACGTTGAGTAATGAGGTCCACACACATGCCAGCGCTGATAAGCTTTTCGGCGGTGGATAGGGCGGACGGCCCCTCCCCGATGATGGCTATACGCTGCATGGAAGTGCCTCCTTGGGTGGGGCGCAAATACCCCGCAATAGACTGTCTTGTCTGTAAATCTAGTCCGCTTAGTACGGATTGGAAACTTTTTATTCGCACCTCCCGCCAAGCTCAGCGGCTTTTCGCGCATAATCTCCTGCACCGCCTTGGGGTTTTGCCTAATGTGTGACGGCATGAACCCAACAACGAACCTGCTGGACGGTGGCAAGAACTACCGTGACCCCAGCATCTCCCCGGAAGGCACGCGGGATACCGCGCCGCTGGACGCCGAGGTAGCCGCGCGCAACCAGCAATTGGTAGACCAGTGGGCGGATAAGCTGCACGATGCCTCTGCCAAAACCATCACCGAATGGGCCGCCGAGCACGCTCCCGGCCGCCTTGCGGTGACCATGTCCATGGAAAATACGGTATTGGCCGAGCTCGCCCACCGCGCCGGGCTCGATGCGGATCTGCTTTTCATCGATACCGGCTGGCACTTCCCGGAAACCCTCCAGGTGGCCGATGAGGTAGAAAAGCGTTACTCGGACCTGCCCCTAGTCCGGGTGATGCCGCTATTGAGCCCAGAAGAACAAGATGAGGTCTACGGCCCGCGCCTGTATGCCCGCGATACCGCGGCCTATAACCGCATGCGCAAGGTCGAGCCGCTCAATATGGCGATGGACCCGTATGCCGGCTGGGTTACCGGCCTGCGCCGCGCCGATTCCGAGCACCGCGCCACCGCCCCGGCGCTGAGCTTGGATCGCACCGGACGATTGAAGATATCGCCCATCATCACCTGGGATCTAGACGATACAGACCGCTATATCGAGGACAACGACCTCATCATCCACCCACTCACCCTGCAGGGATACCGCTCCATCGGCTGCGCCCCGCTGACCTTCCCAGTTGGCGAAGGCGAAGATGCCCGATCCGGGCGCGTATTTGCAGACGGCAAGACAGAATGCGGGTTACACGAATAATGAGCACACTTTCCCCACACCTCAAAGACCTTGAAAACGAGTCCATCCACATCCTGCGCGAGGTGGCCGGCCAATTCGACAAGGTAGGCATCCTCTTTTCTGGCGGCAAGGATTCCGTTGTTGTTTTCGAGCTAGCCCGCCGCGCCTTCGCTCCGGCCACGGTTCCGTTCGAGCTCCTCCACGTCGATACCGGGCATAACTTTCCCGAGGTCATCGACTTCCGCGACCGCCTGGTAGAAGAATCCGGCGCGCGCCTGCACGTGGCCCGCGTCCAAGATTGGATTGACCGCGGTGACCTGCAGGAGCGCCCCGATGGCACCCGCAACCCGCTGCAGTCGGTGCCGTTGGTAGAGACCATCGCCGAGCGCGAGTATGACGCCGTATGCGGCGGCGCCCGCCGCGATGAGGAGCGCGCCCGTGCCAAGGAGCGCATCTTCTCCATCCGTGATTCCTTCGGCGGCTGGGATCCCCGCCGCCAGCGCCCTGAACTCTGGGATCTATACAACGGCGGCAAGATGGCCGGCGAAAACGTCCGTGTATTCCCTATTTCCAACTGGACCGAGTCCGATATTTGGGAATACATCGGCGCCCGCGAACTGGAGCTGCCCTCCATCTACTACTCCCACGAGCGCGAGGTATTCAAGCGCAATGGCATGTGGCTAGCCCCTGGTGAATGGGGTGGCCCGGCCGAGGGCGAGGAACTAGAAACCCGCACCGTGCGCTACCGCACCGTGGGCGATATGTCCTGCACCGGTGCCGTGGAATCTACCGCATCGACGCCGGATGAGGTGCTGGCGGAGATTTCCATTTCCACCCTTTCTGAGCGCGGCGCCACCCGCGCCGATGACAAACTCTCTGAGTCCGCTATGGAGGACCGTAAGAAGGAAGGCTACTTCTGATGACGACCACCCTCGCGCCGAATGTCGGCGCCCTCAAGCAGCGCGATACCCTGCGCCTGTGCACCGCCGGCTCCGTCGATGACGGCAAGTCCACCTTCGTCGGCCGCCTGCTCTATGACACCAAGTCCGTGCTCGCGGACCAGGTCGAGTCCATGGAGCGCACCTCCACTGACCGCGGTTTCGACGGCATGGACCTTTCCTTGCTTGTCGACGGCCTGCGGGCCGAGCGTGAGCAGGGAATTACCATCGACGTGGCTTATCGCTACTTCGCTACGGATAAGCGCACCTTTATCCTCGCCGATACCCCGGGGCACGTGCAGTACACCCGCAATACGGTCACCGGCATGTCTACCTCCCAGGTAGTGGTGCTTCTTATCGACGCCCGCCATGGCGTCGTCGAACAAACCCGCCGCCACCTCAACGTCGCCGCCCTCCTTGGTGTGCGCCACGTGGTCCTCGCGGTGAACAAGATTGACCTCGTGGACTATGACGAGCAGGTCTTTCGCGATATTGAGTCCGAGTTCAACCAGATCGCCGCGCGCTTAGACATCACCGATACCACCGTGGTGCCGATTTCCGCGCTCAAGGGCGATAACGTGGTCGAGCGTTCCTCTAATATGCCCTGGTACACCGGACCGACTGTCCTCGAGGTGCTCGAGACCGTCCCCGTGGCCACTGGCCGCGCCGATGAGCTGGACTTCCGTTTCCCCATTCAGTACGTCATCCGCGAGCACGCCTCCGATTACCGCGGCTACGCCGGCCGCGTGAAGGCAGGCTCCATCTCCGTGGGCGATGAGGTTGGCCTTCCCGAAGGCCGCACCAGCACCGTCACCCAGATTGACACTGCCGACGGCCCCGCCGACTCCGCCACCACCGGCGACTCCGTGACGCTCCTGCTTGCCGACGACATCGATCTCGCCCGCGGCGATCTCATCGCCGGGTCCCAACGCCCCGCGGCCACCCGCGAATTCGATGCCACAGTCGTTGGCCTGACCGAAAAGGACATCAAGCCCGGCCAGATGCTCAAACTGCGCTACAGCTCCTCCCTGGTCAAAGCCCGCATCGCCGCCATCACCCGCACCCTGGACCTCGATGGCGTCTCCGATGTTGAGAACCCCGAGTCCGTCGCTATGAACGACATCGCCCACATCACCATCCAGACCCAGGCGGAGCTTCCCGTCGAGGACTACGCCGCCCGTGGTGCGGTGGGCAACTTCCTGCTCATCGACCAATCTTCCGGCAACACCCTCGCCGCCGGATTCGTGGGCCACCGCCTGCGTTAGTTGTTCTTCGTGCCGCTGCTGCTCTCACTTCTGTCACCGCGCATCATAATGATGCCCGTGATTCCGAGCAGCAGTGGCGAGGAGATCCCCAGCACCGTAGTCCCCACTACGACTAGGTTCACGATCAGCAGAAGAACCGCCGCCACCAGCGCGAAGACTCCAAATTTCTGTTGAAACGTCATCTCCTTCATTCCTACCTCTCCTTCCGCCACAAAACGGCCACGCTAACTACCGCCAGCTTTCCGCGAAAGCCCATAACGTGTCCACTAAATGGGCTCGCACACCCGTGGAGGCTTCGCATCAACATAACGCTGGCCGCTCTTGGACTTAAACAAGCACGCTTCGCCTCGGCCTAGTACGGTGGTACGTCCCCAGACATAATTACCTTTTGCGCGCCTTCATCCCAGCGGAAACCGGCTTGGCTCTTCCCTGATGCTGCAGCGTTGCTCTCACCATCTTTTGGCCAGCGGTAGGTAACTGCAATTTCGGAATCATTTACTCGGCTAATTCGCGGAGAAAAGCCATATGCCTTAGCTGTTGCCGTTCCCAGATACTCACCATTGTGGAAAAGCAGGATGTGATACGGCGAGGAAACAGTTGCCCCTTCAAGCGTTACAGTAATCCATGAAAGAGCTGCACATGGATCGTATTGAGAGGAAAAAGGACCCCACGGGGCATCAAGTCCCGGATAAGGCTCTACCTGCGGTATAGCCTTTTCATAGGCGGTCTCGGCAGTATCTGAGCCGCACTCAGAAGACCCGTCGTTGCCCTTACCTCGACGCGGCGTGCTCTCTTCCTGCTCCTCCTCTGGAGGAACTTCCGTGACGGTAGTGGTCTTTCGGGAGGGCTTTTCTTCGGTCTTTTCGTTAGCAGAAGAAGTAGCTCCATCCGCTTCTGAAGTGGCTTCCCTCGCGGCAGAGAAGGTTGGTGAATCCCCTGAATCTCCGGAACCGCTTCCACAAGCTGCTAAAGAAAGGCAGAGGACGCCGACGCTAGCTAATGTTGCGGCGGAGCGCGAATGACGTATGAAGCGGGGGCGGGTATTCAGCATGATCTGGCTTCCTTCCACGGAGCTAATCGTAGGGAGCTGTGTTACTCCCGAGAGTAGCAACAGCTCCCATCAAGAAACGCCGAAATGCCGTTGTGAGCTTCCTTCTATCCCGTGGGCGGGACATCTCCAGACATAATCACTTTTTGCGCACCTTCATCCCAGCGGAAGCCCGCTTGGGTAGTCCCCGAGCGGTTGGCACTTCCTTCGCCCTCACGCGGCCAGTGGTAGGTCACCGCGATTTCGGAATCACTCACCCGCTCAATGGTGGGGGCGAAGCCATAGGGCTTAGCCGTTGCTGTGCCCAAGTATTCGCCGTGGTTAAACAGCATGATATGGAAAGGTGAGGAACTGCTTCCTCCTTCAATCATCAGAGTCTCCCACGATAGGGAAGCGCAGGGGTCGTAGCCGGAGGAGTCGAAAAGCTCCCAGCCAATGGTGCCCCACAGGGGCACCTGCGATACGCCCTGAGAAAAGGCGGACTGTGCATCACCAGAACCGCAAGACGTGTCGGACTCTGGTGCGGCTTCCGGTTTGGAAGCGGGTTCTTCGTCGTCTAAGAGGACATTAGGTGGCATCGGGCGAGTGGAGTTTTCTTCCTTCGCAGCAGGGGGAGAGGATGTTTCTTCCTGCTGGGCATCTGTGTCTTCTTTTGTTGTTGACGTCGTCGCAGTGGCCATCGAGGGCTCCTGTGGCGTGGAGTCTGGAGATTCTGCAGTACAAGCGGTGAGGACAAGGCCTGCAAGCAAGCTGCATACCGTTAGCGGACGCTTAGGCATCGTCCGCTGCCTTAAGGCCCATGGTTTTGCGAATAGACCAAATGAACTCGCCCAGTACGAGTAGGAGCGGAGTCGCGATAAGGGTCTTAATTATCGAGGCAGCGAAGTCAGCGGTTCTCGCTTCGAGATTTGAAGAATCAAAAAGCAGGCTCATCGCGGTGGCGTCGCCAGCAGTGTTGGCTAAGGAAAGGCCGCGAATACCGGCTATCAGCCACATCAGCAGCAAGATTCCCCAAATTACGCACCACATGATGGACTGGCAGCGTTGGCGGGCGGGGGCGACCGGGAAGGCCATATTGCTGAAGTCGACGGTGAATTGCTTTTTGGAGCTACTGAAACCGGTGTTGTTGGAGGAAGCCTGCTGGCTAGCGGTGTGGGCAGGCCATCCCTGTTGTGGTTGCCGTGTATGTGCGGCGGTGTATCCGGGTGCAGGAGTGTAGGTGCCGGTTGCTTTTGGGGATGGTGCTTCGTGCTTGGCTGCAGGGCTAGTGGAATCAGTAGCACTTGCAGGAGGTAGAGCAGCGATATTGCGAATGCGCGCGATATCTACTTCTGGGCCGGTGGGGTTGGCGATTTCCTCGTCGTACTTCGTCCGGCGGTTTTTAACAGAGAAGATCTCTCGAGCGGTGGTGAGCTCGTCGTGAGCTGCCGCATTTTCTGGGCTTAGTTGTGCCAGCTTGGCGTCGATATCAGCTACCAGCTGAGAAGAGTCTGCGGTGGGGTCGAGGGAGAGAGAATCGTAGAGGTTGTAGTGAGCCACGAGGGAATCCTTTCAGGTGTAAATCGGAGGTGACAGATGTGGGAAGGAGAGTGATAGGGAAGAAATATTGGGGGACTAGCAAGGGTCGGAGAAGTCCCCATCATCGTTTAGGGAACGAGCGTTGCCGCCATATTGTGCTTTGAGGGAACAGACTTTGTCCACGCTGTAGCCAGCGTCGTAGTAGATGGCGTAGACGGATTTTCCGTCCACCGTATTGCGAAGGGAGCTGCAGGCCCCGCCATAAAGAATCTTGGAGCCGGGGTACTTATCTTGAATTCGAGAGGTCTCAGTATAAGGCTCTGGGCCGCTGATGAGCGCGGATTCGACAATGAGGATATAGCGACCATCGCACTTGCCGTTCCACTTACCGGCCCAAGCAAACTCGTCTGCTGCTGGTTCCTCGTCGTCTTCTTCAGCTTCTGTTGAAGTGTCGCCTTCATCGGTGCAGAGCGTGACCTTGTCAAGGAGGGGAAGCGGTGCTCCTGCGTCTTTAAGCTTGTCTTGGTCATAGCATCCGATATCGGAAGGCCATGCTCTTCCATCCGTATCGTATTTGTGCCAAGCATTGTCGGTCCAATAGTACAAGGAGAAGTTTGCAGTTCCGTCCTGACCGACAAAAAGCCATGAGTCATCGCAGTACTGCTTAATTGGTCTTGTCCACGAGCTGAGCTTCTCATCTGCGAAGTCATTGCATTTTTCGTATTTGGTGGGAGCATTCGCCGAAGCGGCGTTGTTAGCCTTGCCCTCTGTCTTCTTTTCCGCATCTTCATCGGAATCGGTCGAAGAAGACTTTTCAGAGGTTGCTGAATCTGAAGGTGAAGACGTTGTGGCCATTGTCGCGGCCCCTTGGTCGTCTCCGGAATCTTGTTTATTTAGCAAGGCCCATGCACCAGCGCCTACAAGCGCGAGTACGGCGAGAACCGCAACCACGATTATGGTTAGTCGCTTGCCTTTGCCGGTGGATTTTGCCTCTGGCTCCTGTGTAGGGGAGGCGGGGGAGGAGGGTGTACCCCAAGTTTGAGTGTTGCCCGAGGAACCAGGGTTTGAGGAGGAAGGTTCCGGTCGGCCCCAAGCATTGTTATCAGTCAAGGGCTGGACTCCTATGTGCGTTGGGTGAAATAGGAAAGCGAAAGAGAATGGAAAGCTAAGAATCAATCCGCGTCATACTATAGGCACAGGAGTTGCATAAATTCTTCTAAAAGGTGTCCTGAAGGGGTAAGTTTAGTCAGTTCGGATGGTAGTAAATGTAACCCGAATGGATTAAGCTAGACATAAATGGATGAATCTAAATGACCTATAAAAGTCACCGAGGCGAGTTTGGGATATGGAAAATGCCTACACAACCTTGCTAGGAAACATTCAGGCTATACACAGAACGGTTGGGTCCATCCTGCACGGTGGACAATGTCCGACTTAAGCCCAAGCATGACCAAAAATTATTTCCCCAATGAGGGGGAGAAAGGAGCCCTCGTGGGGCTGGACCGCAATCTCAACGCCGCGGAATTGCACGCAACTCGCAACCGGGTGAGTGTGTCCCCGGATCTCATCCGCCGCTTGGGTGGGGCTCTAGGCTATGACGCTATCGAGGCCTTCGGCTCCGAAGCACAGTCGGAATTGAACCAGGTCTTTGATTTGGGAGACATCATCGATCTGATGCTGCTTAGCCAGCTGTCGGACATGGAAGTCGCGCCGGGAATGGAGCAGCAGGTGGAGGGGGACGTCGCCAAGCAGCTGCTGCGGCGCATCAGTGCTGGTGATTACTTGACGCGCCAACAGGTGCATGACCGCCTGCCACGGGCGACGGTGATGCTCTACCGCATGGGGCATCCGCGGCTGTGGGCTTTTGCCGCGCGCCAGCGCCTGCCCCAGGACGCGCACAAGGCAATTCCGGGGTCCTTTCACCGCGATATCACCGGGCCGTATACGACGCCGGAAGAGGCATGGCTGGGCATGTACGTGGCAGATGCTACGCGCCTGGGTGAGCTAGATACGCAGGTAGAAGATGCGGGGCTAGACGAGGACAGACAACAGCGCCTGCGGCTGGGTATGAGCCTGGCTGATACCTACCGCCAAGTCTGGAGCTCCGCGCGCGGCCATTGGCGCGTCAGCCCCCAGACGCGTTATATCGTGCCCTCGCGCTTTGGCTATTGCCCGTATGTCTTTCGGGTGGCCGAGGGCGGGTGGCGCCGCGATTCCTTCGATGGGAGCCACGATCGCTTTATGGCCACTGAAGGCTATTGGATTGACGTGGAGCGCGAGCGGCTCATTCACCTTGGCGCGCCTGATCCGCACGACGCCTGGCTACCCACGGCACAGGTGGCCGCCGAAGCCCCCACGGAGGCCGACCTGGCGGTCGCGCGCGTGCTCAGCGGGAAAATTATCGCACTCGGTGCTGGCCAGAAGAATATTACGATTCGCCTGCGCCAGAAGAACCGCACGTTGAACTTCGATTAGGGCGGGCAGGTATTCTCACAGGCATGGAGAATCTCAACGGACGTACCCTTTTCGTCGCCGCTGTCGATGCGGAGGCCGCGCACATTCCGGAGGGCGAGCCCCTGCTCATTACTGGAATCGGCACGGTTCCAGCGGCCATTGCCTTAACGGAGGCTCTTGCCGACGCCCGCGCTAATGGCGCCCTTCCCGAGCGCGTGGTCAATATCGGCACGGCCGGCGCGCTTGTCGACGGCATGGCTGGCGTCTTCGAAGTAGGCAAGGTCACCAAACACGACTTCAAGCTCGAGGTGCTTACCGATATCAACCGCTACCTGCTGCCAGAGGTCATCGAGCTGGAAACCTCCGGCCGCTTGCCGGTTCGTGGGCTGGCCACGGGCGATATGTTTGTCTCCGATACCGCCCTGCGCACTGAGCTGGCCCAAAAATCCCAGCTCTGCGACATGGAAGGCTATTCCATTGCCGCAGTATGCCAGCGCTTCGACGTGCCCTGCACCCTGCTCAAGCAGGTCTCCGATTCCGCGAATGAGGAGTCCAAGGGCACGTGGGCCAACGTCCTCGACCGAGGCGCGCGCCAGCTCGCCTCGGCCGCTACGGATCTAGGCTTTCTGCGCTAAATACTAAAGCGCGCCGGCGGAGGGCCGGCGCGCTGCTTGTGGTCGCTGAGTCTTAGCTCAGCGGGCTCATGGACTGGTAGAGCTGCTCTACCATATCGCGTGGAGTCTCGTCATGTTCGTAGGTGACGTCGCTGAAGTCTTCAGGATCATCCTTGGAGCCGGTGATGATGTCTATATCTGAAGGCTCGACTTCCCCGGAGCGCAGCGCAGCCATTTCGGCGTGGTAGCGCACGACAACGGCAATGGTTGCGGCCACGGGGACGGCGAGGAACGCGCCAACAATGCCGGCCAGGGTGGAGCCAACGGTCACAGAGAGTAGGACGACCGTGGCGTGCAGGCCCATGGCCTTGGACTGCAGCAATGGTTGGAGGACGTTGCCTTCTACTTGCTGAACGATGATGATAACTGCCAAAGCAAGAAGCGCGTTGGTTAGTCCATTGGATACCAGAGCGATAATAACTGCCAAAGCACCGGCGGTTACGGCACCGATGATGGGGATGAAGCTGGCGAAGAAGGTCACCACGGCGATGACGAGTGCTAACGGAACTTGCAGAGCCCACAGGCCAAGGCCGATAAGTATAGCGTCCACCATGGCCACGGCGGCTTGGGCCTGGATAAAGCCGGACAAGGTCTTCCAGATACGCGCGCCCAGCTCAGTGACATGCCAGCCGGTGGAGTTGCCGGTGTACTTGCGCAGCCAGGGCAGGAATTTGTCGCCATCTTTGATGATGAAGAAGGTGACAAAGAGCATGATCAGCGCGGCCACGACGATGGAGCTGGCCATGGAGAAACCAGAGATGACGCCGGTGGCGATGGTGGATGCTTGACCCTTGGCAAACTTGACCACGTCTTGGAGCACGGATTGCAGCTGGTCGCTTCGGATATCGATGGGGGATTTTTCCACCATCTCCGTCAGCTGGTTAATGCCATCCTCGGCTTGGTCAATGAGCGTTTGGCTTTGGCTGGTGACCACTGGGGCCATGGCGGCAAAGACGCCGCAGAAGATAATGATCAGGCCGAGCAAAGTGCTCACGGCCGCGAGTGAGCGCGGGAATCCCTTGCCGCGCAGCCAGGCGCTGACTGGGTAGAGCACCGTGGAGACAAGGATGGCGAGCAGGACAGGGAGCAGGCCTACCCAGATGAACTTGAGCAAATAGCCCGCCAGGGCCAAGCCGGCGACGATGAGAATAAAGACCACCGAGACCTTGGCCATGGTGCGGAAGTCCTTGGCCAGGATGGCAGATTTATCATCGCGCTCAGCGGGGTGCTCGCTGGCGGCTTCTGCACCGAGATGCGCATCATCATAAGCGACGAGGGTATGCGAATCTTCTTCGCCTGGCTTCTGGATTTGCGTTGCGGTGCCTTGTTCCTGCGCAGACGGGCGCTGGGCCTCGTCGCGGGAAGATGAATTATGTGATGTAGACATTGCTTACCACTATGCCACATAAAACGTGCAGCGCATATACGAAAAGGAGGTAGCGGCCCACGGGCGGGACGCTACCTCCTGGGAGTGCCTTTAATGCGGCGGGAGATTACTCCTCGCGCAGGTTGCCTACGTTGCGGATGATGCCGAAGCGGTGCATGGTTACAGAGACTGCCTGCTCAAGGAGGTAAGGGATGAGCTCACGGCGGCCGTCGGCAAGCACGGGCTGGTCCAGCACCACGGAGTTGGAGCGCACTGCGGACTCGTAGATGGAATCCGGCACGGTGCCCAAGGCGCGCACGCGGGAGGAGGGGGCATTGGCCACGTCGGTGGCAAAAGCCTCGTCGGTAATGGCCTTGATATCGAAACCGAGGTCCTGCAGCTGGGTAGCAACCTCCGGGGTGGCGGAGATTTCCGTTGCAGTACCGGTGATGGCGGCTGCCAGCACCTGGCGAGCAACTTCGCGCAGCGCGTAGCCCTCGCCCACACGCACGCGCAGCTTGGTCAGTAGCTGACGGTAGCGGAAGATATTGGCCTCAGAGACCAACCCGGTGCGGTCGTGGTTGCGGCCGAACTCCTCCTGCCAAGCCAGCTGGTCCAGCTCTGCGGCGCGCCACAGCCAAGTGATGTCGTCCTCGGTGAGCTTGCCGGAGAGGTTATCGCGCAGGCGGTGCAGCGCGGCGAGGCTAGCTGGAGCGATGTCCACATTGCGTGGCTTGAGCTCGCCATCGGCCCATTCACCCATCTGCGCCACGTAGTTCGGGCCGCCGGCCTTAGCACCCGGGCCCATGACGGACTTCTTCCAACCGCCGAAGGACTGGCGCTGCACAATCGCGCCGGTAATGCCGCGGTTGACGTAGGCATTGCCCACCTCAACGTTGTCGATCCAGTACTCAATCTCGGCGTCATCAAGCGAGTGGATGCCGCCAGTCAGGCCATAGCCGGTGTCGTTTTGCCAGGCAATAGCCTCTTCCAACGTATCGGCGTACATGATGCCAAGGATGGGGCCGAAGCACTCATTCTTGTGGTACCAGGAGCCCGGCTGCACATTATCGCGAATGCCCGGGGACCACAGGGTGCCTTCCTGGTTGAGCTTTTCCGGCTTGAGTAGCCACTTCTCACCCGGTTCGAGCTGGGTGAGGCCGCGCAGGAGCTTCTCGCTTGGTTCCTCGGCCAAGCCGTTCATGGTCGTGGTGATATCAAAGCCCGGGCCCGGCTTAAGGGTCTTGACAGCATCCAATAGCTGGGTGCGCAGACGCTCGGACTTGCCTGCCGCGCCGACGAAGATGACCAGGGAGGCCGCCGAGCACTTCTGGCCAGAGTGACCGAAAGCGGAGTTGTAGAGGTCATCGATGGCCAAGTCGGGGTCTGCCGCTGGGGTGATAATGAGCGCGTTCTTACCGGAAGTCTCTGCCATGATGTTCATCTTGGGCTTCCAGGAACGGAAGAGTGCACCGGTATCGGACGCGCCGGTGAGGATGACATTGTCTACATCATCGTGGGAGAGCAGCGCCTTGCCGGCCTCGGCTTCATCGGTGAGCACGAGCTGCACCAAATCCGGATCCAGGCCCTGCGCCTCGAGGGCGGTGCGGAAGGCTTCCACCACGAGCTTGCCACAGTGAACTACCTGCGGGGCTGGCTTGACGATAACCGCCGAGCCAGCCGCCAAGGACGCCGCAATGCCGCCGGTCGGGATGGCAATGGGGAAGTTCCACGGCGGGGTTACCACGGTGACGGTGTGCGGGGTGAACTGGGAGTAGGACTCCTCCAGCAGGCGCGCGGACTGGCCGTAGTAGGTGCAGAAGTCAATCGCCTCAGAGACCTCAGGGTCGGTCTGAGTAACGGTCTTATTGGCCTCATACGCAGCCACAGAGATGAACTTACCGCGCTGGGAAGCAATCTCGTCCGCGACCGCCTCGAGGGCCGCAGCGCGCTCGGCGGCAGGACGCTTACCCCACTCGGTGCCGAGCTCCTTGGCGCGGGCGATGTGGCTTTCTACTGCTGCTGGGTCCGTGACCTCCGCGATGCCGTGCTCGCCCGGGTTGCGCTTGAGCGCTTCCTGCGCCCACTGGCGGTTCGGGGCGAGAGCCGGGTCAGTATCGGCCTCGTTGGTAAAGCGGCCGGTGCGCGGTGCCTGGCGGCCATCCTCCTCGAGGCGGTTTTGGGTGCGACGGGCGCCAGCGAAGGTGTCCCAGCGCTTGGCGACGGCCCGACGGAACGTCTCTTCCTGGTCCGCAAGCGGCTCCTCGCCTGGGGCAAAGAGTGCGTAGAGGAAGTTCTGCGGCGCAGAGTTCTCCTCCAAGCGGCGCACCAGGTAGGACACGGCGACATCGAAGTCTTCTGCGTGGACAACCGGGGTATAGAGGATCTGGCGGCCGTCAAAGACCTTGCGCACCGCTGCCTGCTGTGCTGGGGACATGCCCTGCAGCATCTCCGAATCCATCATGTGCAGCACGCCGCGCTTCTTGCCCAGCTCATAGGCCATAGCTGCGGTGTAGAGGTTGTGGGTTGCTACACCGATGCGGACGCTATCGGCGTACTCTTCGCGCAGGATGAAATCCAGTAGGCGGTAGTAGTTGGCGTCAACGTCGAGCTTGTTGGTGTAGGTAGCCAGCGGCCAATCGTGGACCTCGCCCTGCACGGTTTCCATGGATAGGTTCGCGCCCTTTACAATGCGCACCTTGACCTTGCCGCCGCCCTTAGCCACGCGCTCCTTGGCAAAGTCAGCGACATCCTTGAGCGCATCGAAGGTATCTGGCAGGTAAGCCTGCAGCACGATGCCGGCATCCAGGGTGAGGAACTCCGGCTCGCTGAGCAGCTCCTTGAACAGGCGGATGGTCAGGTGGAGATCGTGGTACTCCTCCATGTCCATGTTGATAAAGACCTTGTCGGTGCGGTCGGCCGCAGCCTGATACAGCGGGCGCAGGCGCTCCTTGAGGCGCTCTACCGAGCCATCAATATCCCAGTGATTGAGCTGGGCCACCATGGAGGAAGCTTTGACCGAAACGTAGGTCACGCGTGGGTTCTGGATGAGCTTGAGGGTGCGCTGCGCGCGGGACTTAGCCTCTTCCTCACCGAGCACGGCCTCACCCAGCAGGTTGAGGTTGAGCTGTTCGCCGGATTCGGCGGCCTTGTCCAGAATCTTGTTGAGTGCATCAGACTCGGCGTCCAGAACGAGGTGGCCAACCATCTTGCGCATGTACAGGCGGGCCACCGGCATGACCAGGTTGGGCAGGATTGGGCCGAAGAAGCCACCGGCACCAACGAGCGCACCATTGATGCTGCCCAGGAACGACGGGTCATAGTGGGAGGAAATATCCTTCAGCGCGTGTGCGGCAACCTTGTCATCTTCTGGGCGCATGACGCGGTCGACGAAGTCCATGGTGAACTTCACTCCGTCCTCATCGCGCAGTAGGTCCGCGAGCTGTTCGGTGGCCTTATCTTCTTCGTCCGCAGTGGACTTCAACCAGTCGTGGGCGCGGCTAATCGCTGCGGGCAGGACTGCTTCCACATCATCAGAGATGGGCAAGCGGGTATTTGCAGGAGAAGTCATATGGGTTCTACCTCTATTTCAAACGGGTCACATCCTAGACACCACCCTTCACGCGGGAGTGAAGGTAGATGTATCTGCGCCGGTCTGGAATTGCTGGGCGATACGGCGTCTGGATGGTGAGCGGTGAGCTATGTGGTGCTGCAGGGTGCAGCTGGGTGAGGAGCGAACACGCGGGTGCGCGCGACGCAATGTGAGGGTCGCAAAGATTCGTGGTGAAATGCGATGTTCAGCGGGCCTTTATGCGGGCCGAATGCGGACGGGAGGCCTATCGCTGCTGCGACGAACGCGCGCCAGGTTGGTGTTCAACACTCACCTGCTTTCTATGACGTGACTATAGGGGCAGAGGAAGAAACGTGAGCGGTATAGCGCTCTGACTCGCGGCAACCCTGCAGGTTCAGGCTGCGATTGTTGCCTAGGAAATACTATGAACTTTGGTGTTGTCGTAATTATAGGGAAGCACCAAACGTGATGCTAGTCTCCTTTGCAAAACGGTAACGGGGGTAGAAAAACAAAAAATAAACCCCAGCATGTGGGGTTTAGAGGGGGTATTGACGCATCCGGGGGTAGCCCACCCCCGGATTGTCCAACAATTGGGTTCTAAGAACCGTAGCCGGCCTTGAGCGCCTTCACTGCCAGCTCAAGCCGCGACTTGGCGTGGAATTCACTGAGCAGGGTGGACACATACTTCTTCACTGTGCCCGGTGCATAGTGTGTGCTCTTGGCAATTTCTTCATTGGATTTGCCTTGGCAGACCAGGTCCAAGACCTGCTCTAAAGCAGGCGAGATGTGGTGGTTGTCCTTAATCTTCGCGGTCGCTGCTGCTGTATTAGCGTCGGTGCCCTCAGTGTTCCAATCAGGAAGCTGTTCAAATAGGCGGGTGAGGGATTGCGGGGTGACAACCGTGCCGCCGCGTACAGCCTCACGCACAGTATCCAAAATGTAGACCGGCTTGGAGCTTTTCAGAATATAAGCCGCAGCCTTATTGGCCATGACCTCTTTGAGGGTTTCATCATTGTCCATTGCGGTCATGGCGACGAAGACCGGTGGGTCTTCCAGCTTATTGACCTCACGCAAGAGGGTAGTGCCATCCATCTCGGGCATATGGATGTCCGCGACAATGACGTCAAAGTCCTGCTCCTGCAAAAGCGCGAGAGCGACCTTGCCATTTTCTGCGGTGGCGCGCACCTCCATGTCCTCAGCCGAGGCAAAATAGCGCCCCAAGGCCTCAAGGACAAGTGGGTCGTCATCGACGACCAAGAGGGATGTTTTTACCTCCCGCACCATGGTGCAGGGCAGCCGAAAGCGATATCAACAGGAGATTCGTATTTCGTAGTTTGCGGCAGCTCGCCGGGTGTAAGGCCAGCGCCGAAGATGGAAGAAGACAACATCAGTGGGGCGAGAAAGCTAGCGAGTGCGGCCTGCATGAGGGCGCTCCTTTTTAAAGATTTGTATTTGCCAGAAACAAGCGACAGCTTAGTGCAAGAATTAAACGCTTGCTATACAACGTGGTGGAACTAACGCCGCTTATGGAGACTGGGTGGCAGAGAAAGAGTCAACTCCCATCTTTCCGATTCCAAGTTTGTCTCTAAGCGTGCGTCGATCGTAGCAGCGATCCGAGTCATCGAGGACATTCCAATACCGGAGGACATATCGGTGGTCTTGCTCGTGGGTTTTGCAATGGGATTTGTAATGGTTACGACAGTCCAACCCACATGCGGGCGGACAGAAATCGTAATTTCTGCGCCCGGAGGTGAATACTTCACGGCGTTAAGGCATGCTTCCGTAGTGATAGCCGCGATGGGGTCGAGGATCTCCTGTGGGAATTCCGGCGCAAACTCCTCACCGCGTACTTCTACTACGGGCGCCCGGTTGAGGCGCTGAAGGCGCTCTTCTTCCTCTGAGATGAGTTGAGCAAAACTCGTGGGTTTTGTCGTGGTGCCAAAACTCATGCCATCGTTTACCCCATCAATGTTGTTGCGCAGGACCTTTGTTAGTGCGCGAACCTCGGACATTGATGAGCGCATGGAATCACTGAGTGCATCGAGCTTTCGGACTAGCTCCGGCTGTTTGGAGTATTCAAGGCTGAGAGCCTCCAACTGCATCGTATTTACGGTCAGATTAGAAACTACCGAGTTGTGCAAGGTTTCAGCGAGATCAGATTGACGACGCTTCACGTCATCGTTCCACTCCATCATTGCGGATCTGTAGCGATCAGCTGAGTGCGCGAATATTGCTCCAATAACGCCGCCGACTCCAATAAGCATTCCCCACGTAAGGGCTGGTGCAGGGTGCAAGCTTAAAGTGAGCTCCACAGGATCGACTAGTCCACAAAGCCACAGAACCAAACCTATTGCGATCGTGCGTATGTGCTTTCCGTGATACGCCACTACTGCAAGAAACACAGGAGCGAGAAATATTGAGCTAACAAGAGGGGTTCTGGCGAGAAGCGTGGCGATCGCCCAAGTGATGACGAACGCGGCGCTCATGCTCAACGGCCAGCGGTAAGCAGACGTAGCAATGGCTGTAAGGGCCAGTCCCAAGACTGCTGCGGACAATTGATATTCAGTGGAGGTAAGGAATGCGCCAAGTAGTGTCAGTGCTACACAAATCACCGCGGTTAGGGCGGCTGTTCGCTGCAGGGTCATGGCCGCGCGGATGCGTTGGTGAAGGGGCGGCTGTGAAGGTTTCGACACGGTGCTGTCCACGCTTCCTGGATGCTAAGGCTCAATGGGGTTTATCTCCCTAGTGTAGGTACAGCGAACGTGAAACAGCGATTGAAAACAGCGAAACCCCCGCACCTTCGTGCACGGTTCCTTGTGGTGGGTTCCGTGCGGAGGTAGAAGGTGAGGGGGTTTAGCTGGTCTTCATGAAGGAGTGCAGAGTGCTAATTACTTAGCTTCTGCAGCAGCCTCTGCGTCATCCTTGGAGGACAGGCCCTCGAATACGGAGGCCAGGCCCTCGGAGTCGGTGTTGGACTCGGAGGAAGCCTCGACGAGGCCCTTGATGCCCTTGACGAGTGCCTCGAAGTCGATGGCGGAGCTGAGGTCTACTAGGGAATCGAACATATACATTCCTTTCGGATAGGCGGAGTAAAACTACAATCTCTCTCTGGGGTAGCAGCTCTTAACTGCTGTGATTCCTAGTATGCGGCAGTGGGGGCGCGCCGCCAATCCTCTTTTGGATCCTTTCTGAGGTAACTTTTGGATCCTCTTAGAGATGTTTAAGGATCTCCGTTTGGGTATGAGGCTGTGTGGGGGAGGGGGTTAATGGGCAGGGGTGGGAAAGTGGGCGTCGGAAAGAGCGGCGGTGAGCTGGTAAAAGTGGGACATTTGAGAAAAAGTTGAGTCTTGGGGAATAACTTTTGTAGGCTGCCCGTTGTAGAGATTGAGTGACACAGGCTCAAGGTTGTGTGACTGGGTGTGAAAGTTCTGTTACAGTAGCGCTCGGACACAACGAGAAGTTGAGTCACTGACAGTCAACTTTATTAATTACCCCAAGATAAAAGGAGAAGAAATCATGGGACGCGCAGTAGGTATTGACCTTGGTACGACGAACTCCGTCGTTTCCGTACTGGAAGGTGGCGAGTCCACCGTTATCGCTAACTCCGAGGGCTCTCGCACCACGCCTTCCGTCGTTGCCTTTGCAAAGAACGGCGAAATTCTGGTGGGCCAGTCCGCCAAGAACCAGGCGGTAACCAACGTTGATCGCACCATTCGTTCCGTCAAGCGCCACATCGGCTCTGACTGGAAGATCAACATTGACGATAAGGACTACACCTCCCAGGAGATCTCCGCCCGCACACTGATGAAGCTGAAGCGCGACGCGGAGGCTTACCTTGGCGAGGATGTTACTGACGCCGTTATCACCGTTCCTGCATACTTCGAGGACGCACAGCGCCAGGCCACCAAGGAAGCTGGCCAGATTGCAGGCCTGAACGTGCTCCGTATTGTCAACGAGCCAACCGCAGCCGCTTTGGCTTATGGCCTGGAAAAGGGCGAGCAGGAGCAGACCATCCTGGTATTTGACCTGGGTGGCGGCACCTTCGACGTCTCCTTGCTGGAAATCGGCGATGGCGTGGTTGAGGTTATGGCAACCGCCGGCGATAACGAGCTGGGTGGCGATGACTGGGATCAGCGCATCGTTGACTGGCTGGTAGACCGCTTCAAGACCTCCCAGGGCGTTGACCTGACCAAGGATAAGCGCGCCGTGCAGCGTCTGCGCGAGGCTGCAGAGAAGGCAAAGATTGAGCTGTCCTCCTCCCAGCAGGCCAATATCAACCTGCCGTACATCACGGTTGACTCCGATAAGAACCCACTGTTCTTGGACGAGACCCTGACCCGCACCGAGTTCCAGAAGATCACCCAGGATCTGCTGGATCGCACCAAGGCTCCGTTCAACCAGGTCATCAAGGATGCTGACCTTTCCGTCGGCGATATTGACCACGTTGTTCTCGTTGGTGGCTCCACCCGTATGCCGGCCGTATCGGACCTGGTCAAGGAACTCACCGGTAAGGATGCCAACAAGGGCGTTAACCCGGACGAGGTTGTTGCCGTAGGCGCTGCCCTGCAGGCAGGCGTTCTGCGCGGCGAGGTCAAGGACGTGCTGCTTCTTGACGTCACCCCGTTGTCCCTCGGCATTGAGACCAAGGGTGGCGTGATGACCAAGCTCATCGAGCGCAACACCACCATTCCGACCAAGAAGTCCGAGACCTTTACCACCGCAGAAGACAACCAGCCTTCCGTGCAGATTCAGGTCTTCCAGGGTGAGCGCGAGATGGCTACTGCCAATAAGCTCCTCGGCTCCTTCGAGCTCGGCGGCATTGCTCCGGCACCGCGCGGTGTTCCGCAGATTGAGGTCACCTTCGATATCGATGCCAACGGCATCGTCCACGTGACTGCAAAGGACAAGGGCACCGGCAAGGAAAACACCATCAAGATTCAGGATGGTTCCGGCCTGTCCCAGGAAGAAATCGACCGCATGGTCAAGGATGCTGAGCAGCACG
This sequence comes from Corynebacterium sp. KPL2825, assembly GCF_037908445.1. Classification (NCBI taxonomy): domain Bacteria; kingdom Bacillati; phylum Actinomycetota; class Actinomycetes; order Mycobacteriales; family Corynebacteriaceae; genus Corynebacterium; species Corynebacterium sp. KPL2825. The sequence goes on along the minus strand of NZ_JBBMGI010000010.1, from coordinate 29,616 downwards.
CCGAAGAGGACAAGAAGCGCCGCGAGGAGCAGGAGCTGCGCAATAACGCAGAGTCCACCTCCTACCAGACCCGCAAGTTCTTGGACGACAATGCTGACAAGGTATCCGAGGATGTTAAGACCAAGGTTACCGAGGCTGCTGACGCCGTTGATGAGGCTCTGAAGGGCGATGACCTCGAGGCCATCAAGTCCGCAGTGGAGAAGCTGTCCACCGAATCCCAGGAGATGGGCAAGCAGATCTACGAAGCACAGGCTGCTGAGGCTGGTGCTGAGGGCGCGGCTGATGCTGGCGCTGCTCAGGGTGACCCGAACGTCGTCGACGCTGAGGTAGTTGACGAGGATGAGAATAAGGATGGCAATAAGTAATGACTCAGGACAGCGGAATGCCGCATAACCCAGGCGACCCGGAAAACACGGATCCGGAGGCTACCTCGGCTGACCGCGCTGAGGCTGCTGCCGAGCAGGCTGAGGAGGCCCAGGCCGCGCAGGAAGCGCAGGCTGATGCCACCGAAGAAGCCGAGCTGGATCCCACTCTCGATGCTGACCTTGAAGAAGCGCTGGCAGACGTCAACGCTGATGAGGTAGAGGCCGAGGCCGCGGGTGAAGAGCCCGCTGGCAACGGCGTCAGCGATGTGGAAGCACAGTTGGCAGAACGCACGGAAGACCTACAGCGTCTGAATGCGGAATACACCAACTACCGCCGCCGCACCGAGCGCGACCGCCAAGCCGTAATCGAGACCGCCAAGGCCAAGGTCATCGCAGATTTTCTGCCTGTCCTTGATGACCTGGAACTGGCCGATGAACACGGTGACTTGGAAGGCCCGCTCAAGGCTTTTGCGGATAAGCTCCACAGCACGCTGGAAAAGCACGAGCTTGCCGCCTTTGGCGAAGAAGGCGACGCCTTCGACCCGGAGGTTCACGAGGCCGTGCAGGACTTGTCTTCAGGCGATGAGCAGGTGCTGGGCACCGTGTTGCGCAAGGGCTACCGTGTGGGCGACAGGCTCGTCCGCAATGCCCTGGTCATCATCGCGGACCCCAGCGATGAGTCCAGCGGCTCGGAAGATTCCGAGTAAATAACATAAAGGGCGCCCTGGGAACTGACGATTGACCTTCCCGCGGCGCTCTTTTACTTAACTTTATCGATTCTCTTTGAAAGGAGGAGATGCCCAGTGAGCGCTAAACCCGAATGGGCAGACAAAGATTATTATGCGGATCTGGGGGTCTCCTCGTCCGCAGAACAGAATGAAATTAAGCGTGCCTACCGCAAGCTAGCACGCGAAAACCACCCCGATACCCACCCCGACGACCCCGCAGCAGCGGAAAGGTTCAAAAAGGTGGCGGAAGCCTACGACGTGCTTTCCGATGCCTCTGAGCGCAAGGAATACGACCAGTTCAAGGCCATGCTCCGTAACGGTGGGGGCTTTGGACGGATGGGAGGCGCCGGATTTCCCGGCGGGTTTCGATCCACGCGCATGGGTGGACAAGGTGCGCAAGAATTCGACCTCTCGGACCTCTTCGGAGGATCCGCTGGAGGAGCGGCTCAGGGCGGCGGTGTTGGGGATATCTTCGGTAGCGTTTTCAACCGCGGCGGTGGTGCTGGCCACTCAGCTAAACCGTCGCGGGGGGCCGACGTCGAAACGGAAATAACCCTCGAGTTCCGCGAGGCCGCCAAGGGAACCACCATCCCCCTAGCGCTGAGCGGAAATGCTCCGTGTACCACGTGCCACGGCTCGGGTTCTGCATCCGGCAAGACCTCTACCTGTGGCACCTGCAGTGGCACCGGTTTTACCTCTGAAAACCGCGGCGCCTTCGGCTTTTCCGCCCCCTGCAAGGATTGCGATGGCACCGGCCGCCGCATCACGGACCCGTGCAAGGACTGCCACGGTACCGGCACGGTTCATCGCACCCGCAATATCACCGTGCGCATCCCTGCCGGCGTCATTGACGGCCAAAAGGTTCGCCTTGCTGGTCAGGGCGAAGCCGGCCCGAACGGCACTCCAGCCGGTGACCTCTTCGTGGCGGTAACCGTCAAACCGGACAAGGTCTTCACTCGAGAAGGCGATGACCTGCACGTTACCGTCCCGGTCTCCTTCACGGAGCTGGCCTTGGGCGATACCATCGCAGTTCCTACCTTGGATAACCCGGTACGCGTGAAGATCCCCGCCGGCACGCCGGATGGGCGAACGCTGAGGGTGCGCGGAAGGGGCATCGCCAAGCGCGGGGGCAACTCCGGTGACCTTTTGGTTACCGTTCAGGTCACCGTGCCCACCAAGCTCGATGCCGCCGCCTCCAGTGCCCTGCGTACCTATGCTCAAGCGGAAAAGGACTCCGGTTTCAACCCGCGTGCGGGTTGGGCCGGCGCCGAGAAGGCTTAGGGTAGGAGGTGTGTTAAGGAATGAGCACTGGAAAGGCAGAAGATTCCGGCACCGCGGTATATGTGATTTCCGTGGCCGCGGAACTATCCGGAATGCACGCCCAGACCCTGCGAACCTATGACCGCATGGGCTTGGTTTCCCCGGCTCGCACCCGTGGCGGCGGCCGCCGCTACTCCGACCGCGATATCGAGCTGCTGCGCAAGATTCAAGCGCTATCCCAAGACGATGGCGTCAATCTTGCCGGAATCAAGTCCATCATCGAGCTGACCGAGGAACGCGATCGCCTTGAAGCCGAGCGCGACGCCCTAGCTGAAGAGGTTCGGACCCTGCGCGAACAGGCCGCCGGGCGCCGCCCGCAGCGCAGCGGCGAACTTGTCCATGTCCCTCGGTCTACCTCCGTGGTGATGTGGAGTCCGCGTACCGCGCGCGAGCGTAAACGCGCCCGCGGCCGTGGTAACGGTCAGGACTAATTCTTACTCTGCAGACGAGTACATCCCGCCCCGCAGCCAGCGTCGCCGCTGGCTGCGGGGTTTTCTTCTGCCTGCACAGTGACGGTGTGATGTTAAGGCTTGCAAAGGGGATAGCTGCAATCAGTGCGCGTTGCAAAGTTTGGGGTTAGTATATTCAACACAAAGGTGACCTATGGCACATAAACCATAACGAGTGTCATGTACCACCGATGATCCTCGTATTCTCCAGGAAAGGACACGCACCATGACCCTGTACGCAGCTCCGGGAACCGAAGGCTCCATCGTCGATTACCGCGAACGCTATGACAACTACATTGGCGGCCAGTGGGTAGCACCCGTCGACGGCGAATATATGGACAACATCAGTCCGGTCAACGGCGAGGTATTCTGTCAGGTAGCTCGCGGCAAAGAAGCCGATATCAACCTGGCTATCGACGCCGCGGAAAAAGCCTTCGAGACCTTCGGCAAAACCACTCCAGCCGAGCGCGCATTGCTCCTGCACCGCATAGCGGACCGCGTCGAGGAAAATCTGGAAAAGATCGCGGTCGCTGAAACCTGGGAGAACGGTAAGGCTGTGCGCGAAACCCTTGCCGCCGATATTCCGCTCGCCGTAGATCACTTCCGCTACTTTGCCGGCGCCATCCGCGCCCAAGAAGGCCGCCTATCCCAGCTCAACCAGGACACCGTGGCCTACCACTACCATGAGCCGCTCGGAGTAGTGGGCCAGATTATCCCGTGGAACTTCCCGCTGCTCATGGCCGCTTGGAAGATCGCGCCCGCACTGGCTGCAGGTAACTGCATTGTTATGAAGCCAGCGGAGCAAACCCCTGCCTCAATCCTGCTTCTCATGGATATTATCGGTGACCTCCTCCCTGCTGGCGTGCTCAATATCGTCAACGGACTAGGTGAGGAGGCAGGCGCGGCACTCTCTGGCTCGGACCGCATTGCCAAGATTGCCTTCACCGGCTCTACTCCAGTGGGCAAGATCATCAACAAAGCCGCCGCAGACAAGGTCATCCCCGTCACCCTGGAACTGGGTGGTAAATCCCCATCTATCTTCTTTAAAGACATCATGGATGAAGATGATTCCTACCTGGAAAAGTGCGTTGAAGGCTTCGTTATGTTCGCCCTCAACCAAGGTGAGGTCTGCACCTGTCCATCCCGCGCCCTGGTGCACGAGGACATTGCGGATAAATTCTTGGAGCTGGCCATTGAGCGCGTGAAGAAGATCAAGATTGGCCACCCACTTGATACGGAAACCATGATGGGCGCGCAGGCTTCCGAGGAGCAGATGGACAAGATTAAGCAATACCTGGAGATCGGCCCGCAGGAAGGCGCGGAGACCCTCATCGGTGGCCACGTGAACAAGGTAGAAGGCTTGGAAAAGGGCTACTACATTGAGCCCACCGTGTTTAAGGGCAATAATGACATGCGCATCTTCCAGGAGGAGATCTTCGGCCCAGTACTCTCTGTAGCCACGTTCAAAGATTATGACGAGGCGATTGCCATCGCTAACGCTAGTAACTTTGGCCTCGGTGCAGGCGTATGGTCGCGTAGTCAAAACATTTGCTACCGCGCCGGCCGCGATATTCAGGCCGGCCGCGTATGGGTAAACCACTACCATGACTACCCGGCGCACAGCGCCTTCGGCGGCTACAAGGAATCCGGCCTTGGCCGTGAGAACCACTTGATGATGCTGGGCCACTATCAGGAGACTAAGAATATGTTGGTCTCCTACTCGGATCAGCCGGCCGGCCTGTTCTAAAACACCTCCCGCGGGTAAATCTGTGCAGGCGGTTCCACAATGTCGTGCGGCCTAGCGCGCCCGTGCCACTTGGCCTAGGCCGCGCAGGAACCGTGGGTCCTCCCAATAGGTGCCGTGGTCACCAGGGAGGCCATCTGCGCCGGGAAGGGGAGTGGCACCAAAGGCATCCGTGGTGGGATCGGGGCCATGGATGCCGCCGTGCGGCCCCGTCGCAATGGCGATGGGGTCGTGCGCGTTGGTAGCTGCCCAGATGCGGCCATGGAGTTCTGAGGAGTGGCTAGCGCCGGTTCCGGGGCTGCCGACGAGCACCACGTCATCAGCAATCTTGTCCTCCTTAGCGGCGTGCCCGGTGACTACTGAACCATAGGAATATCCCACTACGGTGCGCTTGGCCTGCGGATAACGCGCACCAAGCGCGCGCTGAAACCGGACGAGCTCTTGGCCAGCGGTGCGCGCGGGGTCGGCATGAATTGCCCGAGGCAGGGAAGATGGCGCCTGGTAGCCTAACCACACCACGGTCGGCCCACCGCTGGCTTTAGCCAAGTTGCGGCCCCGGTCCACCGCGCGCTGCCAGGTTTCTGGATCGGAGGAGTGAACTCCTTCGACAAATGTGGTGAGCGATGCCGGCGTGGTCCGGAATTCGCCTGGATCCACCATGGCAACAAGCCGTCCGTCGCTTGCTTCTAATACCTTCATATCTGGGTTTTTCGTGGCCAGCTGAGCCACGTGCTCGTTGGCTTGGGCTAGGTTAATCTCGTGAATGGTGTCCACAGGTAGATCGGAAAATTCTTCAAACCGCACGGGAGGAGAAACACCAGCAGGCGTACACAGGGCATCAATTTCTTGGGAACAGAGCCAATCGAGGGAATCGCCCAATGCTCGTACCTGACTTAATAGGAGCCCAGCGGCGCTGGCCGCCGCGACATTATGCTCGTCTATCTCACCTAGGAATGCGATGATGCGATCTTCTAGTTCCTCACGGCGGGCCTGCAGGTTGGCGTGGCGGTCAAGGGTGGCGGCAACGTGCTCCATCTGGTGCAACGACGGTGCCAGCAAGTCGGTAAAGCCTGCCAAGCTGGTCCGAGCGGCGTCGCCAGCAGGCCCTCCCAGCGATAGACTAAGCCAATCATGGTGCGAATCTATAAAACGAACGTGCAGTTCAGAGCGTTCTGTGCGCAGTTGGCTGGCGCCATTTCTTAGAGCCGCTGAGAGGGTCATCGAGCGGCTCCTAGCGATTGGCCTAGCTGGGAATCCACCCCGGCGGCGGTGTTGAGGAAGTCCGCGACGGAGCGCAATTGCTCGGCCGTGGCATCCTCAGTTGCGGACACGGTGCTGGACCAAGCTGACCGGGCTCGCTCCAGCGCGTCCGCGGTCCGGCAGGCGGTATCGAGCGCGGCCGTCGGCGGTGGCAGCGGAGGCCGTGAGAGCAGGGAACGGACATAATCGGGTAAGTGCGTGGGAATTTCTACATAGTTCATGCCCTTTAGCCTGATGGACCTCGCGGTTCAGCGCTATGGGCACAGAGGCAGCCTGTGGATAACTCGGTTCCGCTTCATTACTTTGGAAGGCATGAAGGTAGCAGCAGTGCAGTTAACATCCACCGGAAATATCACCGAAAACCAGGAGATAGCCCTAGCAAAGATCCGTGAAGCCGCTGGAAACGGGGCGCGACTTATCGTGATGCCAGAGGCCACGTCACAGAATTTCCGCTCCGGGCGTCTTGATGAGCAGGCGCAATCACTCGAAGGTCCGTTTGCCACGGCGATCCAAGCTCTGGCAGAAGAACTCGAGGTTACCGTCGTAGCCGGCATGTTTTGCCCAGCCGATACCGTTGAGCGCGATGGCAAGACCATCAATCGGGTTAGCAATACAGCGCTTATTGCAGGGCCTGGCGTGTTAGGTGGGTACGACAAGATTCATACCTATGACGCCTTCGATTACCGCGAATCGGATACTGTCTTGGCCGGCGAATCGCTGGTTGCCTTTGATGTTGATGACCTTGTAGTGGGCGTGGCCACCTGCTATGACATTCGCTTCCCGGAGCAGTTCAAGGAGCTAGCTAGCCAGGGCGCGCAGCTTATCGTGGTGCCTACCAGCTGGGCAGACGGCCCCGGCAAGCTGGAGCAGTGGCGCCTGCTTACGGCCGCGCGTGCCTTGGATTCCACCAGCTACATTGTGGCGGCCGGCCAATCGCGCCCAGGCGGTGACGCAAAAGCGGGCAATCCCTCCGGCCCGACGGGCATTGGACATTCCACCATCGTTGATCCGAACGGGGTGCGCGTGGCCGAGGCTGGCTACGAAGATGACATCCTCTATGCCGAGATCGATCCGAATGAGGTAGCGAAAACCCGCCGCACCTTGCCGGTCGTGACCCCTGCGGACTAGGCGAGTGCTGCGTAATCCTCCGGCTGCCAGCGCCCGTCGCGGCCCCAGCTAAGGACATCGATCTGCTGCTTGTTCAAGCCCTTCTTAACCAACTCTTGTTTACCTTCCGCAACCTCTTCGGCGGGGCCGACGAGCAGGAAGCGCGGGGGAGTGCCTGTGGATAACTCCACCTCGTTGACTACTACATCGGTCGGCTCTCCGGAGACCACATAATCGGCACCGGGGGCCAATTCGCGGGCGTTGAGCAACCACGGGTCCCTTTCTTCCCGCACGATGCGGCGCACTCGGACTCCTAGCGCTGCCAGATTTTGCTGGAAGTAGGTGTCATAGTGAGCACCGGGGCTGCCCGCTACGGCAAAGATGCGCGGTACGTGATTGTGGTCGCCGTCGTCCAGCGCGGCGAGCGCCGCGCAGCGGGCCGTGGCCCATCCGGTGCCGTAGGCAATGATGATTAGCTCTTCTGCGCCCGCGTTGTGGAGGCTTATTCCACCAGCGGGCTGGCCAAGGGTCCACCAATCACCGGGCTGCGCGTGCGCGAGGGACCGAGAGGCCTCACCCGCGGTGGAGACGTGGAAGACTAACTGGCCGGTTCCGTCGCTAGGCTGTGCGGGAGTAAGCATGCGCCATTGACCGGGCAAGTACTGCGTGGTCACGGGAAAGTGCTGTCCCGGTTGATAGGGCACGGCTAAGCCGGCTTCCACGCGAATAATAGAAGTATCACGGGTGGGATGGTCTACAGCCACCACTTGCGCCGAGTGCGCCGGTGCTTCGCCGGCGGCATCAGATTCTCCGGCAACCCGGGCCATCGTCGTGCATATGCGGTGGATGACATCGCGGGCGAAATCGTACTGATACTGCGTCAGTGCCAGGACTCGCAGGCCCGCTATCAGGGCGTGTTCAAAACGAGAATAAATCTCGGCCGGAAACCCATGCCGGCGGTGATCGCGGGCGAGTTGGGTGAGCTTTGCAGAGACTTCGGAAAGCAGGGGCTGTCCCGGCTCCGTATGTTCAATCACCCACGCCAGCGCGGGGACCAGAGAGGTATGGGTATCGCGCATAGACAGGGCGAATATTTGCCGGGATTCGGGCACCGCGTTAAAGAAATGCTCGTGCACCGCATCGCGGTACTCGTTTGCGTAATTTCGAAAATGCTCGCCCAATTCCCACATGTCTCATCATCCTAATAGTCGGTGCCGCACCGGAGGTCGAGCTACATACTGAAAGCTGTAGTGGGGGTGAAAACGGGAGCCTATGTTGTGGATCACTTAGTGGAAGGTATTGTATTCCCTATCCGTCTGCCCTCTAACGGGGGCAAGCCGCCATAATTGCACAGCTAGAAAGGGTCTCCATGGAAGATTTTTCCGCTTATACGCTCATGCTGGATGTGGGCTGGATTTCTTTGCTCATGGTCATCGGCAATGTCCTGCGTCACCAAGTGAAGTTCATCTTCCAGGACCTGTTGCTACCTGCCCCGATTACCGCCGGCCTCATCGGCTTGCTGGTTGGTCCAAACGTGCTGGGTTGGATTAACTTCTCCGATAACTTGGGTGACTACACCTCCATCCTCATCGCGGTGGTCTTTGCGTCTATGGCCTACTCCATGGAAGTAGGCGGAAATATGGGCAAGGGTGCGCGCAATATGTGGGGCTACTCCACCATGATGTTTACCGGCCAGTGGGGCCTGTTCATCGTGCTGGGTCTTTTCCTCTTTGCGCCGCTATTTGATACCCCAAATTGGTTCGGCATGATGCTGCCCGTTGGCTTTACCGGCGGCTTTGGTACCGCCGCGGCCGTGGGTGGCGCGCTCGAAGGTGTAGGCGCTGATGCGGCATCCTCGCTGGGCTTTACCTCGGCGACCGTCGGCACGCTGGCCGCAATCATTGGCGGCGTTATCGCCGGCAACTGGGGCATCCGCAAGGGCAAGGTTTCCCACGTGCCCAAGGAGCTGCCGGAAGAGCTGCGCCGCGGCTACATCAAAAACATTGATGATCGTCCGTCGCTCGGCCGCGCTACCACCAATCCCTCGTCCATCGAGCCGCTCGCACTGCACTTCGGCTTCATCATCCTGACCGTGATGACTGCCTACGGCATCAACCAGGGTTTGAGCAGCATCTGGGAGAATGTCTCCGTGCCGCTCTTTGCCATGTCCATGGTGGTGGGACTATTCTTCCGCGCGCTTATGAACTTCGTGGGCGCCGAGGACTACCTAGATAAGGACTCCATTTCCTCCATCTCCGGAGCAGCCACGGACTACCTCATTGCCTTCGGCGTGGCCGCCATCGTTCCGGCCGCCATTGCTTCCTACTGGCAGGCGCTTCTTCTCCTCTTTATCCTCGGCACCATCTTCTGTGTGTTCTTCTTGCTGTGGTTCCCGGCCGAGTTCTTTGGTGAGCGCTGGATTGAGCGCGGCATCTTTGGCTGGGGTTGGGCCACCGCCACCGTGGCGACCGGCATTGCCATCCTGAAGATCGTGGATCCCAAGCTCAAGTCCGGCACCCTGTCTGAATATGGCATGGCCTATATCGGCTTCGGACCCTTTGAAATCTCGTGGACCATCATCGCGCCAATGGCCGTCATGTACGGGTTTACCGGCATTTTCGGCGCCATTTCCTTGGCGATTTCCATCGGCGTCTATATCGCCTTTAAATCCATGCGTCTTATGCCACCGCGCGGCACCATCTTTCAAGAGGGTATTGGCCATGTAGGACAAAGGCAGGAATAGCCGCGCTTGCCGACGTCCCCCCTCCCGCATCGCTACCTTAAAAAACTATGAGATTGGGTGCACCAAAACTTAGAAAATGGTTCCCAGTGCGAGGCGGGTGGACGCGGCTGCGGTCGTGACCATGGCCTATCGGTCCCGCTACCACCGTCAACATCGGTGAGGGTAAAAATACTTGAAAAGTGCAATCGATTGGGACTATCCCTAAACCTTAAAATTTGTTAGAATCAGCTGGTGTCAATCTCTGGCGTGATGAGGAAATAGATGTACCAGTTGGATGGGGCTTCCAGGCGGGTGATTATCCTGGAAGCCGCTGTTTATGTAGCGGGTTGCGAAGGCGAGCAGGCCGTTACCGTGGAATCTGTGGCAGACCAGGCTGGCCTCTCGCCGGAGGCGGTTTCTGAGGAATTTAGCAGCGGTGCTGCCATGCTTGCGGAAATCCCAGATTTTTTGGATTGCCGCATGTCTGAATACATGGTGGAGGCTGCACGTCACCTGCCAGAGGGTAACTCTGGCGGCGATGTCCTCATGCAGTTGGCGGAGGCCTACTTTGCCTACGCGCAAGACGAGCCCGACATCTACCACTACCTTTTCGAACGGTACGATGCCATGGATGAGGAGCGGGTCTGCCAATTTGCCAAGGGGGAAAAGTCGGGCACGCCGGGTGCGGACATGGCGCTGAACGTCGTCAAGCGCTTTGCCGAAGAGCAGGGTGCCGTCGTAGCGGCAGACGGAGATATCTCGCCCCTGGAAATCGGCCGCATTACTTTGGCCCTCTGGTCGCTCATCCATGGCATGGGCCACCTGAGTGTGGTGGGCATCTTGCGCCTGCAGCATGCCGTTATTCGCGCCGCTAACCTGAAGCAGGTGGATCGCCTCGTGGTTGATGCCCTGCAATATTGGTTTAAAAATAAGCAGATCCCGCAGCGCCGCCCCATTATGAACGATGCCCGCGGCATTGTAGAAAAGGTCATGGGTAGCGAACGTGAAAAGCCCTTCGTAGCCCCGGATAACCTCGAGCAAATGGACCCGGAGGAAGCCAAGAAGGTCATTATTGAGGCCGCGCTGCGCGTTGCTGGTCGCAACGGCGTCGACCGTCGCTTCTTTGACCACGTGGCCGAAAAGCTTGGTACCTCCAAAGACTTCCTGACCACCATTGTGGACAATGACTTCGCGCTGCGTGAGGTGGCAGAAACTCTCACCACCACAGAGATGGCGAAGATCTTTGAGGCCTGCCTCGCCGAGCTTCCGGATGACACCCCCACGGTAGACCGCCTGCAGATTGTTGCGGCCGCCTACTTTAACTACGCGATGATGTACCCAGAGCGTTTCAGCTCCATTATTGCGCTGGCCAGCGGTTCTGTAGTTCCGCACAATGGTGATGGTAGCTCGCATGAGGGCATGACCAAGAACTTCGCCATCATGATGGATCTGCTCCGCAAGTTTGTCATCGAGATGGGAATTACTCCCACCGACCAGCTGGTTTATATCAGCACTTTGGCCGTGTGGGCAGGGGCCAATGGCATTGCCCATCTGTGCAGCATCGGCGATTTCAAGAGCTTTAATGAAGATCTCAAGTGGGCGCTTTTTATCCAGGTGGTAACCGTGTCCTTCTTTGCCATCGCCCATGGCTTGCAGATTCTTGGCCATGAAAACGAGGAGTTCAAGCAGGTTTAATCACCCTGTGCAAAGTTGAGCGACCTACGCTCAAAAATATTTAGGTTGAGTGGAATAGGCTCAACTCTGGGTGCGTTGTACTAAGTGAAGCCCTACAGTGGGTGAATAAATCTTAGAAGGAGCAACGCACACATGAACTCATTTAACCCCACCACTAAAACACAAGAGGCCTTGCAGGACGCCCTGCAAACCGCCTCTTCTAATGGAAACCCGGATATCCGCCCGGCTCACCTGCTGGCGGCAATTCTCAGCCAGGACGGCGGAATCGCCGCTCCGGTTCTTAAGGCCACCGGCGTAGATCCGGATACTGTGCTCAAGGAAGCCCGCGAGCTTGTTGATTCTTATCCCAAGGCCGAGGGCGCCAATATGGCCAACCCGCAATTTAACCGCGACGGCCTCAACGTCCTAACGCAGTCGCAGGAACTGGCCGGTGAGCTTGGTGATGAATTCGTTTCCACCGAGGTTCTGCTGGCTGCCATCGCCGCCTCCAAGACCGATGCCGCCGAGCTGCTTACCGGCCGCGGTGCTACTTATGACGCCATCAAGGGCGCTTTCCCTTCCGTGCGCGGTGCTGCCAAGGTAACCTCCGAGAATCCGGAGGACCAATTCCAGGCTTTGGAAAAGTACGCCACTGACCTCACTGCTCGCGCCCGCGAAGGCAAGATCGACCCGGTCATCGGCCGTGATCAGGAAATTCGCCGCGTGGTCCAGGTGCTCAGCCGGCGCACGAAGAATAACCCGGTACTCATTGGCGAGCCCGGCGTGGGCAAGACCGCCATCGTGGAAGGCTTGGCCCGCCGCATCGTGGCTGGCGATGTCCCCGAGTCTCTCAAGGGCAAGACCCTCATCAGCCTGGACTTGGGTTCCATGGTCGCTGGCGCTAAGTACCGCGGTGAATTCGAGGAGCGCTTAAAGTCCGTGCTCGATGAGATTAAGTCCTCTGAGGGCGAGATCATCACCTTCATCGACGAGCTGCACACCATCGTCGGCGCCGGTGCTACCGGTGACGGCTCTATGGACGCCGGCAATATGATCAAACCCATGCTGGCCCGTGGCGAGCTGCGCCTCGTAGGCGCCACTACCTTGGACGAGTACCGCAAGTACATCGAAAAGGACGCCGCTCTGGAGCGCCGCTTCCAGCAGGTCTATGCTGCCGAGCCCTCCGTGGAGGACACCATCGGTATTCTGCGTGGCCTGAAGGAGCGCTACGAGGTGCATCACGGCGTGCGCATTATGGACTCCGCGTTGGTTTCGGCCGCCGAGCTGTCCAATCGCTACATCACCAACCGCTTCCTGCCGGATAAGGCCATTGACCTTGTCGACGAAGCAGGTTCCCGCCTGCGCATGGAGATCGATTCCTCCCCGCAGGAAATCGACGAGCTCGAGCGCATCGTCCGCCGCATGGAGATTGAAGAGCTCGCGCTGAAGAAGGAATCGGACGCTGCTTCTCAAGACCGCCTGGCCACCCTGCAAGGTGAGCTTGCGGACCAGCGCGAGAAGCTCGGCGAGCTCAAGGCCCGCTGGGCTAATGAGAAGAAGGCCATCGATGATGTGCAAAACATCAAGGAAGAACTCGATGACCTGCGCCGACAAGCAGAAATCGCCGAGCGTGATGGCGACCTCGCACTCGCCTCTGAGATTAACTACGGCAAGATTCCGCCGCTGGAAAAGGATCTTGCGGCCGCCGAAGTTAAGGCCACCGAGCAGCGCAATACCATGCTCGATGAGGAAGTAAGCCCAGACACCATCGCTGAGGTCGTCTCCGCTTGGACCGGCATTCCGGCCGGCAAGATGCTGCAGGGCGAGACAGAAAAGCTGCTCAATATGGAATCCGTGCTGGGCAAGCGCGTGGTGGGACAGAAGGAAGCCGTTACCGCGGTATCGGATGCTGTGCGCCGTTCCCGTGCGGGAGTGGCCGATCCGAACCGCCCCACCGGTTCTTTCCTCTTCCTCGGTCCTACCGGCGTGGGCAAGACCGAGCTTGCGAAGGCCCTGGCGGACTTCCTCTTCGACGATGAATCCGCGATGGTTCGCATCGATATGTCCGAGTACGGGGAGAAGCACTCCGTTTCCCGCCTCGTTGGTGCTCCTCCGGGATACGTCGGCCACGAGGCCGGCGGACAGCTCACCGAGGCCGTGCGCCGTCGCCCCTACACGCTCGTGCTTTTCGACGAGGTAGAAAAGGCCCACCCCGATGTCTTCGACGTCCTCCTACAGGTCTTGGATGAGGGACGGCTTACCGATGGCCAGGGACGCACCGTCGACTTCCGCAATACCGTCATCATCTTGACCTCCAACTTGGGCGCCGGCGGCACCCGGGAGGAAACCATGGATGCGGTGAAGAAGGCCTTCAAGCCTGAATTCATCAACCGTCTCGATGACGTGGTCATGTTTGAGCCCCTTTCTGAGGAGCTTCTACGCGGCATTGTCGACATCCAGCTGCGCGGCCTGTCCGAGCGTCTCGACGCCCGCCGCCTGACCTTGCAAGTCTCGGATTCTGCCAAGTCCTGGCTGGCCGAGCGCGGCTACGACCCAGCCTACGGTGCCCGTCCGCTGCGCCGTACCATCCAGCAGGCCATTGGTGACAAGCTCGCCAAGAAGCTGTTGGCCGGCGATATCGTCGATGGCGACACTGTCCACGTGGACGTCGCAGATGGCGGTGCCGAGCTAGACATCGCCGCCCGCTAGTCGGCCGCGTACCGCCCGCCGCGCCAAATCCTGCTCATGCCCCTAGACTCGGGGCATGAGCATTTTGGTCTCCCCACAAGAACTCCGCGAATCCATTTATCACGGCGAACGATTTACCCTCTTGGCCACCCACTGGCAGCCACAGCTGCGTCAGAGCTATAACCAGTTCACTTCCTTGCATATTCCTACGGCACTGTTTAGCGATACCGCTAATTCCTTCGCCGGTCTCCCCGGTTCACAGGTAGGCCGCAACCCGCTGCCGGATCCGGATAAGCTGCAGGAGCACTTCCGCCAGTGGGGAATCCGTGAGGACCGCCCCGTCGTGGTCTATGACGAGGGGCGCGGCCTATTCGCCGGCCGCGCGTGGTGGACCTTGCGCTGGGCCGGCTTGGACAACGTCCGCATCCTCGACGGCGGCTTGGCCAATTGGCGCCACCTGGGCTATACGACGCTGACCGGCCCCGGCAACTTCGCCGTGGGCGCCAGCGCCACGGTAAACCCCGGCCAGATGCCGGTGGCCACCATCGATGACGTGCGCAGTCACGATGGCCTGCTCATCGATACCCGCACCCGCAACCGCTTTGCCGGCCGCCGCGAAAACCTCGACCTTAAGGCCGGTCATATCCCCGGCGCCGTCAATGTGCCGGAGCGCCTCTTCCACAACGACGGCCTGCGCACCTGGAAGTCTGCGGGTGAAATCCGCGAAGTTCTTTTCGACGCCGGACTAACCCCCGACAATGTCCAAGGCGCCATCATCTACTCCGGCTCTGGCAACCACTCCGCCCTCGCCCTCGCCGCCATGCACGACGCCGGCTTCACCGGCCTGCGCCACTATGTCGGCGGCTGGTCGCAGTGGTCCGCTAACCCTAAGAACCCTGTCGAGCGCGGCGACCGCCTTACCGTCAACGGCTAATCGCCCACGCTCACCCCTCGCCCTCAGCCTCCCGCCTCCGCGCGCCGAGCGCTGAGGGCTTGTTTGTTCCTACTACTATCGTGGGGTGATGGCTTTTCTAATCCTTGCTTTGGCGCTACTTCTCGGCATTGTCGGCGGTGCCTTGCTGCTTTACGACGGCAAACAGCGCACCTCCGCCCCTACACTCTCCGCCGACACGGACCCGACGCCCGCTGACGCCACGCCTGCAGACACCGCGCCCGCGGACACCGCTCCTGCAGACACCACTCCCGCAGACGCCGCGCCTGTCGACGCCGCTTCCCCCGAGCCTGAGCCCAGGACCGAGTCCACCGAGTCCGCCGAGCCTGCTTCTTCCGATACCGCTCCCGTTGACTCGACCTCTAGCGATGCCCCCGCTGTCGACCCAGCTCACCTAGCGTCTTCGCCAGCTGCCCCAGCTCCCGAGTCCCATGCCGAAGCCACACCAGAGTCCGCACCGGAGTCTGAAACCCAGCAAGACCCTGAGCCAACCCCTGAGCGCGGACCAGACCAGGAGCCGAGCAACGAGCCGAAGCACGAGCGAAGCCACAATCCGAGCCAGGAGACCGCGAGCGAGAACCGCGCGCCCTCCAAGCCGCACACCCGCCATCGGCCGATTCTGCCGGGAACGTTGCGTCGCGAGCGCCGCAGTTGGGCAGAAGCAAAAGACTTCGAATTTATGAAGTCCGATCCTTACCTCGTAGATGAATGGACGAGGGGAGTGGCCTCTACCGGTGCGGCGCCAAAAGACATTGTCGCGGGAAACGTGTATGGCCACGAGATGCTGTTGATGGATATTGATGGCGTCAACGTCATGGCGATGCGCACCGGAGCGGCCTCAGACATGGTGGTGGACTTCCGTCGCTTCGACCGCGAAGACACGAAGGCCTCCGAGGATCTGCATTTAGCCATGACTCTTGAGGGGTTTGATGTGTATTCCTCGGATAGTGCTGTTACCGAGCGCATGGTAGACGAGCGTGTTCACGTCGCCCTGCAGCAAATGCCCGAAGCGGTCACCGCACTGTGGATGGAAACTGAGTGGGTGCTAGCACAGACTACGAAGCAGGCGCGCTCCGCGGAATGGGAAGCGATGCTACCGCCGCTTGCGTTATTGGCAGACGCCGCCCGTGTCTTGCCACCGCGCTCCTCGGCCACTCACGTGGTGCGACTAGAGGAATTGGATCCAGCTCGCGAGATTCCCGCCCAGCCCATCGCGGAAGCTGTCGGCGGTGCGCCGGCTGCCGGTGCGCCCGTGTTTGAGCGTCCCGTCATCCAGCGGCCGGAAGAGCCTTTGCACATGCCGTCCCGGGCGTACTCCGAAACCCGCGGCCCGGTCGAACACAGCGCGCTAGGCGGCGACGAAGTAGACGCTATTGCCGACGGCCGCGAGCGCCCCACCCCCGATTCTCATACCGCCCGCCTGCCGCGCCAGCAGTTCCGCGCTGCCTCCATCTTCGACGGCCCCTCCGAAGATTCCACTAGTGGGCCCGCCCCCGGCGCGGCCGATTCCCGTGCAGCCGAGGAATCGGACCCCCGCCGGGAAGAGTAGCCTAGAGACCGATACTGGCGGCCTGCCACCACGCGCGAACCGCCGCGCACGAACCACGACAAGGAGCAGATGACTATGGATTCTCACAACACCAATGCGCACACCGCGAATGCCCAGAACCTGGATGCCGAGAAGAAGGCCCGCCTTGCCGAGCTAGTCAAGGAACTGGCCGTAGTCCACGGCAAGGTGACCCTGTCCTCGGGCAAGGAAGCTAACTACTACGTGGATCTGCGCCGCGCTACCTTGCACCACGAGGCCTCCCGCCTCATCGGTGCGCTGCTTCGCGAGTTGACCGCCGATTGGGATTTCGCGGCCGTCGGTGGCCTAACGCTCGGCGCTGACCCTGTTGCTACTTCCATCATGCATGCCGACGGCCGCGATATCGACGCCTTCGTCGTGCGCAAAGAAGCCAAGAAGCACGGCATGCAGCGCCGCATCGAGGGCACGGACGTGGAAGGAAAGAAGGTCCTTGTCGTAGAAGACACCACGACCACCGGTAACTCCCCGCTGACCGCCGTGGCTGCGCTGCGCGAGGCCGGCGCCGAGGTCGTTGGCGTAGCGACCGTCGTAGACCGCGAGACTGGTGCCGGCGACGTCATCGCCGCAGAAGGCCTTGAATACCGCTCCCTGTTGGGCCTGGGCGACCTTGACCTTGCCTAACGCAGACGAGGCCAAGGGCCCGACCGAGTGGAACGAGGGCCGCCATGGCGTAGGCCCGTGGGAAGGTCCGCTGCCGCAAGGGCCAGAGGCTGAGAAATACGACCCAGAGCTGCTCGCTGAAGGCGACCGTCGCAACGTCGTCGATGCCTACCGCTACTGGAGCAGGGAAGCGATCAAAAAGGACATCGATAAGCGCCGGCATAGCCTGCACATCGCTATCGAGAACTTTGAAAACGATGCCAATATTGGCACCGTCGTGCGTACCGCCAACGCCTTCGCCGTCGATACAGTGCACATCGTCGGCCGCCGGCGGTGGAATCGGCGTGGGGCAATGGTGACGGATAGGTACCAGCACTTGATGCACCATGAGAGCGTCGAGAAGCTTATTGCGTGGGCGGCCGAGGAGGGGCTGACCGTCGTCGCCATCGACAACACCCCCGGTTGCGTGCCCCTGGAAACGGCCGAGCTGCCCGAGCGCAGCCTTTTACTTTTCGGCCAGGAAGGCCCCGGCGTGACACAAGCTGCCCAGGACGCCGCCGTGATGACCTGCTCCATCGCCCAGTTCGGCTCTACTCGTTCCATCAATGCAGGCGTCGCGGCCGGAATCGCCATGCACGCCTGGATTCGCCAGCACGCTGATCTAGCCAACTCTTGGTAGGAAGATCGTTACACTAGCTATATCTACCCGCGTAACTGGAGTGATAGAGGAATCGTGGAAGAAAAATGGGCCCACCGCGCCGAACTTGCAGAAGCGGCCATCAATGAGCGCCACGCGCACCCTGTGTGGGGCCTGCCGCGCACCAATCTTGCGGTGGTGAGCTGGCCGCCTACCACGAAAGAAAAACTCTTCATCCATTGGCACTACTGGTGGCAGGCCCATTATTTGGATTGCCTCGTTGATGCGGCGCTGCGCAATAACACCAAGGTGCGCCGACAGCGCATCTTCGACACCATGCGGGGGATTCGTATCCGCAACCTGACGCAGCTGACGAAGAATAAATACTACGATGACAAGGGGTGGCTCGCCTTGGCCTTCGGCCGCGTGGAGGAGCTAAAGAAGGCGAAGACGCCGAAGCGTTTGGCGGAGCTGCAGCGCAATATCCACGAAGGACTCGATGAATCGCTCGGCGTGTTGCCGTGGCGCCTCGGCGAGAATTTCATGAACGTGCCCTCCAATGGCCCGGGCGCCATCATGTTGGCGCGGATGGGGCGCATTGAGGAAGCGCGCCACATCATCGACTGGATCTACGATCACCTGCTTGATGACGACGGCTACATCATGGACGGCGTGCGCATGCGCATGGACGGCCCTGAGGTGGTAAAAAACATCCACCCCTACTGCCAAGGCGTGGTTCTAGGTGCGTGCTTGGAAATTGTGCTGGCGCTGCGGGAAAAGGCCGGTATCGGTGATTTGGAGCAAATCGACAGCGTGCACGAGGCCGAGCTGGCGTCCGAGATGATGGACTACATTATCCGCATCCGCGGCCTGGTGCAGACGGTGGCTTCGGGCATGGCTACCCCCTCGGGCGTGGTGGACTGGGAGACCGGCGATGGTGATGGGGGCCTGTTTAAGGGCATATTGATGCGCTATCTTGCCGACGTCGCCGTGCGCCTGCCCGGCGATTCTCCCGCCAACCGTGCCACGAAGAAGCTGGCCGCGCGCATGGTGATGGCCTCGGCCGAGTCGGTGTGGGAGCACCGCTTAGAGGTTGATGGTCTGCCGATCTTCGGCTCTGATTGGTTGTCCGATGCGCGCCTGCCGCATAACTACGGCTTCGGCCGGCGCACCATGAGTGAGAAGGTAGGCATCATCCGCGTGGACGAGCGCGATTTATCCGTGCAACTTTCCGGATGGATGCTGATGGAGGCCTGCGCTCGCGTGACGCGGCATCTATCTAAATAGTCCGCAGGGGCGGGCCAGTTGTGCGGCGCGCATAGATGGGTTGAAAATGTCACAGAGTTTTTGCGGCAGAAATTCCGTGAAACGGGCATACTTGGGTGCTGGAACGTGTTTGACCACAAACCCACTTTTAAGGATGGAAATTCATGCCAATTGCAACCCCTGAGGTCTATAACGAGATGCTGGATACCGCGAAGAAGAATGGCTTCGCGTTCCCAGCTATCAACTGCACCTCTTCTGAGACCATTAACGCAGCTCTGAAGGGCTTTGCGGAGGCCGAGTCCGACGGCATCATCCAGTTCTCTACCGGCGGCGCAGCCTTCGGTTCCGGCCTGGCACTGAAGGATAAGGTCAAGGGTGCTCAGGCATTGGCCGCATTCGCTCATGAGGCCGCGAAGCACTACGGCGTCAATATCGCGCTGCACACCGACCACTGCCAGAAGGAGGTACTCGATGAGTACGTCCGCCCGTTGCTGGCTATCTCCCAGGAGCGCGTCGACCGCGGCGAGAACCCGCTGTTCCAGTCCCACATGTGGGACGGCTCCGCTATTCCAATCGACGAGAACCTGGTCATCGCACAGGAACTGCTGGAAAAGGCTAAGAACGCTCACGTCATCCTCGAGGCTGAGATTGGCGTCGTCGGCGGCGAAGAGGACGGCGTTCAGGCAAAGGCAGGCGCTAACCTGTACACCTCCCCGGAGGACTTTGAAAAGACCATCGATGCCCTGGGCACCGGTGAGAAGGGCCGCTACATGCTGGCCGCTACCTTCGGCAACGTTCACGGCGTCTACAAGCCAGGCAACGTGAAGCTGCGCCCAGAGGTCCTGCTGGAGGGCCAGAAGGTTGCACAGAAGAAGCTCGGCCTGGGTGAGGACGAGTACGCCTTCGACTTCGTCTTCCACGGTGGCTCCGGCTCCGAGAAGGAAAAGATTGAAGAGGCACTTCGCTACGGCGTCATCAAGATGAACGTGGATACCGATACCCAGTATGCCTTTACCAACCCGGTTGCTCGCCACATGATGGAAAACTACGATGGCGTCTTCAAGATTGACGGCGAGGTTGGCAACAAGAAGGTTTATGACCCACGCTCCTACCTGAAGAAGGCAGAGCAGGGCATGTCCGAGCGCGTCATCGAGTCTTGCCAGGACCTGCACTCTGTGGGCAAGTCCCTCTCCAAGTAACCTCTCCAAGCTGCGACAGCCTTTTAAGTAGGCACGCCGAACTGGCCGCTTCCCCACGTGGGAGGCGGCTTTTTCATGCCTTCGGCCAGGGCCAGGTTTCCGCGGGCGGCGCTGGCGGGTGGTGGGGCCGAGGGGCTAAGGACCAGGTGGCTGCGTGTGGCGATTCGGTGGCCGGGTGGGGCTGGGGACGAAGCGCGGGGTATTGCTCCACGGCGGTACCCAGGCGATGCGGCCACTTACGCGCACCATACGGCCGCGTTCTGTGGGTCGGGAGGGGTCATCCTGGTTGATGGCGTTGTGGTGTGCGCACAGGGTGACCAGATTTTCTTGGTTTGTGGGTCCGCCGGTGGACCAGGCGGTGAGGTGGTGGACTTGGGCGTCGTCGGCAGGCGTATTACAACCCGGCCACGCGCACACGGGGTGCTCGGCCGCGGCGAGCATGCGTTGTTTCCACGTGGCCATGCGCTCGGTGCGATACAGGTTTACCGGGCCGTGCTCGGGGTGAACGAGGCTGACATAGCCGCGCTGGGCGAGAGCGCGGGCAACCAGCTGTGCGCCGGTCATGCGGGCGCCGTTGGTGAGCTGGAGGGTGATATCGGAGGCGTCGGAAGGCGCGGCGACGATGCGGTCGAGCTGGTCTAGGGTGAGGATGACGTTGGTATGCACGGCCGGCAGCGCGCCGGGATTGCCCTCGAGGAGCACCTTCTTGGCGGCGGCGAGGGGATCGTCTTTGTTGACGGAGGAGAGCACGCCCTTGATATCGGCGATATCGGTGGGATCGGCCGTAATAGAGATGGTGTGTGGGCCGTCGGGGCGGCGAGTATAGCGCACACCGGGCTCGGGGCGGCGAGGTGGATTGAGCTGCTTGAGTAGCTTCTTGGCCACGGAGGGAATCAGGCGGGCCTCGGTGCGGCAGTGCGTTAGGCGCAGGTCCCAAGCGCGGTTGGGATCGCGTACGCGGCGGGTATAAGACTCGATGCTATCGAGCGTGGTGAGGTCATGGCCGCGGCTGCGGGCGGCCTCGCGGGCGTGGCGTTGCTTGCGGGTATTCGACGTGCGGCCGAAGTAGACGTGCTGCAGGCGGGCGAGTTGGGCAGCCAGAAGGGGACTGGCTCCGGCTTCGAGAAGCGAGTCTTCGGAGCAGCCCCGAAATTCGGCGACGAGGTCGACGCCGCGGCGGCATAGCAGAAGAAAATCGGTGTTCACACGGCCGAAGTTAAAGGGCACGCGAGGGCTGAACAAGCGGTGCGCGGCCGGGGAGGGAGAAATTGTGGATGAGTGGGGGAAAGGGGGCGTCGGCAAGAGCTGTCTACAGGTTAGCCGGCGGCCAAGATGCGCGGGGACAGCGGCGATGGTAGGGGCGGTCTTCTATGCTGGAAGGCATGTCGGAAGCGAAGGAAAGAGTCTCAACGCGGCAAAAGCTGCGGGTGATTGACCGCTCGGTGCTCTCGCGGGTAAACCGCATCCGCTCGCGGTTTGTTTATATTGTGCAGGCGACCATTGGTGCGGCGCTCGCGTACTGGGTGGCCGGCGATGTGGTGGGGCACCCGCAGCCGTTCTTTGCGCCGATTTCCGCGGTCATCATTTTAGGGATGTCCGGTGGGGACAGGATGAAGAAGGCGCTGGAGATGTCGATTGGCGGCATCATCGGCGTGGCCGTAGGCGACTTGCTCTTTCAGATTGTGGGGCAGGGGCCGTTCCAGATTTTCTTCATCGTGGGCGCGGGCCTGGTGGTGGGCTCGTTTTTGACCAAGTCGCCGCTGATTACTAACCAGATTGTCTTTGGCGCGATTTTGATTGCGACGATTTTTCCACCCACGGAGGGCCCGGGTGGCCTGCACCGCGCGATCGACGCGATGATTGGCTCAGGCATTGGCCTGATAACCATCGCGTTGATTCCCAATTCCCCGTTGGTGGAGGCGCGGCGCGAGGTATCGAAGGTGCTCAAGATTGCCTCGAGCATTCTTGCCGACGTCACGTACGGCATCCGCCAGCAAGACCCCGCCGTTATCCGAGATGCGCGCGAGGCGGTGCGCGGTACGCAAGACAGCGTGAATACCCTGCTGAGTGCGGCGCAATCGGGCAGGGAGGCCTCGGAGGTCTCGCCACTGTTGTGGGCATCGCGGCGCAGCATTCGCTCGCTGGAGCGCATCCTCATGCCGGTAGATAACGCGGTGCGCGGCGTGCGCGTGCTCTCCCGCCAGGCATTAGGCCTGACGGAGGACCGCGACAAGGTTTCAGACGCGCAGGTGGAATTGCTCGATGAGCTTTCTGAAATCATGCTCGCCATCAGCGAGCTCTACGGCCAAGGCAAACAGCATGGGCACGACGAAGCGATTGAGATTCCGGACCTCGTGCAGCGGCTGCGCATCGTGGGCGGGCGCGCCGGGCTAGACATCATCGACAAGGACGGCACGTTATCGGCCTATATGATTTTGGGCCAGACGCGCTCCATTGTGGTCGATATGCTGATGGTGTGCGGGCTCTCGCGTGAGTCGGCCGTGGCGCACCTCGTGCCGACGTCGCAGCATCCGGCCTATCCACCGGAGGTGTGGGGGCGCGAGGACTGAAGTCGTCGCGCGGGGCTAAGGGCGGACGATCTGGAGATCGCGTAGGTGGCGGTAGAAGGTCACGCGGGTCACCGGCCGCTTGTGGGGGACCGAATCGACGATGACGCGCAGCTGTGGGCCGCCGGCCTGGACGGCGCGGCCGGTGCGTACAGATTCAGGGGCGAGCTGGCCGGGCTTGCGCAGCAGCGAGCGGAGGCGGCCCTGGGACTCGACGGGGGAAGTGGCGCGGGCGGCGAGGATGCCGGGGGCATCGGTCATCGGGACCAGGCGTGCGCCGAAGGTCTTGGGGGAGGAGGCGGCGAGAGTGTGGTCGTCGATGATGATTTCGCCGGTGAAAGCTCCGTTTGTGGCATCTGAGATGGTGGCAGAGCCAGCGACTGCGAGGCCGGAATCATTGCGGATGAGAGGGGCTGGGCGGACCGGGGCGGTGCGGGCGAAGTCGAGGGCTTCGGCCGGGTCGGTGGGAAGCCCCCAGTTCTGTGCGGCGGCGGAAGGAGTAGCCGAGGACACGGGGATGAAGGCGACTTCGGCCCAGAGGCGATCGGAGCGCATGAGGCGGGTGAGTACGGCCGAAAGCGCAGCATCGGAGCCGGCGACGACGATGCGGGCGGGCTCTGTGAGGTGGGGCGCCTGCGGGGATGGCTCCGGCGTGCCGAGGTGGCGAACATCGGGTTGGGCGGCGATGTCATCGAGCGAGGGAGTGGGGTCTGTGGGGAGGAGGGGGTTGAGGAAGGCGTCGATAAGCGCGAGCTCTTTGCGGGTAGGAACGGCCGAGAGATCGTGGGCCTCAGCGGGCATGGAAATGTCCGGGGCGCCGCAGCGGAGGAACAAAAAACGCATGCGCACCATGCTACGCGCGCTTTTTGGGCCGGGAAAGTGTAAAGTTGGAGAGTATTTTGGCTTCAATAATGAGGAAGTGACTAAACAATGGCAGCGATCGTCATTGTCGGCGCCCAATGGGGCGACGAAGGCAAGGGCAAAGCGACCGACATCCTCGGCGGCAAGGTTGACTACGTGGTCAAGCCGAACGGCGGTAATAACGCCGGCCACACCGTCGTGGTAGGCGGCGATAAATATGAGCTGAAGCTCCTGCCGGCCGGCATTTTGTCTGAGAACGCTACCCCGGTGCTGGGCAATGGCGTGGTAATTAACCTCGAGGCGCTCTTTGATGAAATTGATGGCCTCGAAGCCCGCGGTGCGAATGCCTCGCGCCTGAAGATTTCCGCCAATGCGCACCTAGTAGCCCCTTACCATCAGACGCTCGACCGCGTGCAGGAGCGCTTCTTGGGTAAGCGCGCGATTGGCACCACCGGCCGCGGCATTGGTCCGACCTATGCCGATAAGGTCGCGCGCATCGGTATCCGTGTGCAGGACATCTTTGATGAGTCCATCCTGCGCCAGAAGGTGGAGTCTGCGCTGGACATTAAAAACCAGATGCTGGTGAAGATGTACAACCGCAAGGCCATCGAGGCAGATCAGATTGTGGAGTACTTCTTGAGCTACCGCGATCGCCTACGCCCGATGGTTATCGATGCCGAGCTCGAGCTCAACAAGGCCCTCGAGTCTGGTAAGCACGTACTCATGGAAGGCGGCCAGGCCACCATGCTGGATGTGGACCATGGCACTTACCCGTTCGTGACCTCGTCTAACCCGACCGCCGGTGGTGCTTCCGTGGGCTCCGGCATTGGTCCAACCCGCATCAAGACTTCCCTGGGCATCATCAAGGCCTACACCACCCGCGTGGGCGCTGGCCCGTTCCCCACCGAGCTTTTTGATAAGTGGGGCGAATACCTGCAGACCACCGGCGGCGAGATTGGCGTCAACACCGGCCGCAAGCGCCGTTGCGGCTGGTACGACTCCGTCATCGCGCGCTACGCCACCCGCGTGAACGGCTTTACCGATTACTTCCTGACCAAGCTGGACGTTCTCACCGGCATTGGCGAGATTCCTATCTGCGTGGCCTACGACGTCGACGGCAAGCGCTACGACGAGCTGCCGCTTACCCAGTCCGAGTTCCACCACGCCGAGCCCATCTTCGAGACCATGCCGGCCTGGGATGAGGACATCACGGAGTGCTCCACCTTTGAAGAGCTGCCGCAGAAGGCGCAGGATTACGTCCTGCGCTTGGAAGAGCTGTCTGGCTGCCGTATCTCCTATATCGGCGTTGGTCCGGGCCGCGACCAGACCATCGTGCGTCACGATGTCATGGAAGACCAGTAAGGATGTAGTCCTTATTAGCCTGGGGTGAGAGCCCCACTCTCTAGCACAGCTGAACTGGCTCTCTGCACGATGCTTCTTCTAGCCCTCCAAGCAGACAACAAAGGTTGCTACCCCTATCCAGCTCGCGGTCCCTTTAAGGATTTAGCCCTAATTGAGTGAAAGCGCCCGTGTCCCGTCATTGAGACGGAGCACGGGCGCTGTGGCGTTTTCAGCGCCCCTTAACCACCTCAAGCCCATGATTTGGTGAATTAAGGCTTTCCCTGTTGAACGTAACTAGATACTAAGCTAAAGTTAAGATTGCTTTAAGTACTGAGAGTTTTTCAGCTTTCGCGGGCCCTATTCCCGCGTATTACTACACAGGGAGTTACTTCAATGATTATCAAGCTTGTGAGCGGCCTGCTAGCCACGATTATGGGCTTCTTCGGCCTGGGCGCCCCGGCGCAGGAGGCTGCGCCGGCTCCTGAGCAGGAGCAGGTTGCCGTTGCTGGGCAGGGCAACAACGACGACGTGCAGGCACTTATCGACGCCGCCCATGCCGAAGCCGGCTACGACTTCATCAGCGTCCGTTACGAAGGCGACACCGCCCATATTGCCCTGAACCCGGAGACCTACAACCCGGACAAGGATGGCGATACTTTTGAGGCGGTTTCCCAGCTCCTGCAGGAAAAGGGCTACCGGGTTACTGCCGTTCTTTAAGGCCTAGTTCATTCCAGGATCCGCACTGCGGCCTCGGTAAAGCATCCGCTTGCCGACGCCCGTGCGGATTTTTCTTTGCCCAATTCTCCCTCACTCCCTATTCGGGGGTCCTAAGTGTGATTGTGACGACCTTAGGCAGAGTTTTCGCTCACACAGCCCTTCTTGGAGATGAGAGGCAAAAGGGTTAAGGATTACTACATTTCTAAATGTCGAACGTGCGTACACTCTTATCGAATGCCATGCAGTTACACCTGTAACACCAACTTTCTGGGGATGGTAGCGGGGTGACGCGAAGAAATTGCGTGCAATCCCCCCTCTCTAAAATTTGCAAGAAATTAGATAAAGCACAGCGTAAAGAAATATCTACGTAGGTCTTGTTAAAGCTAATCTTAGTATTGATTAAGCCATTAGTGTGGTGTCCAGACCTTAAGAAAGGCCTAGGATACATTGAACATACGTATTTAAACCTAGGTTAACCGTGGAAATAAGTGCATCCACCTGTGGGTATGAAATTAGAAATCCTGCATAACCTGCAGTTTTCTAAAGCTTTCTGGCTGGCGCCTTAAATTTTCCCGTGATACTATGCTGAGGGCACGATAAGAGTTAATCCAGATTCGGGTTCAAAACCCTGATTAACCGCAGTGTGTTCAAGTCTCAATTTCAGGTTCTGTTCAGCGAAGACACTCGCTGTACAGGAAAACGAATGTAAGTATTTGTACCGCTCGAAGAGGAAAGAATGAGTAAGTTAAGAAATATATCCCGAGAGGGGTGGATGGTCTTTACCGCAGTGCTTGCTGCAATTGCGGTAATCGCGGCCATGGTCACCGTTCCGGGTAGTAAGGCAGGGGCTGCTGAGCCTACCGACTTTACGCCGAACGTAGAGATGGGCGGTAGGGTTAATGTAGGCGAGGACGCCCAGGCATGGGGCTCTCTGACGTGGGCAGGTCCCCCTAAGGATGGCACGAAGGCAAACCCAAATAACAACGTGGGGTGGGCTTGGTGTATAGATCCTCTTGACAAGTACCCAAATAACAAAACTAGCGTTTTGTACTCGAAGGACAACGCGACAAAATTGAGCATTCCTTCCGAGTATCGGGACGCTGTGATTCGGTTAGCTCTCGAGTGGCAAAAGGCCATTAAGGCTGGGGATAAGGCCGCTGCGGGTACGTATGTGGTATACATGATAGCGCTGGTAAGTGAACGTCCGGATAACAGGACTGCGGCCGCCTATACCATTAACGGGCAACAGCCCAAGTACAACAACCCTTATGATCAAGTCAACTTTCCGACCTTTAATGGCTCTATGAAAGAATTCACAGATCTAACGGGTCTTGAGATTGAGAGCGCTTATACTCCGGGAAATAAGGGCCCTTCTTTCAAGAAGGTTTCAGAGATTCCTGAGCAACCTGCAGACTATTTCGTCACTGTGGTTATTCCGGTTGAGAAGAATGGGAAAAGGGCTCCAGGCATGCAGCGAGTAATGCCGCCGGATCAGCCGGGTCTGCCCGACGATGAAGGTGAAACTGAGGAACCTACTACTTCTCCGGAGACTCCGAAGACGGAGGAAAATCCGTCCGATGAGACCACTCCTGAGAATCCGGGTGAGGAGACTACCCCTAATAGTGAGACGACCACGGATTCTGAGCCGTCTAACACTGAGGAGACCACTCCAAAGGATTCCACTACTGAACCGACCTCTCCTGACGAGACCACTAAGGTGACTGAGCCGACCGCTCCGGTTCCAGGCACTGAAGAGCAGGAGAAGGACCTTAATCCGGAGATTAAGACTGAAGCTTCCTTTGATGGCGACAAGCAGCAGGTCGTTGCTGGCGCTACCGTTAAGGATAAGGTTCACTACGAGGAGCTTGTCCCGGGTAAGAAGTACACCCTAAAGGCTGAGCTGCGTAACAAGGCTGCTGGCGAGAACGGCGAGCACGCTATTCTTGGTACCGGTTCTGAGACCTTTGAAGCTACGGGTGAGTCCGGGGACGTTGAGGTAAAGATCAATGTCGATGACAGTGTGAAGAACCCTGTTGCTGCTGCCGTTGCTTATGAGAAGCTGTACTCCCACGAGGTGGATGAGAACGGCAAGGATGTCCCGAACGATTCCGGCGATGGCAACTTCATTGCGAAGCACGAGGACATTGATGATGAGGCGCAGACCGTCAATACCAAGTGGAATCCTGAGATTCACACGCAGGCCAAGATCAAGGATGGCAACCGTGTAGAGAAGGGTGCCACGGTTATTGACACTGTGACGTATAAGGATCTTGTTCCGGGTAAGAAGTACACCCTGAAGGCAAAACTCATCTCCAAGAAAGATGGCGAAACCGTACTGGGTGAAGGCTCTGCGGAACTGACTCCGAAGGAGTCCGCCGGTGAACAGAAGGTTGAGATCACCGTCAACGAGAAGGCAGATCCTGCTGTTGACGCTGCGGTTGCCTTCGAGAAGCTTGTATCTACCGAGGTAGACAAGGATGGCAACGAGACCACTGGCTCCTCCGATGAGAACGAGATTGCTACTCACGAAGACATCAACGATGAGAAGCAGACCGTTAACACCAAGTGGACCCCGTCTATCCAGACTAAGGCTGAATTTGACAACGCTAAGCAGGTAAAGGCTGGCGTCACCGTCAAGGACACCGTTACCTACACCGATTTGGTGCCGGGTAAGGAATACACCCTGAAGGCTGAGCTGCGTAACAAGGCTGAGAATGATAAGGGTGAGCACGAGGTCGTCGGCAAGGGCGATGTAACCTTCACTCCGAAGAAGTCTTCCGGCGAGCAGGTTGTTGACATTAAGGTCAACGATGACGTTGAAGGCGTTATCAAGGCTGCCGTCGCATTCGAGGATCTCTATTCCAAGCAGGTCGATGAGAACGGTAAGGACACTCCGAACTCTGACGAAGAGAAGAAGATTACCGATCACCGCGACATCGATGATGAGGCACAGACCGTAACCTCCAAGATGGAGCCATCCATCGGCACCAAGGCTGAGAAGGCTGAGGGCGATGAGATCAAGGCTGGCACCGTCATTACCGATAAGGTTAAGTACAACGACCTGGTTCCTGGCAAGGAATACACTCTGAATGCAGAGCTGCGTTCCAAGGTCAAGGACGAGACCACTGGTGACTTCCCGGTAATCGGCCACGGTGAGAAGACCTTCGTACCGAAGACCTCCGAGGGCACGGTAGAAGTCAAGATCACCGTTGATGAGGGTGTTACCGAGGCCGTTGATGAGGCAGTTGCTTTCGAGTACCTGACCTCCACTGCTGTTAACAAGGACGGCGAGGATTCCACCACTGGTGAGAAGAATGACATCGCCGAGCACACCAATATCGAGGACGAGGCTCAGACTGTAAAGTCTGACAAGCCTTCCGAGACCACCACTCCGGAGACCGCCACCTCTACCGAGGAGGTTCCGGATAAGCCTGGTCACGGTGGCGAGGGTGAAACCTCTACGCCTTCTTCCTCTGAGGATTCCTCTACCTCGACGACTAGCGAGGCCAGCGAGTCTGAGGAGCCGGGTGACTCTGAGAGTGAGAAGCCTTCCGAGTCTGAGGAACCGTCTGAGTCTGAGTCCAGTGAGTCTTCTGAGTCCGAGTCTGTAGAGACCACGTCTTCTGAAGCTTCCGAGACCTCTGAGTCTGACAAGCCTTCGGACGGCGAGTCGACGACCCCGGATAAGCCGACCGAGCCTTCTGAATCGACCGAGCCTAACGAGCCGGGTACCCCTGGTGACGACGAGAAGGACACTCCGAAGGTTTCCACTAACGCTGACTTCGAGGGTGGCCTGCGTGAGGTTGTTGCTGGTGCCAAGGTTGTGGACCA